>NZ_JBEZLQ010000007.1:261903-383339 GCF_040652235.1 Streptomyces sp. NPDC048277
GACGCTCGGCCTGTTGTGCCGGCTGTGGGGTGTGCGCGGGTGTTGCGTCGTCGTCGGGGGTTCCCCGTACCGGCAGGATCCCCGGTACGGGTCGCTCGGCCTGTTGTGCCGGCTGTGGGGTGTGCGCGGGTGTTGCGTCGTCGTCGGGGGTTCCCCGTACCGGCAGGATCCCCGGTACGGGTCGCTCCGCCTGCTGTCCCCGCTGCGGCGCCTGCACGGATGCCGCGTCGGCGCCGGGCGGGCGCGTGTCCAGGGGCGCCCTGTCCGCCCGCGGGAGGCCGTCCACGGGCTTGGGCGCCACAACCTCGAAACCGTCCTCTGCCACGGGTTCGAACCGCGATCTCGGCCGCGGTTCCAGCACCGGTACGAGGCCCAGGGTGCGCTCGACGAGGTCCGTCAGGAGCCCGCTCATCCGCCCGCCAGTTCCAGGTACGCGGCGCGCCGCGCCGGGCTGAGGGCGAGGACGTCCGGCTCGGTCCAGCCGTAGGCGCGGGCCAGCACATGCACCTCGTGGAGCAGTGCCAGAGCCCGGGTCTGGACCTGGTCCCACAGCAGAGCGGGGACGTCCAGGGCCGCGACGGTCGACGCCGCGCACACCGGGCAGTCCACGGCGAGGGTCACCGCGGCGCCCGGCGAAGCATCCTCCATCGCGGCCTCGATCAGCGCCGCGGCCTCCTCGTCGACGCCGTCCGCGCCGTCCGGCAGGCAGCGCGCGAGCAGCAGCCACCGGCCGGCCCCCGGATCGTCGGTGCCGGCCAGCGCCCGCAGGTCACCGGTGTCGGGCAGCCGGAAGGCGATCCGGACGCCGGCGACCTCCACCTCCAGCGGCCGCGCCGGGTCGTACCGCGGCCCGCGGGGCAGGGCCGCCGGATGGACCGGCACGTCGAGCTGCTCGCCGCACCCGACGCAGTGCACGCAGCCCCATACGGCGGTACCCGCGGCGAGCCGCTCCAGTGCCGTCGCCAAGACCGCGTCCCGGTCACCCAGTTCGGTGTGCTCGGCCTCCTCGCGCCCCAGCCCGGCGACCGCGGACAGCAGCGTCACGGCCCGGTCCAGCGGACCTTCGCGCAGCCCGCGCTCCCAGGCCGCGAGCGTCCACGACGGGTCCGCCGCGTCGACCGCTCGCCGAGTCACGGGCGTCACGCGCCGGGCGGGGTGAAGCTGGGCTCGGTCGGCTCGGGCACGTCGAGGTCGCGTTCCCAGCCCTCGTTCTCCAGCTTGAGGTGCTGGATGGCGACCGCGTTGGCGTTGGCGTCGAGCTCGGGCAGCGCCTGGTACTCCGAGACCCAGCAGCGGAACACCTTGTAGGCGAGGGCGAGTTGGCCGGCCTCGTTGTAGATCTCGATCACGATGTCCTTGCGGAAGTCGCGCAGGGAGACCTCGGAGCCGAGACCGGAACCGTGCGTCCAGACCTTGTTCGCCCACGTCTCGAAGTCCGTGTCGTGGGTGACGCCCCGCTCCAGCGTGATGGCCTGGTACTCGGTCCTGCCCGGCGACTTGCGGCTGCTGCTGGGATCCCCGCCGTCCCGGTGGGTGACCACCTCGGTGGTGCGGTTGAGCGCTCCGACCTTGCTGACGCCCGCGACGTAGCGGCCGTCCCAACGCACCCGGAACTTGAAGTTCTTGTACGGATCGAAGCGCTGTGCGTTCACGCTGAACTGGGCCATTGGTCTGCTCCTCGCGCCCGGTGCGGCCTACGCCTGGGCGATCTGCTGGATCTGCAGGATCACGAACTCCGCCGGGCGCAGCGGCGCGAAGCCGACGACGATGTTGACGCGCCCGAGGTTCACGTCGTCCGCCGTGGTGGTCTCGCGGTCGCACTTGACGAAGTAGGCGTCAGGGGCGGTGGTGCCCTGGAAGGCCCCCTGCCGGAACAGGCCCTGCATGAACGCCCCCAGGTTGAGCCGGATCTGCGCCCACAGCGGCTCGTCGTTGGGCTCGAAGACCGCCCACTGCGTGCCCCGGTACAGGCTCTCCTCGATGTGGAGGGCCAGCCGTCGCACGGGCAGGTACTTGTACTCGTCGGCCAGCTGGTCCGCACCCCGCAGTGTCCGCGCGCCCCAGACCACCAGCCCGGCGCCGGGGAACGACCGCAGGCAGTTGACGCCCAGCGGATTGAGCTCGCCGGTCTCCGCGTCGGTGAGGCCGACCGCGAGATCGGCCGTTCCGGCGAGGGACGCGTCCAGCCCGGCGGGAGCCTTCCACACTCCGCGCGAGGCGTCGGTACGGGCGATGACCCCGGCGATCGCCCCGCACGCGGGGAACGTGCCGAGCCGCCCGCCGGCTGCCGGGTCGGCCTGGAGGATGCGGGGGTAGTACAGCGCCGCGTTGCGCGCGTCCGGGCCGGTGAGCTGGAGGCCGGACAGAGTTGTGGCGGCGGTCGCCACGGTCATCCCGCCCGGCGGGTCGACGATGAGCACCGCCCGGCGCCGCACGCAGTAGGCGAGCGCCGCCTGGTAGACGCCCGGCGGGGTGTCGCCTCCGGGGACGGGCGGCGGGATGCACAGCAGGTTGAACAGGTCGGCCTGGTCCAGGGCGTACAGTCCGCCGTGGGTGGCCTGCAACGCGGGGGCGGTGTAGTCGTCCTCCGTCAGATCGCCGCCGTCCGTGCCGGCGTCGGCCTCGGCCACGGCCAGCGGCTGACCGGCGGCCGTCTCCCGGGGGCGCTGCGTGGGCAGGCCCGCCGGGTCGGGCACGCGCACCAGCCGCGACTCGGCCTGCAGCACCTGGTCCAGCCGCCGAGCGCTGGCGGTGACGGTGACGTTGCGGATGGTCTCCTGCTGCCCGGTGGCGCCGTCCGTGACGGCGAGGTTGAACAGTTCGTCGGGCGTCGTGCCGAGCCTCGTGGCCACCTCGGTCAGGTCCACTGTGCTGTCGTAGACGACGGCGGCGGTCAACTGGTTGGCCCACGAACCGGGCTCGGCGGCCACCAGCACCAGGCCCGTGCTGACGGCGATGTCATTGCCGGTGTCATTGCCGGTGTCCTTGCCGCCCAGCGTCGCCGCCGGGCGGGTGAGACGGGCGAAGGTCGCCTTGACGGTGCCGGGAGTCACCCGGACCACCAGAGCCTGACCGCCGCCGTTGGCGAAGAAGTCGCGTACCGCGGAGCTCACCGTACTGTCCGGCGACAGCCCGCCGAAGATCCGCTGGTAATCGGCGAAGCTGTTGACGACCGTGGCCTGGTCCACCGGGCCACGGCGGGTCCTGCCGAGGAACGCCGTGATGGAGGTCGCGACGCCGGTGATGGTCCGCACCCCGCTGGCGACCTCCTGGACGTAGACGCCGGGGTAGGGAGTGCTGGTGGTCACGGTGCTCCCTTCTGGGGCCCGTCGGCGCGGCGGGCCGCGCGCGAAGGCCGGACGGTCAGGCGGCCGGTGGCTCGCCGGTCGCGAGGCTACGACCGCCTCCGTCACAGGACCGTCACGTTCGTTGCACCAGGTGTTCGACACGTGATGAAGGCAGTGCGAAACCTGCACTCCGCCGACACACGCGTCTATATATTTCTTGCGCAATTAAACAAGTGACGAGGGGGGAGCAAGTGGCATGAGTGTCGTGCCCGAGCAGCCCGAGCCGCCGATGACCACGCGCGGACACCTGAAGCTGTTCGACGGTTTCCGTCTGGAGATAGGGGATGACGGGGTTCACCTGGCCGACAGCGCCCAGCGGCTGCTGGCCTATCTGGCCATCCAGGGGCCCGCGCCGCGCACGGTCGTCGCAGGCACTCTGTGGGGGGATGTGTCCGAGGAGCGTGCGCTCGGCAGTCTCCGGACGACTGTGTGGCGGATCAACCAGGTGGTTCCGGGGCTGGTCACCGGAGAGCACCGCCGGTTGGCGCTGGCGAGCTTCGTCAGCGCCGACGTGACCGAGTTCGCCCACCGGGTCGCCGCCCGGTCGGCCGACTCCGGCACCGCGGGGCCTGCCCTGCTGAATCTGCGGATACGCGAGTTATTACCCGGATGGTACGAGGACTGGGTGGTCTTCGAGCGCGACCGGCTGCGTCAACTCCACCTCCACGCGCTGGAGGCAGCCGCCACCGCGCTGTGCACGGGCGGAGAGTACGCGGCTGCCTTGGACACGGCGCTCGCGGCCGTCCGCGGCGACCCGCTGCGGGAAAGCGCACGGCGTGCGGTCATCCTGGTGCACCTGGCGGAGGGCAACGTTGTCGAGGCGCACCGCGAGTACCAGCGCTTTCGCGTCCTGCTGGCCGGCGAACTCGGCCTGGAGCCCTCCGACCGCCTCTCCGGCCTGGTGACGGGGCGGAACGGCGACCGGCAGTACGGTGCGCCGGCACCCGCCGTTCCCGTACCGCTGTTGGGCCACCTTGGGGGAGGCGAGTACAACAGCGGTGTGCGGGACCAATGCGGTCAGGAAGGCCCGTTGCCTGCGGATTTCGACAGCGGCCTGCCCGCGCCGGGCCTCCGCCCGCACGGCACGCAGACGCGCCCCTGACAGCGCGACTCCCGCTTCGGCCGGGTGGGCCTCCATCAGGGCCTGCTCGGCCCTGCGGTGAACGCGGCGACCCTGTGGCTGGCTGGATTCGGTGAAATCCTTGAAGATCCGGGACCACCGATCCGGGGCGTGCAGTGGGCGGTGACCGAGGTGCGGCGCGGTCGGAGGGGCGGCGTCCGGTCGCGTATTACCTGCTTCTCACCGTAGCGCTTCCGCCGGTCCGCCGCGGGAGCCCGCCCGGCAGGGAACCAGTCGGGTGAAATCATCTCTTTCCCGGCATTCGGTGCCCCATTGGCTTCCTGGGGTCTGTCCGGATTCTTGCCCGCATGTTGTACCTTCCGCGGGCCGAGCCGCTCGCCGCGCGGGCGGGACCCTCGGCTCCGTACTGTCGCGCATCAGGAGGCGGAGGCCGGCCGATGTCCGTTCTGACCTATCCCGAAGCCGTGGGCGTCGGCCTGCTGCAAGGCGTCACCGAGCTGTTCCCGGTCTCCAGCCTGGGGCACAGCATCCTGATACCCGCACTCCTCGGCGGGCACTGGAAGCAGGACCTGAACGTCTCCGCCGACGGGTCCCTCTACCTCAACGAGCTGGTCGGCCTGCATCTGGCCACCGCGCTGGCGCTCGTCGTCTACTTCCGGCGCGACTGGGTCAGGGTGATCCGCGGCCTGGCGACGTCGATCACCCAGCGCCGGGTCGAGACCGTGGACCAGCGGCTCGCCTGGCTGATCGTCACCGCGTGCGTCCCGGTCGCGGTCGCCGGCGTCGCGCTCGACAAGGTGTTCCGTACGACGCTGGGGCGCCCGATCCCCACCGCGATCTTCCTCGCGCTCAACGGCATCGTGCTCTTCGTCACCGAGCAACTGCGCCGCGGCGGTACCGGCCGCAGGAGAGCCGGGACCGCCGCCGTCGCCCCCGACGAGGAGCATCTGTCGCCGGAGGAGCGGTCGGACCTGCGGATCACCCGGATGACGACCCGGCAGGCCGTGACGATCGGCCTGGCCCAGATCCTCGCCCTCTTCCCCGGCATCAGCCGCTCCGGCTCCACCATCAGCGCGGGCATCTTCAAGGGCCTCAACCACGAGGACTCCGCCCGCTTCGCCTTCCTGCTCGCCACCCCCGTGATCGGCGGAGCCGCGCTGCTCAAGCTGCCGCCGCTGCTCGGGGCCCAGGGCAACGGCCTGCGCGGCCCGCTGCTGGCCGGCAGCGTGGCCGCGTTCGTGGCGGCGTACCTCGCCACCCGCTTCCTGGTCCGGTACTTCGAGAACCGCACCCTCATCCCGTTCGCCGTCTACTGCTCGGTGGCCGGGCTGGGCAGCCTCGCGTACTTCACGCTGGCGTGACGCGGTGACCCCGCCCTGCCGACGCGACGAGAAGCGCCGGCGGGGACGGCGGGATCAGGGCCGTACGAGCTGGGTCTCGGCGGCGCTGATGTCCGCGGCCGGGACGGGCAGGGGCCGGCGCGCGGTGTCGCTGACCTTGATCAGGACGGCGATCAGCATCCAGTTGGCCACCATGGACGAGCCGCCCTGGGCGAGGAACGGCAGAGCCTTTCCGGTGAGCGGGATGAGCCCGGTGACCCCGCCCGCGACGACGAAGACCTGCAGCACGAGCGCCGTGGACAGACCGGCGGCGAGCAGCTTGCCGAACGGGTCGGTGACGGCCAGGGCGGTGCGCAGGCCGCGTTCGGCGAGCAGGGTGTACAGGAGGATGACGACCGTCACGCCGGTCAGTCCGAGTTCCTCGCCGACGGTGGTGAGGATGAAGTCGCTGCGCCCGGCGAAGCCGATGAGT
Organism: Streptomyces sp. NPDC048277; assembly: GCF_040652235.1. Lineage (NCBI taxonomy): Bacteria > Bacillati > Actinomycetota > Actinomycetes > Kitasatosporales > Streptomycetaceae > Streptomyces > Streptomyces sp. NPDC048277. The sequence goes on from NZ_JBEZLQ010000007.1 coordinate 268,144, forward strand.
TCCGGGTGGCCCTGGCCGAGGCCGGTGCCGAGGACGCCGCCCGAGCCGAAGCTGAACAGGGCCTGGGCGGCCTGGTCCGAGACGAGTCCCGCCGGGCGCTTGTCGGGCGGCAGGAAGATGTCCATGGGGTGCAGCCAGGCGACGACACGGCCGTGGACGTGTGGTTCGAAGGAGCCGACGACGAAGGCTCCGACGGCGAACATGACGACACCGAACGCCACCCAGCTGGTCCGCTCGGTGGCGATGTACAGCATGATCACGAACAGGCCGAAGAAGATCAGCGAGGTGCCGAGGTCCCGCTCGAAGACGAGGACGAGCAAGCTGAGGATCCACACGGCCGCGACCGGGCCCAACTGCCGCCCCCGCGGGAGGTACATCCCCATCAGGCGCCGCCCGGCGAGCGCGAGGGCGTCCCTGCGCAGCGTCAGGTATCCGGCGAAGAACACCACGATGACGATCTTCACGAACTCGCCCGGCTGGAAGGACAGCGGCCCGATGAAGATCCACCGCTTCGCGCCGTAGACGTCGCCGGGATAGAACGCGGGCGCCATCAGCAGGACCAGGCCCACGGTGATCGTGACGTACGGATAGCGCTGGAGCCTGCGGTGATCCCTGAGCAGCACCACCACCGCCGCGAACACCACCACGGCGATGCCGCACCACATCAGCTGCCCCGGCGCCGAGGGCGCCGAGTGGTAGGCGCTGCGGTAGGCGAGGTCGAGGCGGTGGATGAGGACGAGACCGAGGCCGCTGAGCAGGGTGGCGAGCGGCAGGATCAGCGGATCGGCGTACGGCGCGAACCGGCGTACGAGGCCGTGGCACACCATCGGCAGCACGGCCGCGACCGCGCAGGTCGTCCCCATGCCGGGGGTGAGCTTCCCGGTGACGGCGAGGGCCGTCTCGGCATAGCCGTACACGCAGATGAGGACCGCGCCGAGGAGCAGGACCAGCTCCAGGTTCCGGTCGCTCAGCCGTCCCGGCCGCCTTGGCCGTCCTGGCCGCACTTCCGGTGCCGCCGGTCCCCGCCGACCCGTCATGCCGTCCCCCTCGATCGGATCCGCCGACGGTATCCCGCGCCGGGCCGCCGCCGGAAGATTCACTCACTTGCGCAACAATGCAACTGAACTGTAGCCGAGGGCGGGTAAGAGGAGGGTCGGCGTGGCAACAGCACGCAGGCGGGGGAACCGTGGCCTGTGGCCGGTGTTGATCGGGGTGGGTGTGGTCCTCGCACTCGTGGGCTATCTCGCCGTCCGGTTCGTCCACTCGGCGGTGTCCGACGTGTGCACGGCGCGCGGCGCGGACGGCACGACCGTCACCCTCGATCCGGACCAGGCGTCCGACGCCGCGACCATAGCGGCGGTGGCCCATGCACGCGGTCTGCCGGAACAGGCCGTCATCATCGCCCTGGCGACCGCGATCCAGGAGTCCAAACTGCGCAATCTCGCGCACGGGGACCGGGATTCGCTCGGCCTGTTCCAGCAGCGCCCGTCCCAGGGCTGGGGCAGCGCCGCCCAGATCCGCGACCCGGTCTACGCGGCGGGCAGGTTCTTCGACGCGCTGGTCAAGGTGCCGGACTACACCGGTCTGCCGGTCACCGTCGCCGCACAGAACGTCCAGCACAGTGGCTACCCGACGGCTTACGCGCGGCACGAGGTCATGGCGGCGACGCTGGCCAACGTGCTGACGGGGCAGGACGGGCCCGCGCTGAGCTGCACGCTGCGCGCGGCGGGGGAGGGCGGCACGAACGCCGTTCCTGCCGACGGAGGGAGCGGTACCGGCGGCGTCGAGGCGGATCGGGGCCGCGGTGCGGCGGGGGTTGTGCACGAGGGCGGCCATGACGCCGGTGGTGTCGCCGCGGAGGTCCGGCGCGAGTTCGGCGCGGTGCCGGCCGCCGTCGCAACGGCCGGCGACAGCGTCACCTACCCGGTCACCGAGACGGCCACGGGCTGGTCCCTCGCCCTGTGGCTGGTCTGTCACGCCGGCACGCTGCACTCCGCGTCCGTCACGTCCGTCACGTTCGACCACCGCGGGTGGAGCAGCGCCGCGTCCGGCCGGGGCTGGACGCACATCCAGCCCGCGTCGGCGGAGTCCCCGGCGGCGGCCGTGGGGGTGGGCTAGGCGAAGTCCGGTGGCTGCGCGAAGTCCATGAGGGGTGTTCGACGTGTTGTTGCTCTATTGCGCAACTGAGCATCTAAGATGGCCGACGTGACGGCCCAGCAGGCGCGGAAGCCGGAGGACGCACATGACCGGTGCGAACAGCTTCACCGTCCCGGGCTACGGCCCCGGGCGTCCCGTCTGGACGCGGCTCCTCGCGCGCGACTCCGTGCTCCGCCGGCTGGACTGGCCGATACTGCTGGCGGCCCTGGCCCTGTCGTTCATCGGCTCACTCCTGGTGTACTCCGCGACCCGCAACCGCACCGCGATCAACCACAGCGACCCGTACTACTTCCTCGTCCGGCATCTGATGAACCTCGGCATCGGGTTCGCCCTGATGGCCGGCACGGTCTGGCTGGGGCACCGCACCCTGCGCAACGCGGTGCCGGTTCTCTACGGCCTGTCGGTGCTCGGGGTGCTGCTGGTGCTCACCCCGCTCGGTGCGACCATCAACGGCAACCGCAACTGGATCGTCCTGGGCGGCGGGTTCTCGCTGCAGCCCTCGGAGTTCGTCAAGGTCGCCATCGTGCTGGGCATGGCGCTGGTCCTAGCGGCGCAGGTCGACGCGGGTGACAGGGAGTACCCGGACGGCCGTACCGTGCTCCAGGCCCTGGGGCTGGCCGCCGTGCCGATGGCGGTCGTCATGCTGATGCCCGACCTCGGCTCGACGATGGTCATGACGGTCACCGTCCTCGGCGTCCTGCTCGCTTCCGGCGCCGCCGGCCGATGGATCCTCGGCCTGCTCGGCATCGGGGTCCTGGGTGCCGTCGCCGTGTGGCAGCTGCACCTTCTCGACCCGTACCAGATCAACCGCTTCGCCGCCTTCGCCGACCCGGGCCTGGACCCGTCCGGGGTCGGCTACAACACCGACCAGGCCCGGATCGCCATCGGATCCGGCGGCCTGACGGGCGAAGGCCTCTTCCACGGTGCGCAGACCACCGGCCAGTTCGTCCCGGAGCAGCAGACCGACTTCGTGTTCACGGTCGCGGGGGAGGAACTCGGCTTCGTGGGCGGCCTGCTGATCATCGCCCTGATGGGAGTGATCCTGTGGCGCTCCTGCCGTATCGCCCGCGAGACGACCGAGTTGTACGGCACGATCATCGCCGCCGGCATCGTCGCCTGGTTCTCCTTCCAGTCCTTCGAGAACATCGGAATGTCGCTCGGCATCATGCCGGTGGCCGGAATTCCGCTGCCGTTCGTCTCCTACGGCGGTTCGTCGATGTTCGCGGTGTGGGTCGCGATCGGTTTGCTGCAGTCCATCCGGGTGCGGCGCACCAGGCCGTGAAACCCGCGTTCGAATATGGTCGGAGCCACCAGGAAGGATCACCTGAAGCACCCCTCCCACCTGCGGCGGAGGCGTCTGTTCCGTCGTCACGACGGGGCTCTCACGGAAAACATGTGCCACTTTCTCGTTGGATTCTTTCCGGAATCTAAATGAGCGTGCGAAAGGTGATGGAATCGGATCGCCAGGGTCTACGGTTCGTCAATTTCGTCCCATGGATGGGCGCTTATTCAATTGCTCGGAGTTGGCGAACTTCCCCACGCACACAGCCATCTGACAGGTCATAAGAAGCTCCAAGCCCGTAGGACCGAAAGTCAGAGGCACTGCTGTGACATCGACCGCACTCGATGCCCCGCCCCCGTCCGCCGAACCCCCCGGGGATCGGGCCCTCTTCCGCTCCGCGCCGGCCGCGTCGCCGCGTACCCTCGTCGACATCCTGGAAGCCACCGCCGCCCTGAATCCGGACGCACCCGCCCTGGACACGGGCGCCGAGGTGCGGTCCTACCGTGACCTGTGCGCCGAGACCCGCCGACGCAGTCGCCGGCTCACCGAACAGGGGATCGGCCCCGGCGACCGGGTCGGCGTACGGGTGCCGTCGGGCACCGCCGAGCTGTACCTGTCGATCCTCGCCGTACTGCACTGCGGCGCGGCCTATGTCCCGGTCGACGCCGACGATCCCGAGGAGCGCGCCGCCACGGTGTTCCGCGAGGCCGGGGTGTGCCACGTCATGGGGCCGCACCCGCAGCCCGCCGGCCTAGCCGCGCCGTCCGGGGCGGCGGTGCGCTCCGGGCCCGCTCCCGGGGACGACGCGTGGATCATCTTCACGTCCGGTTCGACCGGTGCGCCCAAGGGCGTGTCCGTCACCCACCGGTCCGCCGCCGCCTTCGTGGACGCCGAGGCCGGGCTGTTCCTGGGCGACCGTCCGCTCGGCCCCGGCGACCGGGTGCTGGCGGGACTGTCCGTCGCCTTCGACGCCTCCTGCGAGGAGATGTGGCTGGCGTGGCGTTCCGGCGCCTGCCTGGTGCCGGCCGAACGGGCCCTGGTACGGGCCGGCCACGAACTGGGCCCCTGGCTCGACGAACGTGCCATCACCGTCGTCTCCGCCGTCCCCACGCTGCTGGCCATGTGGCCCCCGGACGCGCTCAGCCGGGTGCGGTTGCTGATCCTGGGCGGCGAGGCCTGCCCGCCCGGCCTCGTCGAACGGTTCGCCCGCCCCGGCCGGGAGATGTGGAACACCTACGGCCCCACGGAGACCACCGTCGTGGCCTGCGCCGCCCCGCTGGAGCCCGGCCGGCCGGTGCGCATCGGACTGCCGCTGGCCGGCTGGGAGTTGGCGGTGGTGGACGAGGCCGGGCACCCGGTGGCGTACGGCGAGCCGGGCGAACTGGTCATCGCCGGCGCCGGCACCGCACGCTACCTCGACCCCGTCAAGGACGCGGAGCGCTTCCGGCCGTGCCCCGCGCTGGACTCACCGCGCGCCTACCGCTCGGGCGACCTGGTGCGCGCCGACGCCGAGGGACTGGTCTTCCTCGGACGCGTCGACGACCAGATCAAGCTCGGCGGACGCCGGGTCGAACTCGGCGAGATCGACGCGGCCCTGCTCGCCCTGCCGGGCGTGCGCGGGGCGGCCGTGGCCGTGCAGTCCACCGCGGCCGGTGCCCAGGTGCTGGTCGGCTACGTCGTCCCGCAGCGGGCGGCCGACGGACGCTCCGTCTTCGAGGCCGCCAAGGCCAGGGCACGGCTGGGCGAGCGGCTGCCCGCGCCGCTGGTACCGGTCCTGGCCGAGGTGGCGGACCTGCCCACGCGCGCGTCCGGCAAGGTCGACCGGAAGGCGCTGCCCTGGCCGGTGCCCCTGGCCGGCGGCGACCCCGGTGGCGAAACGGCGCACCGGCTGCACGGGACGGCCGCCCGGCTGGCGGACGTCTGGGAGCGGCTGCTGGGCCTGCGGCCCGGCCCCGACAGCCATTTCGTGGACCTCGGCGGCAGCAGCCTGACCGCCGCCCGGATGGCCTCGATCCTGCGCGAGGACCATCCGGGTCTCTCCGTCGCCGACCTGTACCGGCACCCCGTGCTCCGGGACATGGCCGGCCATCTCGACTCCCTGGCCGGCTCCGTGCGGGCGGCACGCCCCGTCCGGCCGGTGCCCCGGGGGACCGCCGTCGTCCAGTTCCTCGTCGTCCTGGCCGGTTACGGGATCACCGGGCTGCGCGGTCTGGTCGGCCTGGCGGCGGCGGACGACGTGCTCGGCTGGATCGCCCCGCACCGCTGGGCCCCGCACACCTCCTGGTGGCTCGTCCTGGTGGGCTGGGCGGTGCTGTTCAGCGCTCCGGTGCGCTGCCTGACCGGCGCGGTCCTCGCCCGTACGCTGGCCGGTTCGATCACCCCGGGCGCGTATCCGCGCGGCGGACGCGTCCATCTGCGGCTGTGGACCGCGGAACGGGCGGTGGCCGCGTTCGGCGTTCCCACGCTGCTCGGCACCCCGTGGGCCGCGCTGTACGCCCGGACCCTCGGCTGCCGGACCGGACGCGAGGTACGGCTGCACACCATGCCCCCGGTGACGGGCCTGGCCGACCTGGGCGACGGATGCAGCGTCGAGCCCGAGGCGGACATCGCGGGCTGGTGGCTCGACGGCGACCGGCTGCACGTCGGCACCGTCACCGTCGGCGCGGGCGCCCGGGTGGGCCACCGCAGCACCCTGCTGCCGGGCGCGGTGGTGGGACGCGGTGCGGAACTGGCCGCCGGCGGCTGCCTCGACGGCCGGATCCCCGACGGCCAGGTGTGGACCGGTTCCCCCGCCCGGCCGGCCGAGCCCGCCGAACGCCTCGCGGGCGTCGGCTGGCCCGCGCGGCCCGCGCCCCGCTCGCGCGGCCGGCACCTGGCCTACGCGCTCTGCCTCGGCCTGCTGCCCCTGCTGTCGCTGCTCGCGGCGGTCCCGGCGCTGTTCGTCACCTGGCTGCTGGTGCGCCGCACGCCGACGCTGCCGGGCGCGGCCGGGCATCTGCTCGCGGCCGCACCGCTGTTCACGGTCCTGACCACGGTGTGCGGGATGCTGGTCACCGCGGGCACCGTGCGTCTGCTGGGCCGGTCGGTCAAGCCCGGCCTGCACCACGCGGACGGGGGCGTGGCCCTGCGGGCCTGGCTGGTGACCCGGCTGCTCGACGGGGCCCGCGGCAGCCTGTTCCCGCTCTACGCGAGTCTGGCCACGCCGTACTGGCTGCGGCTGCTCGGCGCCCGCGTCGGCCGCGGCACCGAGATCTCCACCGTGCTGCCGCTGCCCTCCCTGCTCCACGTGGACGACGGGGCGTTCCTGGCCGACGACACGCTCGTCGCGCCGTTCGAACTGCGCGACGGCTGGATGCGGCTGGGGTCCGTGCGGATCGGGGCGCGCGCGTTCGTGGGGAACTCGGGCATCGTCGCACCCGGCCGCGAGGTCCCCGACCGGGCGCTCGTGGGCGTCCTGTCCGACGCGCCGGCCCACGGCGCGCCAGGCATGTCCTGGATCGGCCGGCCCGTGCTGCCGCTGCCGCGCGTGCCCGACAACGCGGACCCCGCGCGGACGTTCGCCCCGCGCCGGCGGCTGGTGGCGGCCCGCGCCGCCGTGGAACTGTGCCGTCTGCTGCCCGTGATCCTGGGCACGCTCCTGGCCGAGGGCCTGTTCCTCACCGAACAGGAGGCCCTGGACCGCGGCGGACTTCCGCTGGCCGCGCTCGTCGGCGCCCCCTTGCTCCTGCTCGCCTCCGTGCTGGCCTGTCTGACCACGACCGGCGCCAAGTGGCTGCTCGTGGGCCGCTTCCGGCCGGTCGAGCGGCCCCTGTGGTCGTCGTTCGTGTGGCGCAACGAGCTGTTCGACACGTTCGTGGAGGTGCTGGCCGTGCCCTGGGGCGCGGGAGCGCATCTCGGCACGCCCGCGCTGAACTGGTGGCTGCGCAGCCTCGGCGCGCGCGTCGGGCGCGGGGTGTGGTGCGAGAGCTACTGGCTGCCGGAGACCGATCTGGTCAGCCTCGGCGACGGGGTCAGCGTCAACCGCGGATGCGTCCTGCAGACCCACCTGTTCCACGACCGGATCATGCGGATGGACACCGTGCGGCTGGCCGCCGGCGCCTCCCTCGGCCCGCACAGCATCGCCCTGCCCGGCACCACCATCGGCGCGGGCGCGTCCGTCGCCGCGGCCTCCCTCGTGATGCGCGGCGAGAGCGTGCCCGACGGCACCCGCTGGGCCGGCAACCCCATCGCCGGTGTCCCCGCGACCGGCACCGCGACCGGCACCACGGCCGGCTTCGGCGAAGGCGAGGCGGCATGACCTGGTGCAGCCGGCGCGCGCTGCTCCGCGGCGCGGCACTCGCCCCGCTGGCGGTGACGGCCATGGACGGCCTGCCCCGGCAGGCCGAACGCTACTTCGCGAGCCACGGCACCCACGACCACCGCACCCTCGCCTACGACCTGCACCTGGCGTACGACCCGGCCGCCGCCACCCTCGACGGCCGGGCGCACATCCGCGCGGTGGCCGAGCGGACGCTGCGCCAGGTCCACCTCGACCTCGCCGGGCTGAGCGTGCGCGACGCCCGGGTCGACGGGGTCCCGGTGCGCCCGGGCCGGAAGGGGCACAAGCTGATCCTGCCGGCACCGCGCCCGGTCACGGCGGGCACGCCGTTCACCCTGGAGATCGGCTACGGCGGCCGGCCCGGCCCGGTGCGCACACCGTTCGGGCGGATCGGCTGGGACCGCACCGGCGACCCGCACGACGGCACGCTGGTGGCCTCCCAGCCGCTCGGCGCCCCGTCGTGGTTCCCGTGCAACGACCGGCCGGACGACAAGGCCGAGTTCACCTTCCGGGTGACCGTGCCCCGCGGCCACCGCGCGCTTGCCAACGGCACCCTCCGGGAGCACAGCGGCACGGGCTCCACCGAGCGCTGGACGTACCACCACCCGGGCCCCATGGCCCCCTACCTCGCCGCGCTGTACACCGGCCGCTTCGCCGAGCGGACCTGGCGGGCCCGCGACACCGCGACCGGCCGCCCGGTCACCGGCCGCGACGCGTACCCCGCCCGCCTCTCCCGGCAGGCCGAGCACGACCTGGCCCGCCAGCCCGAGATGTTCGAGACGTTCACCGGCTGGTTCGGTCCGTATCCCTTCGAGACGTACGGCGCGGTCGTGGTGGACGCCGACCTCGACGAACCCGTCGAGAACCAGACCGCGTCCGTCTTCGGCCGCAACCACGTCGACGGCGCCCGGACCTGGGAGACGCTCGTCGCCCACGAACTGGTCCACCAGTGGTACGGCAACAGCGTGAGCCTGCGGGACTGGCGGGACATCTGGCTCAACGAGGGCTTCGCCACCTACGGGGAGTGGCTGTGGTCGGAGCACATCGGCGAGGACTCCGCCGACACCATCGCCAGGGCGGCCTGGCGCACGCTGGCGCGGAGACAGGACGGCCTGCGGATCGCCGACCCCGGACCGGACCGGATGTTCGACGACCGCGTCTACACCCGCGGCGCGTGTACCTTGCACGCGCTGCGTCTGACAGCGGGTGACGAGCGGTTCTTCGCGATGCTGCGCGGCTGGCACCACGCCCACCGCGGCAGGAGCGCCGACACCGCGGCCTTCATCGCCCACGCCGGACGCTCCATGCCCGCGACGGTCGAGCCGCTGCTGTACGCCTGGCTCTACGGCGGACACCTCCCGCCCCTGCCCCCGCCGTCATGACCTGACACCACGTGACGCCGGGCCTCTGCCGCGCCCTTCGCGGGCGCGGCGGGGCTCACCCCTCGTACACCGTCAGGACCGCGCCGTCGACCTCGATACGGCGGCCCGCGCGCATTCCGTTGCGGCGCAGGGCGTCCAGGCACTCCTCGAACAGGATGAGTTCGCCGGCGTCCAGGATGGCCGCGGCCAGGTCCAGGAGTTCGGCGACCGACGCGTCGGTGAGCACCTCGGGCAGTTCCCCGGACAGCAGGACGACCGACTTGCCGTCGGGGTTTCGGACCACGGCTGTCGCGGGTCCGCCGTGCACGAACAACACATCTTCCCCCTGAGAGCCCGTGGTCGTGCGGCTCTCGCGTCCCGGGCAGAACGAGAGACTAGCCCTGGATCTTCCCGCTTTCGTGCGGAGTCGGATTCTTTTTCCGACTTGACGGAAGCGCGTACGAAAGTTGTTCGGTGGCGATCCGCCGGGGGCGGTCCGGTGCGGTCACTTCTCCCGTGGGGCGCGGTCCAGCAGGGACTCGACCAGCGCGGCGACATGGCGGCGGTCGTCGGACGACAGCTTCTGGACGCTCGCGATGAGCAGCGCGACCTCGGGGTCGGCGGCGGGGGTGTTCGGATCCGCGTCCGGCGAGGTGTCGTACACATGGATCCCGCAGGCCTCGGCGGCGGCGCGGCGCACCGTCTCCAGCGGGATCTCCAGGCCCTTGGCCAGGCCCTCCAGGGTGGTCGTCTGGGGCATGCGGACCACGCGGTCGGTGGTGGCCAGGTGGTGGACGGTGGAGCGGGGGATGGAGCCGCGGCGCGCCACGTCACCGTAGGACCAGCCCTTGCGGTCGAGGTGCTCACGGATCAACTGCTGCAGTGCGTTGGCCACTGACCGTCACTTCCTGCTCGCCGCCGGCGGAGTCCGCCATGTCGGGCCCGATTCTACGGTCGGGTAGCCGATAGGCCGAGGGGGTGATTTCCGGAAGGGGTTGCGCGAGGGGTTCCCGAGCCCGTAGTGTCCAATCTCGTTGGACAGCTCGTCCGACCAGATTGGACAGAGTCCGGGGGGAACCTGACTCGTTCCGATCGGAAATGTCTATCCCTGAGGGGGAAAAATCATGATGGACGCCCATGAGCTCGAGGCCGAGTCCGCGGAGCTGCTGCCGGGTCGTGAGGCCCTGGGCCGGCTGAAGTTCGGCTTCGGCAAGACGGTCAACGTCACCAAGCACGTCGCGAACATCAGCGCCCACAACGAGTCCGCCGCGCTGAACGACCACTCGTCGTGGTCGGTGGCCGACTCCGGCGCCGCCCAGAGCATCAGCGTCACCCAGTAACACCGTCCCGGCGCACGGCGCCGGGGCCGTCGGGAACGACCTCGACCTCACCGCACACGAAACGAAAGGACATCCGTCATGAGCATGGACATGAACGAGCTGGAGAACGAGTCCGCCGAGCTGCTGCCGGGCCGCGAGGCCCTCGGCCGCCTGAAGTTCAGCTTCGGCAAGACGGTCAACGTCACCAAGCACATCGCGAACATCGACGCGTCCAACCAGTCCGCCGCGCTGAACGACCACTCGGCCTGGTCGTCCGCCGAGTCGCAGGCCGTGCAGTCGATCAGCGTCAACCAGTAGTACCCGGGAGCGCCGCCGCCGTCGCCCCGGCGGTGGCGCTCCTCCGGCCGTGAGGGCCACAGGGGCCAGGGGGGCCATCGGGGCCTGGGGGGAACTGCATGGGGGATCCGGGGGGAGACCACACATGACGGTGCTCGGAGACGGGACCGCCGCACTGTACGACACGGGCCCGGTGCCCGGACCCGGCGGCTGGCCGGTGACCTACGAGCAGGTGGCGACGGGCAACCTGCCGGTGGTCGACCCGCCGTCGCCGGTCCCGAGGCTCAGCGCGGGACTGCGGCTGCACGGCGAGTACCAGGGGTCGGGTTTCACCGAGCCCAAGTACATCGCCCGTCGGGGGGACGGGCAGGTCGTGCAGCTGTCCAGGCTGCTGTACCTGGTGGCGTCGTCGGTCGACGGCGTCCGCGATGCCGAGGCCATCGCACACCGGGTCAGCGCCCGCTTCGGCCGCGAGGTCAGCGGGGAGAACATCCGCTTCCTCGTCGAGAAGAAGCTTCAGCCGCTGGGTGTGACGGTCCCGGAGGGCCAGGAGGACGACGAGGTCGACGCCCCGCGCTCCGACCTGCTGCTGGCCCTCAAGGGCCACCGGGTGATCTTCAACGAGAAGCGGACGACGAAGATCGCGCGTTCGCTGGCGTGGCTGCACCGGCCGGCCGTGGTCGCGCTGGTGCTGGGCTCGGCCGTCGCCATGGACGTCTGGCTGTTCGGGTTCTTCGGGGCGATCGAACCGGTCCTGGAGGTGCTCGACCAGCCGGTCCTGATCCTCGTCGTCTTCGTGCTCACCGTGGCCTCCCTCGTCTTCCACGAGTTCGGCCACGCCTCCGCGTGCAGATACGGAGGGGCCCGGCCCGGCTGCATCGGGTGCGGGCTCTTCCTCATCTGGCCCTCGATGTACACCGACGTCACCGACGTCTACCGGATCGGACGGGCCGGCCGGCTCCGCACCGACCTGGGCGGCGTCTACTTCAACGTCGTCTTCATGCTGGCCATGGCCGGCGCCTACTTCGCCACCGGGGCCCAGTTCTTCCTGGCCACGGTGTACCTCGGGCACTTCGAGATCATGGAGCAGCTGATGCCGGCCGTACGGCTGGACGGCTACTACATCCTCGGCGACCTGGCCGGGGTCCCGGACCTGTACGGCAAGATCAAGCCGATCCTGCTGGGCCTGGTGCCGGGGCCGAAGGGGGACAAGGCCCGCCAGGAGGTCGCCGGGCTGAAGAAGTCGGCCCGCGCGATCGTCGCCACCTGGGTGCTGACGATGGTCCCGCTGATCATCGGCGAACTCGGCTACGCCCTGTGGAACCTGCCGCGGATCCTCACCACGATGACCCGCTCGCTGACCGAGCAACTCCTGGGCACCGGCTCGGCGTTCGTGGACGGGAAGATCGTCGAGGGGCTGGTCGGGACCATCGGCTGCGTGATGCTGCTGTGCCCGATGGCCGGTGTCGTCTATCTGTCCGTGAAGATCGGCGGACGGATCATCCGGGCCGCGAAACGGTCGACGGCGGGCCGGCCCCGGCTCCGGCTGGTGGTCTGCGCCCTCGCCCTCGCCGGGCTCACCGGTCTCAGCTATGCCTGGGTGTCCGGGATGACCCCGAAGCCGCTGCCGAAGCAGCCGCCGATCGCACCGATCCTCCAGCCGGGGGTGCCGACCACGGCACCGCCGCCGCCGCGGCAGGCCTCGACCCCGGAGCCGACGGGTTCCGGTGCCCCGTCGGACACGGTGTCCGGGGTGCCGGGCGCCTCGCCCGGGGCGAGCGCCGGGCCCTCGGCCGAGGAGTCCGCACGCGGTGCGTCCGCCTCGGCGTCGCCGTCCGCCTCGGTGTCGGCCGCCCCCGGCAAGGGCGCCACCAAGTCGCCGGTGCCCTCCAGCGGGGGAACGGCCGCCGATCCGACGCCCACGCTGTCGGAGAGCGCCCCGGCGTCCCCGACGCCCACACCGTCGGAGAGCGTCCCGGCGTCCGAGACGCCCAGCTCGTCCGCGCCGCCGGCCAGCGCCTCGTCGAGCCCTCCGGCCCCGGCCACGTCCTGACGAGAGCCGGCGGGCCGTCGTACGCCTCGTGGGCACCGCGTACGACGGCCCACGGTCACCGAACCACCTACCGCAGGAACACAGGAGCAAGCCATGAGCAGTCACCGAAAACCACGCACCACCGCAGGCCCGCTCACCCGACGGGCCGTCCGGATCGGCCTGTTCGCCGCCGGGGTCGCCGGGGCGGCCACCGCCGTACCCGCGCAGGCGGCCACCCTGGCACCGCACGCCGCGTTCGCCTCCGACCATGTCTTCAGCCACGCCGACCGGGGGCACCACACCCAGACCAGGGACTCGTTCACGGTCCGTCAGTTCGGCACGGTGAACGCCGCCACCGCACGCAACCAGGCCAACGCCGTCGGGGCCGGCTGCTCGGTGGACGACCACTGCCGTTCGGTGGCGCTGTCCTTCCAGATCGTCACGATCGCCGGGGAGCACACGCACCTGAACGCGGTGAACCTGAGCGACGCCGCCAACAAGGAGTGCACGGGCTGCCAGACCCTGGCCGGTGCCTACCAGTTCGTCGTCTCCACGCCGACCGCGCTGCGCTTCGACGACGCCACCCGCGGCAAGCTCGACGACATCCACCGCCGGCTGGACGAGCTGACCCGCTCCACGCTGCCCGCCGCCGACCTGCGCACGAAGGTCGACGGGCTCGCCGCCGAGGTCACCACCGTCCTCCATGACGCGGTCGCGAACGCCCCGAAGGGCGATCCGAAGACCGATGTCACCCTGCACCGCCACCTGGACGGCTGGCCGGGCCACTGACCCCGCCCCGCCGTCCCGTGTTCCGGCCGTTCTGCCCCACCGCCTCCAGCGGGCCGGGCGGCCGGGCACGCGCGGCGGACATCGCGTGTGTCCATTGACAGGGGGTACATCCCGACGGAGACTCGGGGAAACTCGGTGAAGGAAATTTCACCAGGCGAACCGCAAGGGAAGGGAACGACCGATGCGCACCACCGTCGGCATCATCGGAGCCGGACCCGCCGGGCTCCTCCTCGCGCGGCTGCTGCACAACGCGGGCATCGACTCGGTCGTCCTGGAGAGCCGCGACCGCGCCTACGTCGAACACCGCCAGCGCGCCGGGATCCTGGAGCAGGGCACGGTGGACGTGCTGCGCACGGTCGGCGCCGGGGAGCGCATGGACCGCGAGGGCCTGCGCCACGACGGCATCGAGCTGCGGTTCGCGAAGAGGCGTCACCGCGTGGACTTCCCCGGCCTCACCGGCGGCCGGTCCGTGACGGTCTACGCCCAGACCGAGGTCTGCAAGGACCTGATCGCCCTCCAGCTCAAGGAGGGCGGCCCGCTGGTCTTCGAGGCGGAGGCGCTGGAGGTCGAGGGCGCCGAGAGCGAGCGGCCGCGGGTGCGGTTCCGGCACGAGGGCCGGGAGGACATCCTGGAGTGCGCGTACGTCGTCGGCTGCGACGGCTTCTGGGGAGTCGCCCGCAAGGCGTTCCCGGAGTCCCTCTCCCGGGTCTTCGAACGGACGTACCCCTACGCCTGGCTGGGCATCCTCGCGGACGTCGCCCCCTCCCACGACGAACTGGTCTACGCCCGTCACGACCGCGGCTTCGCCCTGCTCTCCATGCGCTCCCCGTCCGTCTCCCGCCTCTACCTCCAGGTCCCGGCCGACACGGACGCCGAGGCGTGGCGCGACGAGGAGATCTGGGACGAACTGGAGCGGCGCTTCGAGACCGACGACGACTGGCGCCTGGAGCGCGGGCCGATCACCCAGAAGTCGGTCACGCCCATGCGGTCGTACGTCCACGAGCCCATGCGGCACGGACGGCTCTTCCTGGCCGGGGACGCCGCCCACATCGTGCCGCCGACCGGCGCCAAGGGGCTGAACCTCGCCGTCGGCGACGTGGTCACCCTCGCCCGGGCCCTCGCCCACGAGCAGGAGACGGGCTCGCCCGAACTGCTGGAGACCTACTCGGAAACCTGCCTGCGCCGGATCTGGCAGGCCGAGCGGTTCTCGTACGACATGACGACCCTGCTCCACCCCGGCCCCGACGACACCCCCTTCGACGCCCGCCTCCAGCTGGCCCGCCTCGGCCGGATCGCCTCCTCCAGGGCGGCCGAGACCGACCTGGCGGAGGCCTACACCGGCTTCCCCCTGGACATCTGACCTGTCTCTGGCCGATTCCGGTCATGTAGCGGCTTCGTCATGGAATGAAGCCCTCCATGGCCGGGAATCAGGGGTCCGCGTAGCGTGTTGCGCAGCACGGTGAGGGAAAGATCCTCCGCAGGTAGTAGGGTCAGTCTTTTGCCAATCCATTACTCTTGACGCCAAGGCCACGCACGGTGGCCATGGAGGAGTGAAATGAGGAGCAGCAACCCGGTCTTCTCGCGACGGGGGTTCAGCCGCGACAACGGCTACGCGGGCTTCAACACCGCGCCGCAGGCCGGGTACGCACAGGGCGGCAACCCGTACGCGCAGAACCCGTACGCGAACAACCCGTACGCCCAGCAGGACGTCCAGCAGGGCGCCCCGCCGCAGGCCCCGGCCTCCACCGGCCGCATGACCATGGACGACGTCATCACGCGCTCCGCGATGACGCTCGGCACGGTCGCCGTCGGCGCGGCCCTCGCCTGGGCCCTGCTGCCGGTCTCCGCCACCAGCTACGGCCTGGCCTTCGGCTCCGCGATCGTCGCGATGGTCCTGGCGCTGATCCAGAGCTTCAAGCGCACCCCGGTACCCGCGCTGATCCTGGGCTACGCCGCCTTCGAGGGCGTCTTCCTCGGTGTCATCAGCGAGATGTACAACAGCCAGTGGAGCGGTGCCCCGTTCCAGGCGGTGCTCGGCACCATGGCGGTCTCGGGCGCGACGCTGCTGGTCTACAAGGCCGGCTGGATCCGCGTCACCGCCCGCTACGCCCGTATCGGCATGTCCATCGCCATCGCCTTCGTGGTGGTCATGGCGGTCAACCTGCTGCTGGTCGCGTTCGGCGTCGCCGAGAACGGCGGTCTGCGCAGCATGGGCCCGCTCGGTGCGCTCGTCGGCATCATCGCGATCCTGCTCGGCGCGTTCTTCCTGACCCTCGACTTCAAGCAGATCGAGGACGGCATCGCGTACGGCGCCCCGAAGAACGAGGCCTGGCTGGCCGCGTTCGGCCTCACCCTGACGCTGGTGTGGATCTACGTCGAGATGCTGCGCCTGGTGGCGATCTTCAGCAGTAACGACTAGCTCGACGGCACGCTTTCGCAAGTGAGCTGAGAAGGGCCCCGGGTCACCGCCCCAGGGCCCTTCGCCGTCTGTGGTGTCGTTGCGCGCCTAGAGCAGTTTGCGCGCGGCCCTCCTCAGGTCGTACTCGTGGACCAGTGCCTTCGCGTGGCCGTACGCGAGGTTGTATTCGTGGCGGAGCCAGCTGACCTTCTCCTCGAAGCGGAAGAGGGACGGGCCTTCGTCGACGGTACGCAGCCAGTCGGACACTTCACGACCGGTGCAGTGGGGGATGCGGGCGAGCATATTGCGATGGGTCTCCTCGGAGAAGACTTGGGACATCGGCGCCTCCGGTGCGCAAAGGGGGTTGTAGCCGGTCCTTCACGTCACCGTGCCTGAGTGTTGGCGTGTTGGCAACAGTCATGACAGGACAGCCGGGTCCTGCCGGGAGAGCCGACGGGAGGCGTTACGCTCGCCGCGTGGTTGATACGACGCCTCTTACCCGTGCAGTGGAGCACTTCGCCGACAAGTTGAGGGCGGCACCGCAGAGCCGGTTGCAGCGGGGGGCGGCCGCGGAGGCGCTGGCGCTGGCCAGGCAGTTGGCCAACTGGGCGCAGGCGGTCGAGGAACCGGGCGGTGAGGCTCGCGAGATGCCGGACGCGGGGATGTTCGCCGTCGCCGACCAAATCACCGTGGCCGGGAACGACTTGGCGGTGGTGCTGGAGAGCGACGCCGAGGTCGGCGACGCGGTGCGGATGGTGGAGGAGGCGCAGAAGAGGGCGGGGGTGTAGCGCCGGTGGCGGGTGCGGCGCCGTCGTGGCTGGTCGCGCAGTTCCCCGCGCCCCTAAAAGCCCCTTCAGGGGCGCGGGGAACTGCGCGAGCAACCCCCACGCACCCGCACCCGACAACGCACCTTCGCGCACCCTCAGAGCGACGCGATGACCCTGTCCGCCAGGATGTACACGTTCTCCGCCCCGCACGCGAACGTCAGCGTGTACGCGCCCGAGATCCCCGACCCGCCCAGCAGGTACGGCGTCTCACCGGCGCTCAGGGCGGCAGCCAACCGCTCCGCCGTCTCGCGGTGCCCCGGTGTCATGCACAGCGTCGTGCCGTCGGCGAAGACATAGACGTCCAGCGTGCCCAGCGGCCCCGGGCGCACATCGGAGAGTTCGACCTGCGACTCGGCCAGCTGCTCCAGCGTCGCGACCGTGCGCTCATGGTCGTTCACCACCGGCGACTGCACCGGTACGAAGTCGGGGTGGGACGGGTGGCGCCGGCGGGCCGCGGACAGTTCCGGCGACTCTCCCCCGGCGGCACCGCCGGTGAACTCGTCCGTCTCGGACGCCGGCTCGGCGACCGGCTCCAGGCCCACGAAGTCGCCCTGCCGGGGCAGGAACAGCTCGCTGTCCGCCAGGCCCAGCAGCGAAGGCGTGTCGGAGGCGTCACGCGCCTCCTGCGCGGCCCAGAAGGCGCGTGCCTCGGCCAGCTCCCGCTCCCGCTCCTCGGCCAGTGCCTCCGCCACCGCGGCGCGTATCTCCTCGGCGTCCATGTGGCTGCGGGCCGCCGGCATCAGCGCCCGCAGGGTCGCGGCCTGGTTCTGGGCGAGCTGGGTGTGCAGCTCGGCGACCTGGCGGCGCAGCTTCATCACGGTGCGCAGGACAGCGACGCCCACGGCGCCCGTGGCGGCCGTGGTGAGCAGCAAGGCGATCGGCATGGCGCTCACTGACGTACTCCCGGTTCAAAGTCGACCCCCGACTTCCTACATCAGCTTGAAGGGTGGACTATCAAGCTGTCAGTGCGTAACGTCACGAAACGGGCAGGGGATTGACCCTGGGGTTTGCTCGGACAGCCGCCCTGACCTGCGGAGATATATCCGCAGAGGGAGATAGGTCACATCCTGGGGGAGATTGGATCACAAATCGGCCCGGTGTTCGGGGTTTTCTCGAACACCGGGCCGTGGTGTCACGGTGGGTTCCGTGACGGTCACTCAGGGATCACTCGGGGGTCGTGCGGTGCCTCAGCTCAGGCGCTCGATGACCATCGCCATGCCCTGGCCGCCGCCGACGCACATCGTCTCCAGGCCGAACTGCTTGTCGTGGAACTGGAGGGAGTTGACGAGCGTGCCGGTGATGCGGGCGCCGGTCATGCCGAAGGGGTGGCCGACGGCGATGGCGCCGCCGTTCACGTTCAGCTTCTCCAGCGGGATGTCCAGGTCGCGGTAGGAGGGGATCACCTGGGCGGCGAACGCCTCGTTGATCTCGACCAGGTCGATGTCGTCGATGGTGAGGCCGGCGCGCCGCAGCGCCTGCTTGCTCGCCTCCACCGGGCCGAGGCCCATGATCTCGGGGGAGAGGCCGGTGACACCGGTCGACACGATGCGGGCGAGCGGGGTGAGGCCGAGCTCGCGGGCCTTGGTGTCGCTCATGATGACGACCGCGGCGGCGCCGTCGTTCAGCGGGCAGCAGTTGCCGGCCGTGACCAGGCCGTCGGGGCGGAAGACCGGCTTCAGACCGGCGACGCCCTCCAGGGTGACGCCGGCGCGCGGGCCGTCGTCCTTGCTGACGACCGTGCCGTCGGGCAGGGTCACCGGGGTGATCTCGCGCTCCCAGAAGCCGTTCTTGATGGCTTCCTCGGCGAGATTCTGCGAGCGGACCCCGAACTCGTCCATGTCCTGGCGCGTGACGCCCTTGATGCGGGCCAGGTTCTCGGCGGTCTGGCCCATCGCGATGTACGGGTCGGGGAGCAGGCCGTCCTCGCGCGGGTCGTGCCAGGTGGAGCCCTCGGACGCGGCCGTGGCGGCGGTACGGGCCTGCGCCTCGGCGAAGATCGGGTTCATGGTGTCCGGGAGACCGTCCGAGCTGCCCTTGGCGTAGCGGGAGACCATCTCGACACCGGCCGAGATGAAGACGTCGCCCTCGCCGGCCTTGATCGCGTGCAGGGCCATGCGGCTCGTCTGGAGCGACGAGGAGCAGTAGCGGGTGATCGTGGTGCCGGGCAGGTGGTCCATGCCCATCTGCACGGCGACGATCCGGCCGAGGTTGTAGCCCTGCTCGCCGCCGGGGAGACCGCAGCCGAGCATCAGGTCGTCGATGTCCCTCGGGTCCAGCCCGGGGACCTTCGCGAGGGCGGCCTGGATGATCGTCGCGGTGAGGTCGTCGGGGCGCAGGTCCTTCAGGGAGCCCTTGACGGCGCGGCCGATCGGGGAGCGGGCGGTCGAGACGATGACGGCTTCGGGCATCACGGCTCCATTGGCATGC
The DNA here is from genome assembly GCF_040652235.1 of Streptomyces sp. NPDC048277. NCBI lineage: Bacteria > Bacillati > Actinomycetota > Actinomycetes > Kitasatosporales > Streptomycetaceae > Streptomyces > Streptomyces sp. NPDC048277. The sequence goes on from NZ_JBEZLQ010000007.1 coordinate 287,351, forward strand.
GGGGATTGTGCTTGGGAAGTTACCCGTACGTATGTCATCGGTCACGGGGGTCCGGGTGTGACACTGGCCGCACTTTCTAAGCGCTTGCTTGGGGCGTCGGCGTCAAGGGACCGTGCCGTGGGCTGAGCGTGCCCGGGCCCTTCCAACGGCCGAACGGGCCCGCAGCACGCGTCCGGCACCCGGTGTGCGCCCGTGGCGCGGGTACCGCCGGGCGGGCCGCCGTACCCGCGTCTCCCCGCCGCGCGCTCCGAGTGGCGGACCCCACTGCCGGAGTGTCCACTGGGTCCGACGGCGAAGGTGCCGAGCCGCCCGCCGGGGCGGCCCTGGCCTGCCCGGTTCCCCTTCCGGCCCGCTTCGCCCCCGTCTCCCTTCCCTGCACGAGAGGCGTTCGCATGCCTGTGAACGAACCCATGGACCTGGCAGCCCTGAGGACGACGCTGGAAAGCGCCGGCAGCCCCTGGCGGTCGACCGGCAACTCCATCACCCGCCTGACCGAGGAGCAGCGCGTCCGGCGGCTCGGTGTCCCCTTCGACGGGGCCGAGCACGCCGAGATCATGGCGGCTCAGGACCAGCACCGAGAGGCCGCGCTGGCCGCCGCGTCCCAGGCGGCGGAGCTGCCCGCGGCGTTCGACCTCCGCTCCATCGGGGGCGTGGACTACACGACCCCCGTGAAGGACCAGGGGAACTGCGGTTCCTGTTGCGCCTTCGGCACCGTGGCGACCATGGAGCACGTGCTCCGCTACACCGACCGCGCGCCCTACCTGCCGGCCGACCTCTCCGAGGCCCACGCCTTCTACGGCTACGGGCGTGAGGCCGGGGCCAACTGCGACACCGGCTGGCTTCCGGAGCCGCTGCTGGAGAAGGCACGCTCCTCCGGCATCACCTTCGAGGACTACTTCCCCTACACGGCGGGGAACCAGGACTCCAGCAGGCTCAACGCGGACTGGCCCAACCGCCGCGCCAACGTCGTGAACTGGACGAACGACACCAACGACCCCGTGGCGATCAAGCGTGACATCGCCACCTACGGCTCCACCGTCGCCTGCATGTTCGTCTACCAGGACTTCTTCAGCTACGGCGGAGGCGTCTACCGGCGGCAGACCGACAAGGTCGCCGGCGGCCACTGCGTCTGCCTCGTCGGCTACGACGACGCGCAGTCCTGCTGGATCGCCAAGAACAGCTGGGGCCCCGACTGGGGCGAGCACGGCTTCTTCCGGATCGGCTACGGCGAGTGCGGCATCGAGAGCTGGCACAACTGCGGCGTCCAGGGCGTCACACTGCGCGCCTGGCTGGAGGACCAGCGCATCCTCGGCCTGTGGAGCAACGAGGCCGACGCCAACGTGTGGGCCTACGGCGAGCAGCGCGGCTGGCTGAGCCTGGGCAGCGACGTGGCCGCGACCGACGCGGCGATGCTCGCCGAACTCGCCGCCTCGAAGTCCGCCGGCGCCAAGGTGGGCCTGTTCGAGGACGACGGACACATCCAGCAGATCTACGCCTGGTGACAGCCCCCGTGAGCAACGAGACCGTACGCGACCGCAGGAGTACACGATGAGCCCGACGCAGACGAGCACGCTCGAAGCGCCCACCACCAGGACCCGCACCGGGTACAGCGCGACCACGGTCCCCGTGAACGGCAACGCCGGCCGTCCGGTCATGCCCCCGCCCGGTGTGGAGGTGGGGCTCTCGGCGATCCCGATCACCGAGTCCGGCAAGCCGAAGAGCGACGCCATGACGATCCGGTTCGCGGAGACGGTGATCGGCGAGGCCCGCCCCCTGGTGCACCCCGACGCCCGGGCCACCGAACAGGCCGTCCAGGCCATCGAGGCGGGCGGCTCCGCCACGGCCGTGTGGACCCAGAACGTCATGGTCGACGGCATGTGGTGCATGGACCAGCCCCGCAACGCGCACCTGCACGTCAAGGGCGGTGTGTGGAAGAAGATCTTCAACGGTTCCGACGCCGCGTTCACGGCGCTGACCACGCTGGCGTCCCAGGCCCGTGAGTCGGGCCGGCCGATCAGCTTCCGCGAGGAGCCCGACGGGATGGTCCACGAGATCTACCTCTGGTGAACCGTCCGGCACCGCCGGCAGGGCCGTCCCGTGAAGGGGCGGCCCTGTCCCGCGTTCAGCCGCCGGTGCCGGTGCCGGTGCCGGTGCCGGTGCCGGCGACCGTGATCCGGACGCTGACCCGGTCCTGGACCCGGTCCTCCCAGGGCCGCTTCAGCGCCAGCTCCACCACGGCCTCGCCGGCCCCCGTCGGACGGATGCGCACGAACCGTTGCCCTCCGGCCCCCGGCAGCGGCTCTCCGGGCGGCTCGTACGCGTCGTCGGCCACCCGCACGGGGCCGTCGACCCGCTCCACGGACCAGAGATAGCCGGTGGTGGCGTTCTCCGGGAGCTGGACGACGACCTCGTCACCGAGGGACACGCTGATCTCGGGGACCGGCGGTGAGACCCGTACCTCGCTCATGCACGCACCTTGCCTCTATCTGTCCTGGTTCGTCGTCGCGGGGCTCGACCGCGCCTCCCCGGCGACCGGGTCGGCCGGCGGGGCGGGCGGCTCGACGCGGTGCCGCCGGCGGCGCTTCAGCAGGGCCCACGGTCCCCGGGGCCCGGTCGGCATCGCCGCCGTGACCTCCGTGCCGGGCTCCGCCGCCGCCTCCGCCGCCGCGCGGGCGACCGGCAGGAAGCCCTCCCGGCGGCTGACGTCGGGCCGTTCCTCCTCCGCCGGCCACAGGCCCAGGGCCGCGCAGACCGTCGGCAGCACCGCCATCGCCGCCGTGGCGTAGCCCTCCGCCGAGGGGTGGTAGTTGTCGGGTCCGAACAGCTCGCGCGGGTTCTCCGCGAACTCGGGACCCAGCAGATCGCCCAGCGACACCGTGCGGCCGCCCTGCTCCACCGTCCCGATCGTCTGGGCCGCCGCCAGCTGCCGGGACGCCCGCCGGGCCAGCCAGCGCAACGGCTGTCGTACCGGCTCGATCGTGCCCAGGTCGGGACAGGTGCCGACCACCACCTCCGCGCCGGCCGTGCGCAGCCGCCGTACCGCCGCCGAGAGATGGCGCACCGAGCGGGTCGGCGGCATCCGGCGCGTGACGTCGTTCGCGCCGATCATGATCACGCACACGTCGGGGGCGGGCGCCGACGAGCCCAGGACCAGGGCGACCTGCCGGTCCAGGTCGTCGGACTGGGCGCCGGGCCGGGCCACGTTGCTGAGTACCACCGGGCGCTCCGCGACGGCCGCGAGGCCCGACGCCAGCAGCGCGCCCGGTGTCTGCGCCGCCCGGTGCACACCCTGGCCCGCCGCCGTGGAGTCGCCGAGCACCGTCAGCCGCAGGGGCGGCTCACCGATGCCGTACCCGTCGCCGTACCGGCCGTCCGCGGCCGGCACCCGGCCGCCGCTGTTCCCGTTGTTCACCCGGGTCCTGGCCATCCGCACCTCGGCCAGCACCAGCCCCACCGCGGCCGCGCCGACCAGCCCGATCCCGCCGCCGCCGTACGCCGCACCGGCCGCGATACGCCGGGCCACCCGCGCCCTCGACATGCTCGTCATGCGTCGCCGCCACCTCCTCGTTGCCGTACATCCACTCCTTGCCCCGTACGGACCGTCCGCCAATCTCAACGGGGAGTGAACCTCCGAGGTGCCCCGTAGTCTGGCGGCACCACCAAGACCACTTCTTTTGCAAGCAACCGGAGACAACGGTGCGATTCCACGACTCGATGATCAGTCTCGTCGGCAACACCCCGCTGGTGAGACTCAACAGCGTCACCCAGGGCATCCAGGCCACCGTCCTCGCCAAGGTCGAGTACTTCAACCCGGGCGGGTCCGTGAAGGACCGCATCGCCCTGCGGATGATCGAGGCCGCGGAGAAGAGCGGGGAGCTGCAGCCCGGGGGGACCATCGTCGAGCCGACCAGCGGGAACACCGGGGTGGGGCTGGCGATCGTGGCCCAGCAGAAGGGGTACAAGTGCATCTTCGTGTGCCCCGACAAGGTGAGCACCGACAAGATCAACGTACTGCGGGCGTACGGGGCCGAGGTCGTGGTCTGCCCCACCGCCGTGGACCCGGAGCACCCGGACTCCTACTACAACGTCTCCGACCGGCTGGTGCGGGAGACCCCCGGCGCCTGGAAGCCGGACCAGTACTCCAACCCGAACAACCCCCTGTCGCACTATCACTCGACCGGCCCCGAGCTGTGGGAGCAGACGGAGGGGCGGATCACCCATTTCGTCGCGGGCGTGGGGACCGGCGGCACCATCTCCGGCACCGGCCGCTATCTGAAGGACGCCAGTGAGGGGCGGGTCCAGGTGATCGGCGCGGACCCGGAGGGCTCCGTGTACTCCGGCGGTTCCGGGCGGCCGTACCTCGTCGAGGGCGTCGGCGAGGACTTCTGGCCGACCGCCTACGACCGGAGCGTCGCCGACGAGATCGTCGCCGTGTCCGACAAGGACTCCTTCCAGATGACCCGGCGCCTCGCGAAGGAGGAGGGGCTGCTGGTGGGCGGCTCCTGCGGGATGGCGGTCGTCGCCGCGCTGCGGGTGGCCGAGCGGCTCGGCCCGGACAATGTCGTGGTCGTCCTCCTCCCGGACAGCGGCCGGGGCTACCTCAGCAAGATCTTCAACGACGAGTGGATGGCCGACTACGGCTTCCTGGAGGACGAGGGCCCCAGCGCCCGCGTCGGCGACGTGCTCAGCGACAAGGCGGGCGGCTCCATCCCCTCCCTCGTCCACATGCACCCCGAGGAGACGGTCGGCCAGGCCATCGAGGTGCTGCGTGAGTACGGCGTCTCGCAGATGCCCGTCGTCAAGCCGGGCGCCGGCCACCCGGACGTGATGGCCGCCGAGGTCGTCGGCTCGGTCGTCGAACGCGAGCTGCTGGACGCGCTGTTCAGCAAGCGGGCCTCCCTGGAGGACCCGCTGGAGAAGCACATGTGCGCACCGCTGCCGCAGGTCGGTTCCGGCGAGCCGGTCGCGGACCTGATGTCGGTACTGGGCGCGGCGGACGCGGCCATCGTCCTCGTCGAGGGCAAGCCGACGGGCGTGGTCAGCCGGCAGGACCTGCTGGCGTTTCTCGCCAAGGGCGGCAAGCAGTAACGAACGTCCGGTGAACGAGCCGTGAACCGGGGGAACTTGCTGTTTCCCCACCCGGGTGACGGACTTCGCGGAAGTGGTACGAGCGTGTCACGTACACGCAGCACACGCTTAACACGGGTCCGGCACATTAGTGGGTGTCGGCAGGGCGGGAGCGGCTCCCCGCCCCAGCCGGCACCGAACGTCCAAGGACCTCCGGAGCGGCTCCCGGACCTCCATGGACGCCCGGACGTGAGACCCGGCCCTGACCCGGTCCATGTCCCTCGCGGGGACCGCCGTCGTCCCGCCCCCCGGTAACGGGGGTGCGGCGGTCCCCGCGCATTACTTTTCCCGCGCCTTCTCCTGTACGGCCGACCTGGGCTCAGTCCTCGTGGTCGCGGCCGGGGCGGCCGAACAGGCCGGGGTTGAGGCGGACGGCCTGGGCCATGTTGACGCCGACGATGCCGACCCACGTGGCGATCAGGCCCGTCATGCCCGCGAAGGCGCCGCCGATCGCCGACAGCGGGATCGCCAGCACCAGCGAGACGATCCCGAAGCCGAACCGCTCGCCCCAGGTGTCGCTGCCCTTCGGCCTCCGCGCACCCCGGGCCGCCTGCATCTGCTGCTCGGCCAGACCCCGGCGCAGCCGGCGCTCCACCGCGCCGTCGATGCGCTGGTCGAGCTTCTCCAGGAAGGAGTCGGCCAGTTCCGACTCGTACTCCGGCCCCAGTTCCCTGCGGGCGTGCAGGGTGGCGGCGAGGTCCTTCTTCAGGTCGGTGTCATGCGCGTCCGTCATGGCGTCCACGGTAGGGAGCCCGGGTGCCCGCCGCACTGGGGCAATCCCCCGCATCCGCCCGGGGGGCCGCCTTCGAGGCAGCCCCCCGGGGCCGCCAACTCAGGTCAGCCTCTCAGGGCAGCAGCGAGACCAGGCCGCTGTCCGGGTCGAACCGCGCCGCGACCACCGACGCCCCCGCGAACGCGGAGTCCGCCCGGATCGCGTCCCGCACCCACACCGTGTGCGCCCGCACGGTGTGCCCGGCCCAGTCGCCGGGCAGCCCCCTGGTGCGACGGGCGGCCGGGGCGATCTCGTCGACGAGGAGTTCCAGGTGGCCGGGGACCCGCGCGCCGGTGCGCAGAAGGCCGAGGGTGGCGGCGACGGCCCCGCAGCGCTCGTGGCCGAGCACCACGACCAGCGGGACGCGCAGCTCCTCCACGCCGTACTGGATCGAACCGAGCACCGCCTCGTCCAGCACCTGACCGGCGGTCCTTATGCACAGCAGGTCGCCGAGCCCCTGGTCGAAGACCAGCTCGGGGACGACCTGGGAGTCGATGCAGCCGAGGACGACGGCGAACGGACGCCGTCCGGCGGTCCCGTCGCGGCGGGCGCGGCCGGTGGCGAAACGCCGGTTGCCCTCGAGCAGTTCGTCGAGGGCGGCGCTCGCCGAGGAGGGGGCGACGGCCGCCGAGGAGAAGGCGGCGGTCGGCGCGCCGACCGCGGTGGCCGTCGGAAAGGCCCTGGGGGTGGAGGCCATGACGCTTCCTCAGGTGAGGGTGCCGGTACAGTCTGATCACTGTACGCGGCGGAAACGTTACACTCCGTATCGATTTAACGACCCTTGGCAGGATCATCGCCCGGGCGATACCCGGGGTGCGACCCGCTCAGGCCAGCCCGTGCTGCTTGGCGTACGCCGCCGCCACGTCCTCCGGGTCCTTCTTGTCGTTGTCGACCAGGCTGTTGAGCTGGGTGAGCTGCTCGGTGGTGAGGACGTTGCCGAGCCGGGCGAGGGCCTTGCGGACCGTGTCGTCGGCCTTGCGGTCGGCGATCAGCGGCACGATGTGCTGGCTGGGGATCAGGTTCTTCGGGTCGGCCAGCACCACCCAGCCGTTGGCCGCGATGTCCGTGTCCGTGGTGAAGAGGTTCGCCACGTCCACGTCGCCCTTCTTCAGCGCGCCCTTGACCAGCGGCCCGTCCGAGTCCAGCGACTTGAACTCCTTGAACTCGACGCCGTACACCTCCTGCAGCCCGATCGCGCCCACCCGGCGCTTCTTCACCTCGGGCGCGGCGCCGATGACCAGCTTGCCGTTCTGCTTGGCCAGGTCGGCCAGCGAGGTCAGGCCGTACTTCCGGGCGGTCGCCCGGGTGACCACGAAGCAGTCGGAGTCGGCGGCCTGTCCGTACGGCAGCACCTGGAGACCGCTGGGCAGCGCCATCGTCAGCGCGTTCTGCATGGTGCCCGGCTCAGCCGAGTCGTCCTTCGGGGCCAGGTAGTTGAGCAGGGCGCCCTGGTACTCGGGCAGCAGGTCGATGTCGCCCGCCCTGAGCGCGGGGATCACGATCTCCCGGGTGCCGAGGTTCGGGCGGACCTTCACCTTCACGCCGGCCTTCTGGAGCACGGCCGCGTAGAGGTAGCCGAGTACCTGGTTCTCGGTGAAGTTGGCGGTGCCGATGGTGATCCCGCCCTTGCTGGAGCCGCCGCCGGCGGTCGAGCCGCTGCTCTCGTTCAGCGAGGTGATGCCGCCGGAGCAGGCGGCGAGGGCGGGGACGGAGCCGGCGGCGAGCAGGCCACCGAGGAGGGTGCGACGGTTCATCTTCGGGTTCCCTAGGCAGTGCGGTGGCGGAAGAGGAAGCGCTGGAGGGTGCTGAGCAGCAGATCGAGTACGACGGCCACGACCGCGACCAGCACCGCGCCGCCGAGCACCTGGACGAGATCGCGCTGGGCGAGTCCGTCGAAGACGTAGCGGCCGAGACCGCCGAAGGAGACGTAGGCGGCGATGGTGGCGGTGGCGACGACCTGGATGAGCGCGAGGCGCAGGCCGGTCATGATGAGCGGCAGTGCGAGCGGCAACTCCACCTGGAACAGCACCTGGTGGCCGCGCATGCCCTGGCCGCGGGCCGCGTCGCGGACGTCCGGGTCGACGGCCGTCATCCCGGCGTAGGTGTTGGTGACGATCGCCGGGACCGCGAGGGCGACCAGCGCGACGTACACCGGCAGCATCGACAGCCCGCCCGCCAGGAAGACCAGGACCACCAGGCCGACGGTCGGCAGCGCGCGGCCGAAGGAGGCCAGGTTGATGGCGAGGAACGCGCCCTTGCCGGTATGGCCGATCAGCAGACCGACCGGGAGGCCGATCGCGGCCGCGATGAGGGTGGCGAGCAGCGAGTACTGCAGGTGCTCGCCGAGGCGGTGGGCGATACCGTCCTGACCGGCCCACTGGGAGCCGCTGGTCAGCCACTTGACGAGGTTCGTGAACAGCTCGTACATCTCAGGCCCGCCTCCTGCGCCACGGGGTCAGTACGTACTGGAGGGCCACCAGCAGGGCGTCCGCGACCACGGCGAGCAGGATCGTGAGGACCACGCCCACGATCACCGGGGTCGGGAAGTCGCGCTGGAAGCCGTCGGTGAAGAGCTGGCCGAGTCCGCCGTCGCCGATGTAGGTGGCGACGCTCACCAGCGAGATGGACATGACCGTCGCGATCCGGATGCCCGCGAAGATCACGGGGAGCGCGAGCGGGAGTTCGACCGTGAGGAGCGTGCGCAGCGGGCGCGTGCCCATCGCCTTGGCCGCCTCCTTGGTCTTCGCGGGGACCGAGTCCAGTCCCTCGACCGTGTTCCGCAGCAGCACGACCAGCGTGTACACGGTCAGGCCGATGACGGTCGTGGTCCGGGTCAGGCCGCTGATCGGCAGCAGCAGGACGAAGATCGCGATCGACGGGATCGTGAACAGGACGTTCGAGAGGCCGAGCAGGAAGCCGCGCAGCGGGCGGACCCGGTGGGCGAGAACCGCGAGCGGCAGCGAGATCAGCAGGCCGAAGAAGACGGCGGTCATGGCGGCCTGGAGGTGGGAGAGGGTGAGGCTGGTGAGGTCGTCGGTGTGGTCGCCGATCCACGACCAGTCGATGGTCATGCGGCCACCGCCCGGGCCTCGGAGTGGGCCTGGCCCGCGTGGACGTGGATGTCGTCGCGGGAGGAGACGCCGGTCAGCACGCCCTGCGCGTCGACGCGGGCGACCAGCCCGGTCGGGGAGGCGATCGACTCGTCGAGGGCCGAGAGCAGGGAGTCGCCGTCCTTCAGCGGCCGTACGGGGAGTTCGGCGTCCTTCGAGGCCCAGTGCAGGGGCTTGCGCCCGGCGTCGAGCACGAGGGTCCAGGCGCCGCCCTCGGGGGCCGGGCCCTGCGGGACCCCGGCGAGGGTCTTCAGGGAGAGCAGCTTCAGCCCGCGCTCGGCGCCGAGGAAGTCGGCCACGAACTCGTCGGCCGGACGGGCCAGGAGCTCCGCGGGCGGAGCGCACTGGACCAGGTACCCGCCGGTGCGGAAGACGGCGATACGGTCGCCGAGCCGGACGGCCTCGTCGATGTCGTGGGTGACGAAGACGATGGTCTTGTTCAGCTCCTTCTGGAGCCGCAGCAGTTCGTCCTGGAGCTGGGCGCGCACCACCGGGTCGACCGCGCCGAACGGCTCGTCCATCAGCAGGACGGGCGGGTCGGCGGCGAGCGCGCGGGCCACGCCGACGCGCTGCTGCTGGCCGCCGGAGAGCTGGTGCGGGTAGCGCTTGCCGGCGTCGGCGGCGAGACCGACGGTCTCCAGGAGCTCGGCGGCGCGGGCGCGGGCCTTCTTCCGGTTCCAGCCGAGCAGCAGCGGGACGGTGGCGATGTTGTCGAGGACCGTGCGGTGCGGGAAGAGCCCGGCCTGCTGGATGACGTACCCGATGGAACGACGCAGTTCGGCGGCGTCCTGTTCGGTGACATCCTTGCCGTTCACCTTGATCGTGCCGGAGGTCGGCTCGACCATCCGGTTGATCATCCGCAGGGTGGTGGTCTTGCCGCATCCTGAGGAGCCGACCAGGACGGTGACCCCGCCCTCCGGCATCTCCAGGGAGAGATCGTGGACTGCTGTCGTGCCGTTGGGGAAGCGCTTGTGGACCGCGTCGAACTGGATCATGAGATGTCCCTTGCCCGGCTGTATAACGTCATGCAGAGTTCTTGGTGTGTGAATAGCTTGTCAACGGTCTGGCGTTAATCCGAGGTAACGGATGACCGACAAGCAAGATCGAGTGTCCGGATTGAGGGGAGTTTGGGCGTGATGTCGTCTCACATAATGGACGCTGTCGGAATGACGCATTCCGGGCTGGTGGTCCTCGACGGCATCGGCATGGGTGTCGAGGACGTCGTACGCCTCGCCGACGGCACCGCACGGCCGGTCCCCGGCACGGACGCGATGCGCCGCGCGGAGGAGTCCTGGAACGCCGCCCGGCAGATCGCGGCCACCGGTCGCGTCTACGGCCGTTCCACCGGCGTCGGCGCCAACCGGAACGAGGACGTGCCCACCGAGGCCGCCGCCGGACACGGACTGCGCCTGCTGCGCAGCCACGCCGGGGCCATCGGCGACGAACTGCCCTCCCGGCAGGTCCGCGCGATGCTCGCGGTCCGCGCCAACCAGCTGCTGGCGGGCGGTGCCGGACTGCGCCCGAGTGTCGTCACGGCCCTGTGCGAGGCGCTGGAGTCGGGCGCGTATCCGGTGGTCAACGAGTTCGGCTCGGTCGGCACCGGGGACATCGCGGCACTGGCCCAGGTGGGGCTCGCGCTGGTGGGGGAGCACCCCTGGCGCGGCGCCCGGGCCCCCGAGGCCCAGCCCCTCGACAACAACGACGCCCTCGCCCTGATCAGCAGCAACGCCCTCACCCTCGGCCAGTCGGCGCTCGCCCTGCACGAGTTGCGCGCTCTGATCGAGGCCACCCAGGTCGTGGCGGCCCTCTCCCTACTGGCCGTCGACGGCTCGCACGAGGCGTTCGCGGCCCCCGTGCACGCGGCCCGTCCGCACCGGGGGAGCGTCGAAGTGGCCCGCCGGATGCGGGAGCTGATCGGCGCCGCCGACCGGCCGACCCCGCCGCTGGGCCGGATCCAGGACCCCTACGGCTTCCGCTGCCTGCCCCAGATCCACGGCCCGGCCCATGACGCGGCCGACGCCCTGGAAGGGGTGCTGGCGATCGAGATCAACGCGGCCGCCGAGAACCCCCTCATCTCCCCCGAGGACCTCGCCGCCTACCACCACGGCGGCTTCTACCAGGCCCAGCTCGCCCTCGCCCTGGACCACTTCCGGCTCGCCGTCACCCAGGTCGCCCGGCTGTCCACGTCCCGCCTCTCCTCCCTCAACGAGCCCGCCTTCACCCGCCTGCGCCCCTTCCTCGCCGACCAGGAGCCCGCCTCCTCCGGCGTGATGATCCTGGAGTACGCCGCCGGCGCCGCCCTCGGCGAGCTGCGCGCCTTCTCCGCGCCCGCCTCCCTGGGGCACGCTGTACTCTCCCGAGGCGTCGAGGAACAGGCCAGTTTCGCCTCGCTCGCCGCCCGTCAAACGCTGCGCGCCTGCCGTGCGTACCGTCTGGTGGTCGGCTGCGAACTCGTCGCCGCCGTACGGGCACTGCGTCAGCGCGAGCTCCGGCCCGAACCCGGGCTCGGGGCGGGCAGGGCGCTGGAGCTCGCCGAGGCGGTGCTGGAGGCGGACCCGGCCGACCGGCCGCTCACCGACGACGTCACGGCGGCGGCCGAGCTGCTCGACCGGTTCACGGACATCTGGAGGGGGAGCACGTCATGAGCGTGACCGACAGCCCTGCGACTCGCTTGCAGGCGCTCTTCGAGGGGCACCGGCTGACGCCGACCCAGCGGCGCATCGCGCACAGCATGGTGCGGCGCGCCGCCGACGTGCCCTTCCTGTCCAGCGTGGAGCTGGCCGACCTGGCCGGGGTCAGCCAGCCCTCCGTCACCCGCTTCGCGGTCGCCCTCGGCTTCGACGGCTACCCGGCGCTGCGCAAGCACCTGCGCGAGGTCGTGCCGCCCGAGCAGACGGCCGGCTCCGGGTCGTACAACGAGTACCAGCAGGCCGTCGAGGCCGAGATCGAGAACCTCCGGCATCTGGCCGAGGTGCTCGCCGACCCGCGTCCGGTGCAGCAGGCGGGACGGCTGCTGGCCGCGTCCCGGCCGCTGCCGGTGCTCGGGCTGCGCGCGGCCGCCTCGCAGGCGTACGGCTTCGCCTACTTCGCCGCCAAGGTGCACCCGGACGTCCGGCTGCTCAACGAGGGCGGCACGATGATCCACGACCGGATCGACGCGGCCGTCCTCGCCGGCGCCTCCACGCTGCTGTGCTTCGCGCTGCCCCGGCATCCGCGCGAGGTCGTGGACACCCTCGGCTACGCGAAGGAGGCCGGGCTGACGGTCGTGACCGTCGCCGACTCCGCGTTCGCGCCCGTGGCCAAGGTCTCCGACCTGCTGCTGCCCGCCGCCGTCGGTACCGGGCTCGCCTTCGACACCGCGTGCGCGCCGATGCTGCTCGGGCGGGTGCTCCTGGAGGCGATGTGCGACGACCTGCCGGACGCGCAGGCCCGCCTGGAGGAGTTCGACACGCGGGCGGCGGCGCGGGGCCTGTTCGTGGAGTGAGTTCCCTCCCCGGGCCCGGCTTTAAGGCTCGTCTCACGTTCGCTGGCTACCGTCCCGCCCTACGGACTGGACCGACACCGGCGAGGAGGCTGGGGACATGGCGCGTGGGGGCCGCGGAGAGCACGGAGGACGTGGCGGGCAGGGACTGGCCCGGGTGGCCGTCGTCGTACGGGCCGGGGCCGCGCCCCTGTGGTGGGCCGGGGTGTTCGCGGCGGGCGTCGGGGTGCTGCCCCCGGGGATCACCGGGCGGCGGATCGGGGTGCTGGCCGGGGCCGCGCTGTTCCTCGTCGGTGCCGCCGTCGTGGCGCTCACCCGCCGCAAGCGGTACACCGCGCTGCTGCACGGGGCCGCCCGGGCGGGCAAGCACGACGTTCTCCAGGACCGGGCGGTGACCGTGCGGAACTGGCGCCTGGGGCATCGGTGGTGGCTGCTGCTGGCCTTCGCCGTCGCGCTCGGCAGCTCCTTCGCGGTGCCCGCGGCGGGCGGCATGCTGCTCGCCGGGACCGGTACCGGACTGCGGCTGAAGGCGGCCTGGCTGGGCCGCCGGGAGAAGGCCGGGGAGCAGCTGGTCTGGCTGCGCGTCGACTGGCTCGACCAGCGCGGCGGCCGCCCGGCCGGGAAGGCCGCCAAGGCGTACCGGGGCACCGGCATCGCGGCGGGCGACGCGGCCCCCGGCGGGGCCCGCCGCCGCACCGCGCAGCTGGTCTGAGGCCGGCGGTCAGACCTCCAGGTCCTCCTCGATCCTCTTCAGCTGGTGCCGGGCCATCGCCAGGTTGGCGCGGGCCTGGTCGAGCACCAGGTAGAGGAAGAGGCCGTTGCCGCCCCGGCCCTTGAGCAGCCGGATCAGGTGGTACTGGTTGGAGAGCGTGATCAGGATGTCCTCGATGTCGCCCTTGAGGCCGAGGTGCTCCATGGTGCGCATCTTGGCGCGGATCACGTCGGTGTTGCCGGCCGCGGCCACGTTCAGGTCGAACGTCTTGCTGCCGCCCATCGTGCCCAGCGCCATCCCGCTGGTGTAGTCGACGAGCGCGACGCCGGTGGCGCCCTCGATGGAGGTGAGGGCCTCTTTCAGCGCGGTTTCGGTGTTGGCCATGACTCTCTGGTTCCTTTCAACTGTCGGTTGCTGTGCGCGCGTCGGTGGTGGTGCTGGTGCGTGGCGTGCGCGTGGTTCTGGTCCGTGTGGTGGTGGCGCGGGCGGGCCGCAGGGCCTTGGCGGCGGCCTCGGCCGCGTCGACCAGCTCCCCGATGCGGGCGGCGGCGCGGCGGCCCTCCAGGTGCAGCCGGCCGACGTTCACCCGGTCCTCGGTGAGCAGGGTGAGCACGGCGCTGCGGCCCGCGGCATAGGTGGCGACATAGCCGTCCTCGCCGCGCACCAGCAGTTCCCTGAGCTCGCCCTTGCCGGTGGCGTCGGAGACCCGGACGGCGACGCCGAGCTCGGCCGCGGTGAGCGCGGCCAGGCCCTCCGGGTCGACGCCGGGCAGATCATGGGCGATGACCAGGCCGTCGACGCCGGCCGCCAGGGCGCCGGTGAGCTGGGGCATCCGGGTGCGCAGCCGGCGCAACTCGTCGAGGACGGCCTCTCTGTCGGAGCTGCCGGGTTCTGCCGCCATCAGCTGTTGTCTCCTCTCGGCGGGGCGGTGCCGTTCAAAGGGCCTCCAGCGCATCCCTGAGCCTCTTCAGCAGCGCGATGTCGGGATCGGTGACCTGGGGGAGTACCGGTGGGGCGGCCGCGGTGGTCCCCGGGGCGAGGAGTCCGGCCGCCGCCAGCCGGCGTACGTCCACCAGCGTGTGGAAGGCCGGCCGGCCCAGCTCCCGGGCGATCTCCGGGGCCGTGCGGACGCCGTCCACCCGGTTCAGGACCGCCCGCTGCCGGGGGGTGACCGGCGGTGGCGCGACCGGGTCGGCGCGGATCAGCGGGGCGCTGTCCGCCGACGGGTCGGGCCAGATGCGGTGCAGCAGCTCGCGGCGGCGCAGGGTCTCGCGTTCGAGTGCGGTGACAAGGACCGCCGGGAACGGTTCTTCGGCGGCCGGGGTGCCGTAGCGGAACCGGCCCGGGGTGCTGCTGGGCGCCAGTGCGAAGTACCCGGCGTCGTACAGCGCGCCGAGCCGGCACAGCTCCAGGGCGCCTCTGGGCAGCAGCCCGGCGGAGAGCAGCCGGTGGGCTGCGGCCGGTATGTCGTCGGTCCACGGCCAGACCGCCGCGTCGAGCGTGCCGTGGGCCGTGAGGAGCACGTCGAGACCGGGGGCGAGCGGGCTCTCGGCGTGCACCACGCGGCCCTCGGCCAGGTGCAGGCTGCCGTACTCGCGGACCAGGACACCGGTGGCCCGCTCCTCGGCCAGGCGTATCAGCATCGGAGAGAGCGCGCCGGCCGCCGGGTCGCGCAGGGCCGCCCGGTCCCGGACCGGAAGCGGCGGAGGCGTTTCGACCACGGTCATCCCAGCACCAGCCGCTCGGCCATCTCGCCGAGCCGGATCCGGGCGAGGGCGAGATTGCCGTCCTCGCGGGCCAGCCACAGATGCAGGAACACAGTGGCGTCGAAGGACGTGACCACGAACCGCAGCAGGTGGTAGCTGTCCCGGTTGCTGACGATCAGGTCCTCCACCGGGGGACTCACATCGATGTCGTCCCCCGTGCTGAACGCCCCGTGCTCGGCGGCCAGCCGCGCCAGCTCGGCCGCCTCCGCCGCGGTGGTCTCGTGGTCACCGCCGGGCGCCTCCCCGACCGCGCCCAGGGCCAGCCCGCTCGTCCAGTCCACCAGCGCGGCCCCCCGCGCACCGGGCAGGCGCATCGCTTCCAGTAAGCACTCGTCGATTCCGGGCACCGTGGCTCCCCTCCCGCCGCCTGGGACTCCGGTTGAGTGACGCAGACACTACGCAACGTGTGCGGGAAGGGAGAGTCGTTTGGCATTTTCCTTTGGAACATGCCCTCGGCAGACTAGAGTTGGTCAACTGAGCTGCTTTTCGTACCAGTTGATCCCTGTGTCCCACGTGCCTCAGGGGTGCCTCAACGGCTCCCGGGTGCAAACAGGGTGGTGAGCGCGTCGGCGTGCGCCCCGCCGGATTCGGCCACGATCTCCGCGACGGTCTGCGGCTCCCGTACGACGGCGAACGCCACGCCCCCGCCGCCGTCCGGTGCGAAGCCGTAAACTCCGGGCCGAGCAAGGGAGTTGTAGGAGTAGTGGGTGCCGAAGTAGTACGCCCCGGTGTCCAGCGCGGCCGCGAAGTCGCCCTGCTCCAGCGGCGGCAGGGCGCGTCCCTCGGCGAGCAGGTCACCCGAGAAACAGGCGGGCCCGGCCACGTCCTGCACCACCGGCGGGCCTTCCTTCGGCCGCCCCTTCGTGTCGTACGCGGCGATCCTGACCGGCCACGTCTGCGGCACGTACACCGTCCGCGACGCCACCTGCACGCCCGCGTGCGTCACCGCGATCCGCCGCCCGCCGCTGCTCTTGGCGTACTCCACCCGGGCCACCACCGTGCCGTGCCGGGCCAGCAGCGACCGCCCGAACTCCGTCACCAGCCCGTACCGCCCGTCGAACAGCCCCGGCACCGCCTCCGCGAGCAGCCGCGCGTACTGCGCGAACGTCGGCTCCGTCTTCTCCGACCCCAGGTTGACCGAAAGCCCGCCGCCGATGTCGAGGGTGTCCACCTGCCGCCGCCCGACCCGTGCGTTGATCTCCTCGGCCAGCGCGTGCGTCTCCGCCACGCCCCGCGCCAGCAGCGACAGCGGGATCCCCTGCGACCCGATGTGCGCATGCAGCCGCGTCAGCCACGGCCGCTCCGCGAACGCCTGTACGACCCACTCCCGCGCCCCCTCGTCCCGCAGCCCCACCCCGAACTTCGAGGTCGCCGTCGCGGTGGAGGTGGCCCCGATGGTCCCGGCGCCGATCTGCGGATTGACCCTGAGCCCGAGGGGCGAGCCGGTGGGGCCGACGGCGTGCCGGATCGCGTCGATCCTGGTGAGCTCCTGCGGGTTGTCCGCGTTCACGGCGACGCCCAGCGTCAGCGCCTCGCGCAGCTCCGCCTCCGTCTTCGCGGGCGCGTCGAACACCGTCCGCGCCACCGGCACCCCGGCCGCCCGCGCCAGCGCCAGCTCGCCCGCGCTGGCCACCTCGGCGCCGATCCCCTCCCCGGCCAGCAGCCGCACCACCGGCACCAGCGGGTTCGCCTTCACGGCGAAGGCGTGCAGTATCTCCGTCCCCGGCGCCGCCACCGCCGCGAACGCCCGGTGCAGCGCCGCCGCCGAGGCGCGGATGCCGGTCACGTCCAGCAGGCCCGCGATCGGCGCGTCCGGCCTCAGCAGCCCCTGCTCCACCGCCGCCCGCACGGCGTCGTCCCGCCGTACGACCCGCTCGCCGTCGTCCCCGCACCCGTCCCTGTCGTCGTCCACGACGTCCCCCGACTTGTCGCCGTCCATACCTTTGAGGCCCATAAGTCCAGCCAAACATCCGGAGCGCGCCCACGCTGGCGGACCGATGTATTGACTAGTTCTATTCAGAGAGTCAGGATGTGAATAACCGCAGGAACACTTCACCGGCTGTTGATCCCTGAACCGCTAGGAGGCAGACCATGTCAGGACCCCGCCCCGTACGAGCGCCGCGCGGTACGGAACTGAGCGCCCTGGGATGGCAGCAGGAGGCCGCCCTGCGGATGCTGCAGAACAACCTCGACCCCGAGGTCGCCGAACACCCCGACAAGCTCGTCGTCTACGGCGGCACCGGCAAGGCCGCCCGCGACTGGCGCTCCTTCGACGCGATGGTGCGGACCCTCAAGGGGCTGAAGCAGGACGAGACCATGCTGGTCCAGTCCGGCCGCCCGGTCGGCGTGATGCAGACCCACGAGTGGGCCCCCCGCGTCCTCATCGCCAACTCCAACCTCGTCGGCGACTGGGCCAACTGGGAGGAGTTCCGCCGTCTGGAGGCCCTCGGCCTGACCATGTACGGCCAGATGACCGCCGGTTCCTGGATCTACATCGGCACCCAGGGCATCCTCCAGGGCACCTACGAGACCTTCGCCGCGGTCGCCGCGAAGAAGTTCAACGGCACCCTCGCCGGCACGATCACCCTCACCGCCGGCCTCGGCGGCATGGGCGGCGCCCAGCCCCTCGCCGTCACCATGAACGACGGTGTCGCCATCTGCATCGACTGCGACCCGCGCGCGATCGAGCGCCGCATCGAGCACCGCTACCTCGACGTCAGGGCCGACTCCCTCGACCACGCCCTCCAGCTGGCCACCGAGGCCCGTGACGCCCGCCGTCCGCTGTCCATCGGCGTCCTCGGCAACGCGGCCGAACTGGTGCCGCAGCTGCTCGCCATGAACGCCCCCATCGACATCGTCACCGACCAGACCTCGGCACACGACCCGCTGGCGTACCTGCCGGTGGGCGTCGCCTTCGAGGACATGGCCGACGCCGCCGCCAAGGACCCGGCCGGGTTCACCACCCGTGCCCGTGAGGCGATGGCCAAGCACGTCGAGGCCATGGTCGGCTTCATGGACGCCGGCGCCGAGGTCTTCGACTACGGCAACTCCATCCGCGGCGAGGCGCAGCTGGCGGGCTACGAGCGGGCGTTCGCGTTCCCCGGCTTCGTCCCGGCGTACATCCGCCCCCTCTTCTGCGAGGGCAAGGGCCCCTTCCGCTGGGCCGCCCTGTCCGGCGACCCCGCCGACATCGCCAAGACCGACAAGGCGATCCTCGACCTCTTCCCGGAGAACGAGTCCCTCGCCCGCTGGATCAAGATGGCCGGCGAGCGGGTCCACTTCCAGGGCCTGCCCGCGCGCATCTGCTGGCTCGGCTACGGCGAGCGGGACAAGGCCGGCGAGCGGTTCAACGACATGGTCGCGAGCGGCGAGCTGGCGGCACCGCTGGCGATCGGCCGCGACCATCTCGACTGCGGCTCCGTGGCCTCCCCGTACCGCGAGACCGAGGCCATGCTCGACGGCTCCGACGCGATCGCCGACTGGCCGCTGCTGAACGCGATGGTCAACGTGGCGTCGGGCGCGTCCTGGGTCTCCATCCACCACGGTGGCGGCGTCGGCATGGGCCGGTCCATCCACGCCGGGCAGGTGACGGTCGCCGACGGCACGAAGCTGGCCGGCGAGAAGATCCGCCGCGTTCTCACCAACGACCCCGGCATGGGCGTCATCCGGCACGTGGACGCCGGCTACGACATCGCGGAGTCGGTCGCCGACGAGCGGGGCGTGCGCGTGCCGATGCGTGAAGGTGAGTCGGCGTGACGGAGAGCGGCAACTCTCCGGTGGGGGCCGGCCTCTCGTCGCCGTCCGCGGCTTCGGCTGTGCCCACCCGTTCCGCCCTGCGGAACGACTGCCCACAGCCTGTATCGACTACGGCCGACGGTGGGCCGGAGCCTGTGCTGAGCGGCCGCTCGCAGCCTGCGGGGGGCGGCGGCTCGCGGCCCGGTGGTGGTTCCTCGTTCCACGAGATGTGGCGTGAGCTGCTCCCCGTCGGCCGTCATCCCGACTCCCGCGGCTACCGCCGCTTCGCCTGGACCGGGGCCGATGCCGAGTGCCGGGCCTGGTTCAAGGGGCAGGCCGAGGCGCGCGGGCTCGTCGTCGAGGTCGACCGGAACGGCAACCAGTGGGCCTGGCTCGGGGATCCCGCCGCCGGTGACGCCGTCGTCACGGGGTCGCATCTGGACTCCGTGCCGGACGGCGGTGCCTTCGACGGCCCCCTCGGCGTCGTGTCCTCCTTCGCCGCGCTCGACGAACTCCGGGGGAGGGGAGCGGAGTTCACCAAGCCCCTCGCCGTCGTCAACTTCGGTGACGAGGAGGGCGCCCGGTTCGGGCTCGCCTGTGTCGGGTCCCGGCTGACGGCGGGTCACCTGACCGTCGAGCAGGCGCACCGGCTGACCGACGGTGACGGGGTCAGCCTCCCGCGGGCCATGGAGGCCGCCGGGTACGACCCCGACGCCATCGGGCCCGACCCGGAGCGGCTCGCGCGCATCGGCGCCTTCGTCGAACTGCATGTCGAGCAGGGGCGGGCGCTGGACCTGTCCGGGGACCGGGTCGGCATCGCCAGTGCCATCTGGCCGCACGGACGCTGGCGGTTCGACTTCCGGGGCGAGGCCAACCACGCCGGCACGACGCGGCTGGTGGACCGGCGCGACCCCATGCTGTCGTACGCCGAGACCGTGCTCGCCGCCCGCCGTGAGGCCGAACTCGCCGGTGCCGTCGCCACCTTCGGCAAGATCGCCGTCGAGCCGAACGGCGTCAACGCCATCCCCTCCCTGGTGCGCGGCTGGCTCGACTCCCGCGCCGCCGACCAGGCCACCCTCGACACCGTCGTCGGCGGCATCGAGAAGGCGGCCCGGGAGTACGCGGAGGCGCACGGCATCGACCTGGACGTGGTTCGCGAGTCGTTCACGCCGGTCGTGGAGTTCGACCACGCCCTGCGCGACGAGCTGGGGCGCATTCTCGGCCGGGACACCGGTCTCACCGTGCCCGTCCTGGGCACCGGTGCGGGACACGACGCCGGGATCCTCTCGGGGAGCATCCCGACCGCCATGCTGTTCGTGCGCAACCCCACCGGCGTCTCGCACTCCCCGGCCGAGTTCGCGGCCGAGGACGACTGCGTGGCCGGGGTGAGCGCGCTCGCCGACGTACTGGAAGGGCTGGCCTGCGAGTGACGACGACACCGACGACGTACTGGCTGGAGCACGCCTGGCTGGACACGCATGTCGAGCCGGGCGTCGCCGTGGCCGTGGCGGGCGGCCGGATCACGGCGGTGCGGACCGAGGTGCCCGCGCCGCCTCCCGGCGCCGAGGTCCTCCGCGGCCTCACCCTCCCCGGCCTGGCGAACGCCCACTCGCACGCCTTCCACCGCGCCCTGCGCGGCACGGTCCAGGTCGGCTCCGGGACCTTCTGGACCTGGCGCGAGCTGATGTACTCCTTCGCCGACCGGCTGACCCCGGAGACCTATCTCGCGCTCGCCCGCGCGGCGTACGCCGAGATGGCGCTGGCGGGCGTCACCTGCGTCGGCGAGTTCCACTACGTCCATCACACCCCCGACGGCACCCCGTACGCCGACCCCAACGCCATGGGCGAGGCGCTGATCGCGGCGGCCGCCGAAGCCGGCATCCGCATCACCCTCCTCGACACCGCCTATCTCTCCGCGGGCTTCGGCGAGCCGCCCAACGCGCACCAGCGCCGCTTCTCCGACGGCAGCGCGGAGGCCTGGGCCGAACGCTGTTCAGTTCTCAAGGAACGGGATCACGCACGGATCGGGGCGGCGATCCACTCCGTACGGGCCGTGCCCGCCGCCCAGTTGGCGACCGTGGCCCGCTGGGCCGAGGAGCGGCGGGCCCCGCTGCATGTGCACCTGTCCGAGCAGACGGCGGAGAACGACGCCTGCCTGGCCGCCCACGGCCGCACCCCCACCCGCCTGCTCGCCGACCACGGCGTCCTCGGCCCGCGCACCACCGGCGTCCACAACACGCACCTCACCGACGAGGACATCGCCCTGCTCGGCGGCTCCGGCACCGGCACCTGCATGTGCCCGACGACCGAGCGGGACCTGGCCGACGGCATCGGCCCCGCCGTCGCCCTCCAGCGCGCGGGCTCCCCGCTCTCCCTCGGCTCCGACAGCCACGCCGTCATCGACCTGCTCGAAGAGGCGCGCGCGATGGAGCTGAACGAGCGGCTGCGCACCCGCACCCGGGGCCACTGGACGGCCGCCGCCCTGCTGCGCGCCGCCTCCGCCGACGGCCACGCCGCCCTCGGCTGGGACGACGCGGGCACCATCGAGAACGGCATGCTCGCCGACCTGACGACGATCGCGCTCGACTCCGTCAGAACGGCAGGGCCGGTACCGCGGCTCGGCGCCGAGACGGCCGTATTCGCCGCGACGGCAGCGGACGTACGGCATACGGTCGTCGCGGGCCGCCATGTCGTACGCGACGGCGCGCACACGCTCGTACCGGACGTGCCGTCGGCACTGGCGGACGCGATCGAAGCCCTCCGCGGCTGACGACGACCCACGAGGACACCATGAGCAGCAGCACCGGCAGCACCGCCATCACCAACATCGCCACGCTGGTCACCAACGACCCCTCCCTCGGTGACAACTCCCCTCTCGGTCTGATCCAGGACGCGGCCGTCGTCATCGACGGCGACCGTGTCGTGTGGACCGGTGAATCCAGCAAAGCACCCGCCACTGACAATCGGGTCGACGCGGGCGGCCGGGCGGTGCTGCCGGGCTTCGTGGACTCCCACTCCCACCTGGTCTTCGCGGGCGACCGCACCCAGGAGTTCAACGCCCGCATGTCCGGCCGCTCCTACACGGCCGGCGGCATCCGCACCACGGTCGCGGCCACCCGCGCCGCGACGGACGCGGAACTGGAGTCGAACCTCACGCACTACCTCGCCGAGGCCCTCCGCCAGGGCACGACCACCTTCGAGACGAAGTCGGGCTACGGCCTGACGGTCGAGGACGAGGCGAGGGCCCTGCGCATCGCGGCCCGGCACACCGACGAAGTCACCTACCTGGGCGCCCACATCGTCTCCCCGGACTACGCCGACGACCCGGCCGCGTACGTGTCCCTCGTCACCGGCGAGATGCTGGACGCCTGCGCCCCGTACGCCCGTTGGATCGACGTCTTCTGCGAGAAGGGCGCGTTCGACGGCGACCAGGCCCGCGCGATCCTCACGGCGGGCCGGGCGAAGGGCCTGACCCCGCGCGTCCACGCCAACCAGCTCTCCTACGGCCCGGGCGTCCAGCTGGCCGTCGAACTGGACGCGGCGAGCGCCGACCACTGCACCCACCTGACGGACGCGGACGTGGACGCCCTCGCGAGCGGCGACACGGTCGCCACGCTCCTGCCCGGCGCCGAGTTCTCCACCCGCGCCGAATGGCCCGACGCCCGCCGCCTCCTCGACGCGGGCGTGACGGTCGCCCTCTCCACGGACTGCAACCCGGGCTCCTCCTTCACCTCCTCCGTCCCCTTCTGCATCGCCCTCGCCGTCCGGGACATGCACATGACCCCGGACGAGGCGGTGTGGTCGGCGACGGCGGGCGGCGCGGCGGCCCTGCGCAGGACCGACATCGGCCGCCTGACCCCGGGCGCGTACGCCGACCTGACCCTGCTGGACGCCCCGAGCCACGTCCACCTGGCCTACCGGCCGGGGGTGCCGCTGGTCAGTGGGGTGTGGCGGAGGGGCGAGCGGGTCGTCGGCTGAGTCAGCTCGCCCCCGCCCGCCAGCGCTGGTCCGTGCCGTTGTTCGCCGGGTCCAGGGCCAGTTGGTCGTCGCCGTTCGGGGCGAGGGCCGTTTCGACGGCGATGGCCGGGCGGATCTCGCCGTCCGCGGTCACGGCGAAGCGGAGGTTGGTGCCGTGGTCGCCGTCCACCGAGGCGCACTGCCAGATGCCGACGCCCTTGTCGACCGAACCCCGGCTGTCCAGGCAGAAGTCGGGGTCCGCGGCGGATTGCAGGACGCCCCGGGACGTGTCGACGCGCCAGCGCTGGGTGGCGGAGCCGGAGCAGGCGGCGGTGACGACGTCGGTTCCGTTGTCGAGGTCGGCGTCGCGGATGTCCAGGCAGCGGGCGGTGGCGAGGTTCACGACCTGGGCGTAGGCGCTGCCCGGTGGGTCGGGGGTGGGGGACGGAGTCGGGGACGCCGACGGGGTTGCGCTGTGTGACGCGCCGCTGGGCGTGGGGGACACCGGCGTCCGGGACGGCGTCGGGGAGACGGTCGTCGTCGCCGTCACGGTCACCCGGGGGCTCGGGGGCGGCGGTGTCGCGGCCGTCGCGGTGCCGGTGGGGGCGTCCGGGCGGGTCAGGACGTAGAGGAGCAGCGGTACCAGGGCCACGCCCAGGGCCGTCGAGGTCAGGAGGAGACGGCGGGACCGGGGCCCGCGCCCGTGCGGCGGCCGGGGGTCGGCGGGCGGTGCCGGTGGGGTGTCGTGTCGTACGTACGCCGTTCCGGCCCAGGGCAGCAGACCCTCCGCCAGCGCCTCGCGCGGGGTGTCCCGGAGCGCGGTGAGGTCCTCGAACGCCGCCGAGCAGTGGGGGCAGTGGGCCATGTGCGCGTGCAGGTCGGCACTGTGGCGCGGGCTCTCCGGGAGCACCGACTCCTCGATCAGACGGCGGAAGTCCGCGCAGCGGGGGTCGTCCGAGGCGGCCAGGCGGGTGCGGAGGCAGGCCTGGGCGAGGGCGTGGAGGGCGGGCGGGGTGCCGTAGCCGACGTCCTCGGGGGTCAGGCCGAGGAGGGTGGCGGTTCGGGCGGGGGACTCCTGCTCCAGTACGCCGTACCAGATCAGGCCCTGGGTGCGGGACGGGAGGGACTGGAACGCCGTGAGGAGGGGCGGGGCGGGCGGCTCGGGGGTGCCCGTCGAGTTCAGGACCAGGAGGAGGGTGGGGTCCAGGGCGGCGGAGCGCTCGTCGTGCGACCAGTCGGCGGCCAGGCGGGCGGTCAGCAGGAGCAGGTGGTGACGGATCGGGACGACCGGCTCGGCGCCGCGCGCGATGTCGCGGGCGGCGGTGGTGAAGGTCTGCGCGCCGAGCCGGCCGGCCGCCGTGTCGCCGGTCGTGCAGAGACGGGCGTAGGCGAGCACGGCGGGGTGGTGGCGGGCGCGGAGTTCCTGGAGCGCGGGGTACGCGGTGGCGGTGGGGGTGCGCAGGAGTTCGGTCAGGCGCGCGTCCGAGGGCGGGCTGTCCTGGATCATCGTGCACCCCTTGTCGCCGGGCGTCCTTCCTGACGTACCGGCCAGTTTGGGGTGTGGGTGACGGTGCGGGGGGAGCTTTGGCCAAAGACGCAGTCGGCTGGGGGGCCAAGGCCGCAGTGGGCCGGGGCGCGGGAATCCCCGTCGCCCCAGCGGCGCGCCCTTGCGGCCGTGCTCATTCCTCCAGGGTCAGTGCCTTGCGCAGGTGTACGAGTGTGCGGGAGAGCAGGCGGGACACGTGCATCTGGGAGATGCCGAGTTCGTCGCCGATCTCCGACTGGGTCATGCCCGCGACGAAGCGGAGGGAGAGGATCTTGCGGTCCCTGGACGGGAGCTCGGCGATCAGCGGTTTCAGGGACTCGACGTACTCGATGCCTTCGAGGCCGTGGTCCTCGTAGCCGATGCGGTCCGCCAGGGCGCCCTCGGAATCGTCCTCCTCCGGCTGTGCGTCCAGCGAGGAGGCCGTGTAGGCGTTGGAGGCCGCCATGCCCTCGACCACCTCGTCGTTCGAGAGGCCGAGGCGTTCCGCGAGCTCCGTGACCGTGGGGGCGCGGTCCAGCTTCTGGGCCAGCTCGTCGCCCGCCTTGGCGAGGTCGAGGCGGAGCTCCTGGAGGCGGCGCGGGACGCGCACCGACCACGACGTGTCACGGAAGAACCGCTTGATCTCGCCGATGATCGTCGGCATCGCGAAGGTGGGGAACTCGACACCGCGGGACAGCTCGAAGCGGTCGATCGCCTTGATCAGGCCGATCGTGCCGACCTGGATGATGTCCTCCATCGGCTCGCTGCGGGACCGGAAGCGGGAGGCGGCGAACTTGACCAGCGCGAGGTTCAGCTCGACCAGGGTGTTGCGGACGTACGAATAGTCGTGCGTGCCTTCCTCCAGCGACTCCAGCCGCTCGAAGAGGGTCTTGGACAACGCGCGCGCGTCGACCGCGTCGACCTCGTCGTAAGGGGGGATCTCGGGGAGGCCGAGTCCCGCGAGCTGTCCCTCGATGGCATCCAGTTGTTCCGGTGGGGGTGTCGACGTCGCCGTCGGGGGGTGCGAGGCGTCGAGCCGGGGTGACATGGTGTCCTCCATCGTTCTCGGCATAAGGCTGCCGAAGCCGTGCGTGCACGTGCGGTGTGCGGCGCCTCCAAAGCCGGCCGTGTCGGTTGTGTGTCCCTACTAGCCCTATCGGCTCGACGGAGACCATCGCAAGTCCGTTCTAATAGCATTTGTCCAGTTCTGGGCGGTTGTTCGGGTATCGGGTTGCGTGCAGAAGGCGTAATGTTCGAGGGCGTCGCCGAGGCGTTCGGCGGACATCGACGGGCATCGTCAGACATCGGTCGGACGGTGGCGAAAAGCGGTCACGACCTCGGGAGAGAGACGGCAATGGACCACGGGACGGTCGGCAGCGCACAGTCGGGCCGGCTGCTGGTGGAGGTGCGGGAAGTGGGCTCCAGCGCCGTCGTGACTCCGGCGGGTGAGCTCGATCACCACACCGCCGATCTGCTGCGCGAGCCGCTCGACGATCTCCTCGACAAAGGCTTCTCACGCCTTGTCGTCGACTGCTCGCGTCTTGAGTTCTGCGACTCCACCGGGCTGAACGTGCTGCTCGGCGCCCGGCTGCGCGCCGAGGCCGCCGGTGGCGGGGTGCATCTCGCAGGGATGCTGCCCGTCGTCGCCCGGGTCTTCGAGATCACGGGAGCCGAAGCGGTCTTCACCGTCCACGACTCCGTCGGGGCCGCCCTGGCCGACGAGCCCGGCGCCGGGACCGACGCCGAGGGCTGAGCCCCGGCCCGCCGTCCGGAACCGGGGGGTGTTCCCGCGGATCGGTCGGGCAGGAGAGATTCTGGATCTGTCGGAGCCCGGCCGGGCCGCGTTTGAGTGGATCATGCCGACGGGTCCGTACGAAACTGCAGCAACGCGAACTTTTGACTCGTGAAACGCCGAAACGGTGAGGTGAAGCGCTGATGAGCACCACCCGGCCTTACCCGCCGGGCGACCGCGGCCCGGAGCCCAGCGGCGCATCCGGGGCGTCCGAGGGGACGGCGGCCGACGCGCCGTCCGGCTCGCCGGAGGGGCGCCAGGTCCGCAGACTGCGCCTCCACGGCGAGAGCGGGGTCGTCCCGCTCGCCCGTGACTTCGCACGCCAGGCGCTGTACGCGTGGGGGTGGCTGCCGGCGGCGTCCGCGGATCGCCGGGCCGCCGCCGAGGACGTGCTGCTCGTCGTGTCCGAGCTCGTCACCAACGCGTGTCTGCATGCCGAGGGGCCGGACGAGCTGTTCCTCGCCTGCGACAGCAAGGTGATCCGGGTGGAGGTGTCCGACCGGGGGGCCGGGCAGCCGGCGCCGCGGACCCCGCACCGGGCGGGGCGGCCGGGGGGACACGGGATGTTCATCGTGCAACGGCTGTGTCTGGACTGGGGGGTCGTACGGACGCCGGGGGCGGCCGGTAAGACCGTTTGGGCGGAGCTGGGGGCGCCCGCGTAGGGGGAAGGCCGAAGCGCCCGAGGGGCAGCCGCCTTGTGCCGGTTCGCGGCTGCGGGTTGTCAGTGGCTTGTCGCGCCCACGCGGCGGTAGCCGCATATTGAATGCAGCCCCGCGCCCCCAAGGGGCGCCTTCGCATCCCCACACTTCCGCCACGCCCTTTCTCTTCCCTCCTCATTGCCCCCGGCGTACCTTGACGGCCCATCTGATATGCCGTCAGGAACGAGGTGGACCGTCGTGTCGTACCCCAAACGAACCGCCGCGCTCGCGTCCGCCGCCGCGCTGGCCGGATCGGCGGTGCTGCTCGCCGCCCCGGCGGCGCACGCCACCGTCGTCGACGTCAACTACACGTGTAAGACGCCGATCGGCACCAAGAGCGCGGTCTCCCCGATCGACATCGCCGGCGTCAAGAGCGGCAGCGGCTACAAGATCACGATGTCCTGGCAGAAGGGCGTCTCCTCCAGCCCCGTCGAGCTCGGCAAGGGCGCGATGAACCCGAGCGCCACCATCAAGCTGGGCGGCGCGGAGACCGGGACCCTGAACGTGACCGGCTCTCCCAACCAGGCCGCGATCCCCGCCAACACCCCCATCAAGATCAATGACTTGAGCGGCACCTACACGCCGAAGAAGACCGGCAAGGTGACGTTCACACCGGGCACGCTCACCATCAAGGCGCTCGGTACGACGACGACCTGCAACCCCACCAACAACCCCGGCCCCGCCCTGACGCTGGACGTGACGGCGGCGGGCGGCGGTTCGACCAGCTCCGGCTCGTCGTCCGGCAGCACCGGCACCGGCACCGACTCCGGAGGGACCCTCCCGAAGACCGGCCCCGAGGACTCGTTCGTCGCGCTCGGCACCCTCGGCGGCACCGTGCTGCTCGCGGGCGCGGCCGGCACCCTCTGGCTGACCCGGCGGAACCAGACCGCACGCCGCTGACCCTCCGGGCCCGACCGCTGGAGCCGCCCATGCCGTCCGCCCAGTCCGTCGCCCAAGCGCTGGGACTGTCCCTGCTGACCCTGCTCGCCGCCGCACCCCGGGCCGCGGCGGCCGAGGGCTGGTCCCTCACGCCCTCGGGCGGAGGCCGCCCCGCCTTTCACGCCGAGTGCTCCCTCGGCGTGAAAGGCGGGGCGGCCCTCCAGGACACCGTGTCGGTGACCAACCGTTCCTGTGGACTGAGCGGGTGTGAGCCGACTCGGCCGCACGCCCCGAACGGTCTTGAGCGCACTGGTCCCCGGCGTACTCGACCCCGGGGCAGCGACACGGATCCTGTCCGTGGTCCGATCCCAGGAGGCCGGTTCCCTCACGACCTGGCCATGTGGGTACGGCCAGAAGGCGACGGGGAGGCCCCGAACCATCACTCCGGTGGAGCGGGGGCCCCGCACGCTGGCGCCGTGCCCGGCGTCCCAGATCGCGTGATCACCGTAGCCCGAACGGCCCAGGCCACCGCAAGCTCGGAAGCCGACCATCACACGATCGAGTTAAACCGCACGTCTATGGCCTCGCCGGAAGGCACCTCGACACCCGGCGGGCGCCTGGTCACGGTACGGCTGTCCGGCACCCGCACTGGACTCAGCGAACCCTGGCCCGGTCACCCGGCCCTGGACGCGGCCGACGTCCGCCTGACGGCGACGGCGGCGGGCGGCGCGCACGACACGGTGAGCACGCAGGCCCGGTTCGTGCCCTGGGGCGCGGTGGCGGGGTTCGCGGGCGCGCTGACGGCGGGGGCCGCCGGGACGGTCGTACGACTGCGCAGGCGGCGGCGCGGCGACCGGCCGGCCGAACCCGTGCCCACGGACACGAACACGGACACGGACACGGACGTCGAGTTGACGGGAGCGACGAGGTGAGGGTGCGTGCGGTCCTGATACTGACGGCGGTGTTCTCGCTGCTGCTGATGCCCATGGCGGCGACAGCGGCCGGCGGCCCGACCGTCCAGGTCTCCAAATCCCAGGCGGGAACCGGCAGTTCGATCACCGTCAGCGGTACCGGCTGGCGCCCGCACACCCTGCTGATGATGCTGATCTGCGGACAGTCCAGCCCGTCCCGGGGCGTGATCGGCGGCACCAACTCCTGCGCCAACGCCGACGGACGGGCCGTCACCACCGACGCGAACGGCCACTTCAGCAAGCAACTCCCGGTCGCCGAACCGCCGGCGCCCTGCCCCTGCGTGGTGCACGTGGCCACCGTGACCGGCGCGACCGCCGACGCGGACGCCGTCTTCCAGGTCGCCGGGCACCCCGTGAAGGCGCTGCCGGCCGAGGCCACCGGCGGCCGTCTCTCGATGCTCACCGACACCCGGCTCGAAGGCTCCTCGGGCCTGCTGACCTGGTTCGGCGCACCCGCGTCCCGCAGCCTCGTCTTCACCATCGGCAACGCGGGGTCGAGCACCCTCAAGGACCCCGTCTTCCAAGTGGGCACCTCGCACAGCGTGTTCGCCCCGCAGTGGGACGAGCAGCAGTGGCGCGGCACCCTCGCACCCGGCAAGAAGGCGCAGGTCAAACTGCCCGTAGAACTCTCGGCGGGTGCGCACGGCGACTACAGCGTCTCCCTCAAGTACGACGGCAAGGTCCTCGCCGAACAGCCCTGGGGCGTCGGCCGCCCCTGGGGCGTGACCCTGTTCTGGATCCTGCTCTGCGTGGTCGTACCGGCCGCCGTCTTCCGTATCGGCATGGCGGTGGTGGACCGGGTACGGCCGCCCCGCGCGGGCGGTATCCGGCACCGCGGGGTCCACAAGCTGCCCCGCCCGACCCTCCGGCTGCCGCTCCTGCGTCCACCGGAGCCGGCCCCCTCCACGACCTCGACCCTGCCGTGGTTCACCCCGGACAACGATCCGGGCGCGGCGGCCGGTCGGCTCTCCGCACCGCACGACGACAGCCCGACGAGTCCTACGACTCCCATCACGAAGGGACCCACGTGATCATGCGAAGGAGAGTGACACCGGTCAGAGCGGGTGCGGCGGCGACCGCGCTGGTCCTCGGCGGGGCGGGCCTCCTGCTCGGTGCCGCCGCCGGGACCGCGCAGGCGGCGGAGGTGTCGTTCGCGACCCACTGCGTACCGCCCGCCGGGGTCGCCGACCCCGTGGACGGGACCACGAAGGTCGAGATCACCGCACCCGCCACCGCGAAGGTCGGCGACACGGTCGACATCACCTGGAAGTTCGTGCAGGCCGCGTCCAAGAACCCGGACATCATCGACCTGCCCGCCAACACGGTCCAGCCGTCCGGCACGCTCAAGGCGGCCGGCGCGCAGACCGCCGACATCGCCATGCAGGGGCCGCGCGAGAACCCGGCGATCCCCAAGGGCGGCGACATGGTGCTGTCCGACATGACGGGCAGCCTGAAACTGACGTCACCCGGAGAGGTGACGCTGACCCCGGACACGTACACGGTCAACGCGTACAGCACGAACACCGTGTGCACCCCGACGGGAACGGTGCCGAAGGCGGCGACGATCGAGGTGAGCGGAAGCGACTCCAGCGGGTCGGCGACCCCGACGGACACCACGTCGGCCTCGTCCTCCGCCTCCCCGTCGGATTCCGCGAGCCCGTCCGACTCGGCGTCCGCGTCGGCCTCGGCGTCCGCGTCCGCCTCCGACGGCACCGGCCAGACCGACTTCACCGGCAAGGAGGTCGACGTGCCGTACGCGTGCGTGACCCCCATCGGCAACAAGAGCGCGACCTCGCCGGTGCAGATCAACGCGAAGAAGGACGGCGAGAGCTTCGACCTCACCGTGCAGTTCAAGAAGTCGGTGATGGACAGTCCGGTGGACATCCCGGCGGACTCGGTGAAGCCGTCGATGGACGTGGTCCTGGGCGGCGCCGACAAAGGCACGGTCCATGTGGAGGGCCCGACGAACTCCTCCGCGATCAAGTCCGGCGACCCGATCGAGATCCCGGACCTGACGGGCACGTACAAGCCGGGGGCGAGCGGTACGTCGACGCTGTCGCCGGGTGTCCTGACGGTCAAGGCGCTGGGTACGACGACGACTTGCACGCCGACGAAGACAGCGGTCTCCCTGACGCTGGACACGACGGAGCAGGCGAGCGGGGCATCGGGCAGCACCACATCGGGAAGCAGCAGTAGCAGCGGAGGCCTCGCCGAGACGGGCGACAGCAGCAACGGCGCACTGAAGGCGCTGGGCCTGGTGGCGGGAACGGCCATCTTGCTGGGCGGCGCGGTCTTCACCTTCATGCCCAAGCGAAGGACGAGGTGATCAACCGTCTTTAGGGGCGCGGGGCTGCATCTGATGTGCGGCTCCGCCGCGTGGGCGCGACCAGCCCCCACAAACCGTCGGTCGAAACACGACGAGGGCCACCCCATTCAAAAGAATGCGGTGGCCCTCTGTCAGAAGACGATCAGTGAACGTCGCCCATGAGCTCCCGGACCTTCTTCCGGTACAGCCACACAGCCACACCGGCGAGCACGGCGAGCACCGCCTGGAACGCCACGATCCCCGTCTTGTTGAGGTCGACGCCCGCGATGGACAGCAGACCCGTCGTCGCGTCACCCGCGGTGACCGCGAGGAACCACACACCCATCATCTGGGACGCGTACTTGGCCGGAGCCATCTTGGTCGTGACCGACAGACCCACCGGAGACAGCAGCAGCTCACCCACGGTCTGCACGAAGTAGATCCCGACCAGCCACATCGCCGCGGCCTTGTGACCACCGTCGGCGATCGACAGCGGCGCGAGGAACAGGAAGAACGACGCACCGATCAGCACCAGACCACCGGCGAACTTCACGGCAGTGCTCGGCTCCTTGCCCCGCCGGGCCATCGCCAGCCACGCCCAGGCGAAGACCGGCGCGAGCGCCATGATCATGACCGGGTTGACGGACTGGTACCAGGAGACCGGGAAGTTCCAGCCGAAGATCGTGTTCTTCGCGGAGGCGTCGGCGAACAGGGAGACGGTCGAGCCGCCCTGGTCGTAGATCATCCAGAAGACCGCGGCGGCGACGAAGAACCAGATGTACGCGCTCATCTTGGACTGCTCGGCGCGGTCCAGGTCCTTGTCCCGCTTGATGCGGGCGATGACCACGACCGGGATCAGCAGACCGGCGATGGTGATCGGGACCAGCAGCCAGTTCAGCGTGTAGTGGCCGGAGACCACGACGACGACGTAGAAGACCGCGGCGACGGCGGCCCACAGCCCGGCCTTCGTCAGCGTCGCCTTCTTCTCCGCGGCGGACAGCGGCGTGGGGACGATGTCCGAACGGGAGCTCAGGTGGCGCGTGCCGAGCAGGAACTGGGCGAGGCCCAGCGCCATGCCGACCGCGGCCAGCGCGAAGCCGAGGTGCCAGTTGTAGTTCTCACCGACGGTGCCGATGACCAGCGGCGCGGCGAACGCACCGAGGTTGATGCCGATGTAGAAGAGCGTGAAGCCACCGTCACGGCGCGGGTCGTCCGGACCGTCGTACAGGTGGCCGACCATCGTGGAGATGTTGGCCTTCAACAGGCCGGATCCTATGGCGACCAGGCCGAGGCCGGCGAAGAACGTACCGGAGCTGGGCAGCGCCAGCGTCAGGTGGCCGAGCATGATGACCGTGCCCGCGACGGCGACCGTCTTGCGGGGACCGAGGACGCGGTCGGCGAACCAGCCGCCCGGCAGGGCGAGCAGGTACACGAGCGACAGGTACACGGAGTAGATCGCCGTCGCCGTGGCCGCGCTCATGTGCAGGCCGCCGGGAGCGACCAGGTACAGCGGGAGCAGGGCCTTCATGCCGTAGTAGGAGAATCGCTCCCACATCTCGGTCATGAAGAGAGTGGCCAGTCCGCGGGGGTGGCCGAAGAAGGTCTTCTCGGAACCGGGGGTGCCCGGTCGGACCGAGTCCTTCGTCAGGCTGGACGCCATGGTCGTTCCTTGCTGGTCGGGACGCGCGGTGGGGCTCTGCGCGCCCGTGGGGGGAGCGGCCGGCACCGGCGGGTCGGACCGTCCACCCCACGCCCAGGGGGAGTCCGCCCCGGGTCGCGGGGCGGCGGACGGCGACCACCGGGATCCACGCACCGTGACGCTGTGTCGCGTCCGGAGCCCGGCCAGAGGTCATTCCTTTCAAGGCCGACCAGGGTCAGCCCGCACACAAAAGAGACCTTCAGCGTCAAGATGCCCACCAAAGGTCCCCGGGTGTACTACAGGCGTTCACGTCACTGTACGTCAGGACACTGCCGGATATGGAAGGACTTGAGACAGGGATCACAGGTGTCGGCGGAACCTCGCACCCGGTTTCGAAGGTCCCTCCTACGATCGCACCTTCCGCCCATAGGTTCGTACCACTGTGCCCCAAGGTAAGAATCCCTGGTGCCGATCACACTCCTGTACTGCGCGTGATCGGACTACCATCACCTCATGACCCGTGTACTGCTCGCCGAGGACGACGCGTCCATCTCGGAGCCGCTGGCCCGCGCACTGCGCCGGGAAGGTTACGAGGTCGAGGTGCGCGAGGACGGACCCACCGCGCTCGACGCCGGAATGCAGGGCGGCGTCGACCTGGTGGTGCTGGACCTCGGGCTGCCCGGCATGGACGGCCTCGAGGTCGCGCGCCGGCTGCGTGCCGAGGGCCACACCGTGCCGATCCTCATCCTGACCGCGCGGGCCGACGAGGTGGACACCGTCGTCGGTCTCGACGCGGGCGCCGACGACTACGTCACCAAGCCCTTCCGTCTCGCCGAACTGCTCGCCCGGGTACGGGCCCTGCTCCGGCGCGGTGCCGCGGAGCCCGCGCAGCCGCCGGCCACGCACGGTGTGCGGATCGACGTCGAGTCGCACCGGGCGTGGATGGGCGACGAGGAACTCCAGCTCACCGCGAAGGAGTTCGACCTGCTGCGGGTGCTGGTGCGGGACGCGGGGCGGGTCGTCACGCGGGACCAGTTGATGCGCGAGGTCTGGGACACGACGTGGTGGTCGTCGACCAAGACGCTGGACATGCACATCTCGTGGCTGCGCAAGAAGCTCGGTGACGACGCGGCCAATCCTCGGTACATCGCCACTGTGCGTGGTGTCGGGTTCCGGTTCGAGAAGAGCTGAGTGGTGGGTGGTACCGCTGAGTGCGCGACCGACCGTCGTAGGTGGCTGGTCGCGCAGTTCCCCGCGCCCCTGACGGGGCGCTGACGTGCGGCGTCGGCTGATTCAGTCCACGTTGGCTGTCGTGCTCGTCGTCATCGCCGTGTTCGGCGTGTCCCTCGTCATCGTCGAGTCACGGACCATCAGCAACAGCGCCCAGGAGCGCGTCGACTCCGAAGCCCTCCGGCTCGCCAGCATCGTCGACAGCCGCATCCTCGGGGACGAGGACGTCACCGCCGAGATACTGCGCAGCCAGGTCGGCAAGGACCAGTACGCCGTCATCCGGATTCCGGGCAAGCCGCCGATGGAGCTCGGGGCGAAGCCCGAGGGTGACGTCATCCACTACACCGCCGACGGCGAGGAAGGCGAGACGGTCACCGTCCAGGAGCCGCGCTCGACCGTGACCCGGGAGGTCGGCCGTACGCTGCTGATCATCGGTGCCGTCGCGCTGCTCGCCGTGATCGCCGCCGTGCTGCTCGCCATCCGGCAGGCCAACCGGCTCGCCTCCCCGCTCACCGACCTCGCGGAGACCGCCGAGCGGCTGGGCTCCGGCGATCCGCGCCCCCGGCACAAGCGCTACGGCGTCCCCGAGCTGGACCGGGTCGCCGATGTCCTGGACTCCTCCGCCGAGCGCATCGCGCGGATGCTCACGGCCGAGCGGCGGCTGGCCGCCGACGCCTCCCACCAGCTGCGCACGCCCCTCACCGCCCTGTCCATGCGCCTTGAGGAGATCACCCTCACCGACGACCCGGACATCGTGAAGGAGGAGGCGAACGTGGCGTTGACGCAGGTGGAGCGGCTGACGGACGTGGTGGAGCGGCTGCTGACCAACTCCCGCGACCCGCGTACCGGCTCCGCCGTCTCCTTCGACCTGGACGAGGTCATCCAGCAGCAGCTCGCCGAGTGGCGGCCCGCCTATCGCAGCGCGGGCCGGGCGATTGTCAGTTCCGGCAAGCGGCATCTGCGGGCGGTGGGCACGCCGGGCGCGGTGGCGCAGGTGCTGGCCGCGCTGATCGAGAACTCGCTGATGCACGGGGGCGGCACGGTCGCCCTGCGGACCAGGGTGACCGGCAACCAGGCCGTGGTCGAGGTGACCGACGAGGGCGCCGGGGTGCCGGCGGATCTCGGCAACCGGATCTTCGAGCGGACCATCAGCGGCCGCAACTCCACCGGGATCGGGCTCGCCGTCGCCCGCGACCTCGCGGAGGCCGACGGCGGCCGTCTGGAGCTGCTCCAGGCCCAGCCGCCGGTGTTCGGTCTGTTCCTGTCCCGGACCCCGCCGGCGCACAAGCGGAACGACGACCGGCCCATGGTCCGCTGAGGCGTCCTAGCGAACCTGCTGCCGGGGCTTCTCGGTGTCGGCGGCCCGCTCCAGGAGGGCCTCCGCGTCGGCGACCGTCTCGCGCGCCGGCAGTGCCTTGAACACCCAGGTGCGGTACGACCAGAAGCGGAACAGCGTCGCCACGCCGATGCCGACGAACTTGAAGACGTTGCTCTGCAGCGGGCTGTCCCAGCCGAAGCCGTAGGTCGCCAGGTACAGCAGACCGTTCTCGATCACCAGGCCGACCGCGCTGAACAGCAGGAACAGCGTGAGTTCCTTGGTGCGGCCGTGCTTGTCACGGTCCCGGTACGTCCAGTAGCGGAAGCCGACGTAGTTGAAGACGATGGCGACGACGGTCGCTATGACGCTCGCCCGCACCACCTGCAGGCCGGTGGCATGCCGGAGCAGGTTGAAGACGCCGAGATTGACGAGAATCCCGGCTCCGCCGACGGCGCCGAACTTGGCGACCTCGCGTACGAGCCGTTGCAGCCCCGAGGAACGATGTTCCATGGTCGTGCGGGCTCCCGTCCGTAGGTTTAGGCCAACTCCGCCATGCTAACGGCCCAGTATGGCGCCCGCCTGTGGATGGCGACACAGGTCGGAAACAGCTTGGAAAGAGCACCGGAAAACCGCGGGAAAAGCGGGGCAAGAGGCGCTGAAGCGGCAGGTAAGAGCCCTGGTCGTGGGCGCGGAATCCGGCCACTGCGGCGCTGCCGATACCCTGGGGGCGTGACGTTCCCGGTAGTCGGCATGGTCGGCGGGGGTCAGCTCGCGCGTATGACGCACGAGGCGGGCATCCCGCTGGGCATCAGGTTCAAGCTCCTCAGTGACACCCCTCAGGACTCCGCGGCCCAGGTGGTGAGCGATGTCGTCATCGGCGACTACCGCGACCTGGACACGCTGCGTGAGTTCGCGCGCGGCTGTGACGTGATCACCTTCGATCACGAGCACGTGCCCACCGAGCATCTGCGGGCCCTGGAGGCGGACGGCATCCCCGTGCGCCCCGGTCCCGACGCGCTGGTGCACGCCCAGGACAAGGGCGTGATGCGGGCGAAGCTCGACGCGATCGGCATCCCGTGCCCGCGGCACCGGATCGTGGCCGACCAGGAGGACGTGGTCCGGTTCGCGGCCGAGGGCGACGGTTTCCCCGTCGTCCTGAAGACCGTCCGCGGCGGCTACGACGGCAAGGGCGTGTGGGTCGTCGAGACCGCCGAGGAGGCCACCGACCCCTTCCGGGCCGGCGTGCCCGTCCTCGCCGAGGAGAAGGTCGACTACGTCCGCGAGCTCGCCGCCAACGTCGTCCGCTCCCCGCACGGTCAGGCCGTCGCCTACCCGGTGGTCGAGTCCCGGCAGGTCGACGGCGTCTGTGACACCGTGATCGCGCCCGCGCCCGACCTGGACGAGGACCTCGCCCTGCGGGCCGAGGAGATGGCCCTGCGGATCGCCAAGGAGCTGGGGGTCGTCGGCCACCTCGCCGTCGAGCTGTTCCAGACCCGCGACGGCCGCATCCTCGTCAACGAACTGGCGATGCGCCCGCACAACTCGGGCCACTGGACCCAGGACGGCGCGATCACGAGCCAGTTCGCGAACCACGTGCGGGCGGTCCTCGACCTGCCCCTGGGCGACCCGCGCCCGCGTGCCAGGTGGACGGTCATGGTCAACGTCCTGGGCGGCGACTACCCGGACATGTACTCCGCGTACCTGCACTGCATGGCCCGCGACCCCAAACTGAAGATCCACATGTACGGCAAGGACGTGAAGCCCGGCCGCAAGGTCGGTCACGTCAACACCTACGGCGACGACCTGGACGACGTTCTCGAGCGCGCACGTCACGCTGCCGGCTACCTGAGAGGCACGATCACCGAATGAGCACCGCCGTTGGCCCCGTCGTGGGCATCGTGATGGGATCCGACTCCGACTGGCCCGTCATGGAGGCCGCCGCCAAGGCCCTCGACGAGTTCGAGATCGAGTACGAGGTCGACGTCGTCTCCGCGCACCGCATGCCGCGCGAGATGGTGACGTACGGCGAGCGGGCCGCCGAGCGCGGGCTGAAGGTGATCATCGCGGGTGCCGGGGGAGCGGCCCACCTCCCGGGCATGCTCGCCTCCGTCACCCCGCTCCCGGTCATCGGCGTCCCGGTCCCGCTGAAGTACCTCGACGGCATGGATTCCCTGCTCTCCATCGTGCAGATGCCGGCCGGCGTCCCGGTCGCCACGGTCTCGGTCGCCGGCGCCCGCAACGCGGGTCTGCTGGCCGCCCGGATCCTCGCCGCGCACGACGAGGAACTGCTGCAGAAGATGCGCGACTTCCAGCAGGAACTCAACGACCAGGCCACCGAGAAGGGCAAGCGGCTGCGCGCCAAGGTCGAAGGCTCGGACGGCTTCGGCTTCGGCAAGTAGGGCTCCGGGAAGTAACACGCAATGACCTCTCTCGACGAAGCCCGGTCCCTGCTGCGCGAGTTCCCGGTCGTCGACGGCCACAACGACCTGCCGTACGCACTGCGCGAGCAGGTCCGCTACGACCTCGACGCACGCGACATCGCCACCCACCAGAACGCACACCTGCACACCGACATCCCGCGCCTGCGCGAGGGCGGGGTCGGGGCGCAGTACTGGTCGGTGTACGTCCGCTCGGACCTGCCGGGCGCGGTCCCGGCGACCCTCGAACAGATCGACTGCGTACGGCAGCTGATCGCCCGTCACCCGGACGCCCTGCGGGCCGCGCTGACCGCCGCGGACATGGAGGCGGCGCGCGCCGAGGGCCGTATCGCCTCCCTCATGGGAGCGGAGGGCGGCCACTCGATCGACAACTCGCTGGGCACCCTGCGCGGCCTGTACGCCCTCGGCGTCCGCTACATGACGCTCACCCACAACGACAACAACGACTGGGCGGACTCGGCGACCGACGAGCCGGGCGTCGGCGGCCTGTCCGCCTTCGGCCGCGAGGTCGTGCGGGAGATGAACCGCCTGGGCATGCTGGTCGACCTCTCCCATGTGGCGGCCACGACCATGCGGGCGGCCCTCGACACGTCCACCGCCCCGGTGATCTTCTCCCACTCCTCCTCCCGGGCCGTCTGCGACCACCCCCGCAACATCCCGGACGACGTCCTCGGACGCCTCGCGGCCAACGGCGGCATGGCGATGGTGACGTTCGTACCGAAGTTCGTCCTCCAGGCGGCCGTCGACTGGACGGCGGCGGCCGACGACAACATGCGCGCCCACGGCTTCCACCACCTCGACACGACCGAGGAGGCGATGAAGGTCCACCGGGCCTTCGAGGAGACCACACCGCGCCCGATCGCGACGGCGGCCACGGTCGCCGACCACCTCGACCACATGCGCGAGGCCGCCGGCATCGACCACCTCGGCATCGGCGGCGACTACGACGGCACGGCCTTCACCCCCGACGGCCTGAACGACGTCTCCGGCTACCCCAACCTCATCGCCGAACTCCTCGACCGCGGCTGGTCCAGGCCCGACCTGGCCAAGCTCACCTGGCAGAACGCGGTACGGGTGCTGGGCGCGGCGGAGGACGTGGCCCGCGACCTCCAGGGGACGCGGGGGCCCTCCAACGCCACGATCGAGTCGCTGGACGGCGACGGGGACTGATCGGCAGGGAGGCCGGGAGAGACGAGCGGGGCGTTCGGGGGACGTACCCCCGAACGCCCCGTCCACCAGGAACCCTCCCGGGCGGGCGTGCGACGGTGGGCTACAGCCCCTTCACGACGTAGCTCACGACGACGTACGGAGCCCGCCATGGCCGACCTCCAGGACCACATCCCGACCACGACCGAGGTCGGCGAGGTGGACTGCCTTCCGGACGACCCGTTCCCGGCGGAGTCCGGCACCGAGAGCCTGGAGCGTGCCCGTGCCCTGCTGACCGCGCATCCGGTCGCGGACGGCTACAGCGGGCTGCCCCGGGCGCTGGAACCGCTGCCCTGGTACGACCTGGAACTGGGCGAGACAGCCGTGGACACGGACGTGCCCCGGCTGCGCGAGGGGCATGTGGGCGCGCTGTTCTGGTCGCTGCATCTCCCGCGGGAGGCGCAGGCGGACCGGGCCGTGGGCGCCACGCTGGAGCAGCTGGACCTGGCCCGCCGGGTGGTCGAGGCACATCCGGAGGGGCTGCGGCTGGTACGCACCGCCGGACAGGTCATCGACGCCCGCCACTGTGGCCGGGTGGCCGTCGTGCTCGGCCCCGCCTCCGCCGCCGCCCTCGACGACTCCCTCGGCATCCTGCGCGTCCTGCACTCCCTCGGGCTGCGCGTGCTCAGCCTCGCCGGTGCCGCCTGGGCGGGGGAGGAGGGGCTGACCCGGTTCGGCGAGGAGGTGGTCCGCGAGATGAACCGGCTCGGCGTGCTCGCCGACCTGACCGGCGCCCCGGAGGCCACCCTGGCCCGGGTGCTCGCCCTCTCCAAGACGCCGGTCCTGTGCACCCGCTCCGCCGCCGCGGCCGTACGCAGCCACCCCGCCAACCTCTCCGACGAACTGCTCGCCCGGCTCGGCGAGCACAAGGGCCTGTGCATGGTGCCGCTGATCGCCGAGCAGACCGGGGCGACCGCCCGGGACGTCGCCGCCCACCTCGACCACGTCCGTACGGTCGCGGGACCCGAGTGCGTCGCCCTGTCCGGCACCTACGACTCCGGCGCCGCCCACCCCCGCGACCTCGCCGACACCTCCCGCTACCCCCATCTGATCGCCGAACTGCTCCGGCGCGGCTGGTCGGAGACCGAACTGTCCCTGCTGACCTGGGGAAACGTCCAGCGGGTGCTGCGCAGCGCCGACTTCACCGCCCGCGCGACCCAGCGCCGCAGAGAACCGACCCCACCCCGCCCGGCCGACGCGGAGGCCTGACCGGCCGAGGTTCGGTCGGTCAGGGCCCGGTCAGTCGATCCGGCAGAGGCAGAAGGGGTGCCCGGCCGGGTCGGCGAACACCCGGAAGTCCTCCGCCACCGGGTCCTCCTCCCGCCGCAGCAGCCGCGCCCCCAGCGCCAGCACCTTCTTCTCCGCCGCGTCGACGTCCTCCCACGTCGGGCCCGCGTCGAAGTCGAGATGGAACTGCTGCGAGCCGTGGTCGGCCCGCGGCCACTCGGGCGGCGTGTACCCCTCCGCCAGCTGGAAGCCCAGCCGCAGCCCGTCCGGCAGCCTCAGTACGACCCAGTCGTCCTCCTCGGCCACCAGGTCGCCGCCGACGACGGCCGCGTAGAAGGCGGCCAGCGCGTGCGGGTCGGGACAGTCGATCACTACGTTGCGCAAGCGGGCGACGGACGCCATGAGTCCTCCCTCTCTCAGCCGGCGCAGAGACAGAACGGGTGCCCCGCCGGGTCGGCGTACACACGGAAGCCGCGCGCCCGGTCCGCCGTGTCCAGCGGCTTCGCGCCCAGCTCCAGCACCCCCTTCTCGGCCACGTCCAGATCCTCCACCACCAGGTCCAGATGGAACTGCTGCGAGTCGTCCGGCGCGGGCCATGCCGGCGCCACGAAACCGGGCGCCCGCTGGAACGCCAGCGCCTGCCCGCCGGGCACGTCCAGATCCACCCAGTCACCGTCCCCCTCGACGCTGCCGCCCAGCACCCCGGCGTAGAAACCGGCGAGCGCGGACGGGTCGGGACAGTCCAGGACGACGACACCGAGCTTGGCGAGAGCCATGACTTCCTCCTCGAAGCCGGAGTTACCCTCAAAGGCGGGTAACCAGTAACCGTTACCGCATGGTCCCGTGCCGGAGGTAACGTCGCAACCGAATTCGGGAGGTAACTTGCAGGGATGAGTGAGAGATCGCCCGCGCCGGGCGGCCTGGCCCTGGTCGAGGCCCTGGTGAACACGCTGGACCTCGAATCGGGCGCCGACACGCTCGACACGGCGGACGGCAGGGCGCGCCTCGGCATCACGGAGGCCGGGCTCCCGCCCGCCAGGGACCTGCGCGAGTCCCTGCGCGCCGCGCTCCTCGCCCACGCAGGCCACCCGCCGCACCGCGAGGTGACCCCGCTGGGCGAGCTGCTGGCCGACGCCCCTCTCCTCGTCACCGTCGACCCGGCCGACGGCTCGGCGGCCCTGGCCCCCGCCGACCCCGCCCCCCTGCTCTCCCGGATCGCCGCGGCCGTCGCCGCCGCCCTGGTCGAGGGCACCTGGACGCGCCTCAAGGCCTGCGAGTCCGACACCTGCCACTGGGCGTACTACGACCGCAGCCCGGCGGGACGCGGCCGCTGGTGCTCGATGCAGGTGTGCGGGGCCCGCGCGAAGATGCGCCGTTACCGTTCCAAGGACCGGTAACACACAGACAGTTCACCGACCACGCCTGTGCCGCGTGGTGCAGAATGCAACAAGACACCGGTTCGGCCGACTGAGCCTCGGCCGAACCGGTGTCGTCCGGTTCTATAAAGCGCCCCGCACTGGAGCGCCCCGTCAGGGGCGCGGGGCTGTATTGAATATGCGGCTACCGCCGCGTGGGCGCGCTCAGCCCCCACCCACCCGCAGACTTACGCGGTCGGACGCCCCATGGCGCGATAGGTCCATCCAGCGCGTCGCCAGATCTCGGGCTCCAGCGCATTACGCCCGTCGAGGATCACCTTCTCCGCGGCCACCTCTCCCAGCGCCGCCGGATCCAGCTCCCGGAACTCCCGCCACTCCGTCAGATGCAGCACCACATCAGCGCCCCGCACACACTTCTCGGCGCTGACGGCGTAGCCGAGCGTCGGGAACAACCGCCGGGCGTTGTCCATCCCCTTCGGGTCGTACACCGTCACCTGCCCGCCCTGCAGATGGATCTGCCCCGCCACGTTCAGCGCAGGCGAGTCCCGCACGTCGTCGGAGTCCGGCTTGAACGTCGCGCCGAGCACCGCGACCCGCTTCCCGAGGAACGACCCCCCGCCCAGCGCCTCCCGGGCCATCTCGACCATCTGCCCCCGGCGCCGCATGTTGATGGAGTCGATCTCGCGCAGGAAGGTCAGCGCCTGGTCGGCGCCGAGCTCGCCGGCCCGTGCCATGAACGCCCGGATGTCCTTCGGCAGGCAGCCGCCGCCGAAGCCGATCCCGGCGCGCAGGAACTTCTTCCCGATCCGGTCGTCGTACCCGATCGCCTCCGCCAGCTTGACCACGTCACCGCCCGCGGCCTCGCACACCTCCGCCATCGCGTTGATGAACGAGATCTTCGTGGCGAGGAAGGAGTTCGCCGAGGTCTTCACCAGCTCGGCCGTCGGGAAGTCGGTCACCACGAACGGCGTGCCCTCGCCCAACGGCGTCGCGTACACCTCGCGCAGCAGCTTCTCGGCGCGCTCGCTGCGCACGCCGACCACGAGCCGGTCGGGGTGCAGGGTGTCCTGGACGGCGAGGCCCTCGCGCAGGAACTCCGGGTTCCAGGCCAGCTCGGCATCGGCCCCGGCGGGCGCGTTCTCCGCGAGGTACGCGGCCAGCCGCTCCGCCGAGCCGACCGGCACCGTCGACTTGCCGACGACCAGCGCGGGCCTGGTGAGATGCGGGGCCAGCGACGCGATCGCGGAGTCGACGTACGACATGTCGCACGCGTACTCCCCGTGTTTCTGCGGGGTGTTCACACAGACGAAGTGGACGTCGCCGAACGCGCCGACCTCGGCCCAGTCGGTGGTGAAGCGCAGCCGCCCGCTGGAGCCCTCGAAGCCGGCCACGTGCCTGCGCAGCAACTCGTCGAGCCCCGGCTCGTACATCGGGGTCTCGCCGCGCTCCAGCATCGCGATCTTCTCGGGCACGACATCGAGACCGAGCACCTCGAAGCCCAGCTCGGCCATGGCCGCGGCATGGGTGGCGCCGAGATAGCCGGTGCCGATCACGGTGATCTTGAGGCTCATGGATGCTCCAGCTCGGGGACGTGGGTGCGGGCTGCGGCCCGAGCATAACCGGGCCGTGTTCCGGGCAACTTTCCCGCTGTCGCCAAGCTCACGTGACCTATCCGTGGGCCGCGCTCTAAACTTTGAGTTACTTAACAGTAATTAGCGTCAGCACCACTGCGTCTGGAGTGAGAGACCTTGGCCGGATCGGCTGACTTCGACCTGTACCGCCCGTCCGAGGAGCACGACATGCTCCGTGACGTCGTCCGCGCGCTGGTCGAGGCGAAGATCGCCCCGTACGCCGCCGCGGTG
Source organism: Streptomyces sp. NPDC048277 (assembly GCF_040652235.1). Lineage (NCBI taxonomy): Bacteria > Bacillati > Actinomycetota > Actinomycetes > Kitasatosporales > Streptomycetaceae > Streptomyces > Streptomyces sp. NPDC048277. Next base: position 330,477 of record NZ_JBEZLQ010000007.1, read on the forward strand.
GACGAGGAGGCCCGCTTCCCACAGGAGGCGCTCGACGCCCTGGTCGCCAACGACCTGCACGCGGTGCACGTGCCCGAGGAGTACGGCGGGGCCGGGGCCGACGCGCTCGCCACGGTCATCGTGATCGAGGAGGTCGCCCGCGCCTGTGTCTCCTCCTCCCTCATCCCGGCCGTGAACAAGCTGGGTTCGCTGCCGGTGATCCTCTCCGGTTCCGAGGACCTGAAGAAGAAGTACCTCGCGCCGCTGGCCAAGGGCGACGCGATGTTCTCGTACTGCCTCTCCGAGCCGGAGGCGGGCTCGGATGCGGGCGGCATGACGACGAAGGCGGTCCGCGACGGCGACCACTACGTCCTCAACGGCGTGAAGCGCTGGATCACCAACGCGGGCGTCTCCGACTACTACACGGTCATGGCGGTCACCGACCCGGCCAAGCGCACCAAGGGGATCTCCGCGTTCGTCGTCGAGAAGGCCGACGAGGGCGTCTCCTTCGGCGCCCCGGAGAAGAAGCTCGGCATCAAGGGCTCGCCGACCCGCGAGGTCTACCTCGACAACGTCCGCATCCCCGCCGACCGCATGATCGGCGACGAGGGCACCGGCTTCGCCACCGCGATGAAGACCCTGGACCACACCCGGATCACCATTGCCGCCCAGGCCCTCGGTGTCGCCCAGGGCGCCCTCGACTACGCCAAGGGCTACGTCCAGGAGCGCAAGCAGTTCGGCAAGCCGATCGGCGACTTCCAGGGCATCCAGTTCATGCTCGCCGACATGGCCATGAAGATCGCCGCCGCCCGCGCCCTCACCTACCAGGCCGCGGCCGCCTCCGAGCGCGGCGACGCCGACCTCACCTTCCAGGGCGCGGCGGCCAAGTGCTTCGCCTCCGACGTGGCGATGGAGGTCACCACGGACGCCGTCCAGCTGCTCGGCGGCTACGGCTACACCCGTGACTACCCGGTCGAACGCATGATGCGCGACGCGAAGATCACCCAGATTTATGAGGGCACGAACCAAGTTCAGCGGATCGTGATGGCAAGGAACCTTCCCTAGCAGGGTTTTTGCAGGTCAGGAGCTGTTTCGACGGTCCGGAGGGGCACCCTCGGGTTTCCGTCCGTTGCGGCCCGATCAGGGCCGTTCCTGGGCGTCATGCTGGGGGAATCCTGGGCAGACGTCGGGCTGAAAACGGCCACTGACCTGCACAAACAACACAGCCCCCGGCGTGACGCCGGGGGCTGTTGTCGTACGCGGATCAGGCGACCTCTGACGCCTCCGTCGGGTCGTCGGCGCCGGGCGTCAGCATCGTTGCCATGGCGGCCCGGCCACGCTGCTCGGCTCCTTCGAAGATGTAGTGGTAGTGCTCCCTCAGCACGTCCGTACTGCTGTGGCCCATCCAGTCGGCCACGTCGTTCTTAGGGACTCCGGCGTACAGCAGCCGCGACCCGTAGTAGTGCCGGAGCGAGTGCGCCTTGCAGTACTTCACCTGTCCCTTGCTCAGGGCCTCCATCCAGATCTTCGGGTAGAAGTACGACGCGTAGAGGTAGCCAGTCCGCGTCACGTTGGGGAAGAGAAGCCGCTCTGGCCCCCAAACGCCGTGGTTCCTGATGTGCCGCCGCAACTCGAATGCGACGTTCGGCGGGAGGGGGACGGAACGCCCTGGCTCGCCTTCGTCACGAGCCTTGATGTGCCGACGCTGGATCGCGCTGTTCTTCCCCGACTCGGTGTCTCCGTCCTCCGCAATCTGGAAGTCGACGCGAAGCGTTTCGGCCTTGAAGTCGATCTGATCGCGGGACACAGCCATGGCCTCGCCCAGCCGCAGACCGCACCCAGCCATGAGCCACAGCATCGCGCGGTATCGCGGAGGAGCGGCATCCAACATCGCCAGAACTTCCCGCGTCGTGAGCCGCCTTGCGGTGCTCTTCTGCTCCCGGATCTCCTTGGCGCGGCTCCCTGCGCCCTTGACCCTCTTGCACGGGTTCCGGCCGATGATCTCGTTGGCAACGGCCCAGTCCATCATCCCGGAGAAGAACGAGAACCGCTGACGCCGTGTGCGGGCGGACAGCTTGCGGTCCTGCTCCATCCACAAGAGCCACTGCTCAACATCTGCGACTTTCAGGGACACGATGGAACGGGCCTTGAAGAACGGCTCAAGGGTCGTTCTCTGGATGGACCGGTATTGCTTCTTGGTGCTGTTTTCCAGCTTCCTTTGATTCGTCCACTGCTCCCATACGGCCGTCACAGGCTGCTTGCCCAACCGGTCGTCCAGGTAGGTCCCAGCGTCCAGTTCCTGTTCCTTGCGCTTGCGGTGGTCGTCAGCTCGCGCCTTGGTACCGAAGGTCTTCTGACGCTGCTTGCCGTCGGGGTCGTACCAAAACGTCGTCCACTTCTTCGGGTCGTCCGTCGATCGTGCGACCCAGGCCCTTGCCACTGAGGCAGCCCCCCCACTTGCTGTTGCCGACCTGCGGGACCATCCCGCCGTCGCGCCGGTCAACCACCGGCATCTCAAGTCTGCTCACGGCCCACCCTAGGTTGTCAACACGGGGTGGCACACCCTGTGTGGTACCTTCGGAATCATGGAAGCGAATGAGAGCGGGTTCGAGATCACCCAAGGGCAAGGGGCCTGGGTGATCCGAATGTGGTGGCCGACTGGACCGATCACCGGGGGGCCGCAGCGGATCACGGTTGAGGCGGCAGAAGGCGCCGCAACTCGGGACGTGGCGCGCGGGATCTCCACGACCGTGCTGCGCAGGCTCGACCTGGCGGCGGCCATGAAGCTGGCGGAGACGGCACCTGAACTGCAACAGGGCATGGAGGAGGTGACAGCGAAGGTCGAGCAAGCGGGAGCGTCGGCGGGCCTACTGCTAGCCAATGAGGGTGTGTCAGAGCCCTACTTGGCCATGTTGGCCGTGACCTACAAGACCATGGCCGACTTGGGCGCTCCGGCGCCTGTTCCGTGGCTGGCGCGGCTCATCGGCCGCCGCCCCGAGACGGTGAAGGACCATCTCAAGCGCGCGAGGCGAGAGGGATATCTGACCACAGTTGCGGGCAAAGCTGGCGGTGAGCTGACAGAGAAAGCCACGAAGGCGCTGGCGGCCTTCACTGAATCTGATGACGGTCAGAACTGAATTCGCCACTACGGAAAGTGCACACAACTACCCCCCAGGGAACTGGGGGTTTTTCTTTTAGGGGATCAATGCGCGCAAAGCTGATGACGGTAGACGATGTGGCCGACTACCTGAACAAGCCCCGGTCGTGGATATACGGAAACTGGAAGGCCGAGCAGATTCCTTTTCGAAAGGTCGGCCAGTCGCTCCGGTGCCGACCGGCTGAATTGGAAAAGTGGCTGGACGACCAGAACTGAAGAACTGAGACAAGCGTCCGCGCCCCCGAGGTAATTCGGGGGTTTTTATTTGCTGAGAGGACTTCATGACTCGGACCATCCCGCCTCCGGATGAACCCGGACAGGTCGAACTGGAACAGTGTGCGGATGCACTGTTGGAAGCGGCGGGAGACGAGGCCCGGGAGACATGGCCGGGCCTCTGGCCGGAGCGAGAGGAGTCGGAGTTCGAGCGAATAGCAGCGGCGCACACTGGGATGGTTCCTTTGAGTTGGGTCCCCATCGTGGCGGCACTTCCTGCCTTCGATCCGGAGTTGGCTCATCGCGACTTGCAATCCCTCATGAGGGAACGCCCCGGCGCAGAGGAACCCGACCACTACGGCGAATTGCTCGCCCTGCTTTCTGAAGCAGAGGAAGCGGGGGAAAAGCACGGTTCCGGCTTCATGGTGGAGCGTCGGAACTATCCACCGGATTCATGCCAGTGGTCCGGATGCCGTGAGCCTCTGTACGCCTCGCAGGCGCCACGGAAGCCCGGGCGCCCCCGTAAGCGCTGCCAGGAACACCAGAAGGCAGCCAAGGCCCGCACACGGCGATTGCGGTATGCCGGAATCCAAGTGGGGCGGAACAGGAACCTCGTGTACGACTTCGACGGCCTTAAGGAACAGGACCTCTCTGGCTACCGCGAGTTGTGGGGCCGGATCAACACCACAGGGACGTGACAGACGTGGGGTCGTTTCAAGGCGACCCCCGCTGTGTCGCATTAATTCAGAACGGTGGAGGGTCATACCTCTGGGGCCATGCACACTCGGCGGTGTGCCTCTGGCACGGTCTAGCGGCCGGGCAGTTCCTAAGTCGTTATGAGGCTCTGCGGACACCTCCCTGTGAGAGGGGCAGCGTAGAGAAACACTCCTCCCCTTGCTTCCTGCTTGCATCGTTCAAAGTGGGGGGTAAGGGGGGCAGTGTCTTCTCTTACGTTGTCCTCTTGTGAGGTATAGGGCCGCTCTTAGGCGGCCCTTCTCTCCACTTCTTCCTTTCACGTTAATTAGTTCTCTAGGAGGTGCCGCCATGAGCGACACGGAACAGATTTCCGAGGCCACGCCGGCCGATCCCTCCCATTCTGTTCGGGCTGAGGTCGAGCGGGAGTATGCGGCGAAGTTGGCGCGGGCGGAACTTAAGGGCCATGCCGCCCAGGCTGGAATCAATCTCCCCGATGGTTTCGCCGATTACCTAGATGCCTCAAAATTGCTAAGCGAAGACGGCAAGCCATCGGCTGAAGCCATGGATAAGGCCCTGGCGCCTTTCAAGCCCAAGGACCCGACGTTTCCCCAACTTGTCGGGGCCGGGCACAATCGCGACGGCAGCCCGATTCTGGAGCGTCGCCGTGTTTCTCTCGACGTTCGTAAGCGATAACTAGGAGTACTCATATGACCCTTGGCTACCAGAACCCCGGCTCCACCACTTTTATCCCTGAGATTTGGGATGCTGACCTACTCGCCCAGTTTGACCCTCTACTGGTCTGGGCCTCTCCGATTTGCAGCAACAACAAGTATGAAGGGGAGATCCGGCAGAAGGGTGATGTCGTCCACATCAATAGCCTTCTTCGGCCGACTGTAGGTGATTACACGATCGCTGACGGCATGACTGCCCAGCGGCCGGAAACCGTGGACCAGGCGCTGACGATTACTGAGGCGAAGTACCTTCAGGTTCTCATCGAAGATGCAGAACGGGTGCAGTTGGCTGGGGGCCTTGGCTCGCCGATCAATCAGCAGATGATTCGAGCGCTGGCCCGCGAGGCTGACACCTTCATGGGCAACATCATCGCGACCGGAGCGACGGCGCTTCCGGCCATCGTGCCGACCGCTGGCAACATCCCCCAGAGCCTTTACAGCGCGACCCTGGACATGATGCTTGCCTTGGACGACAACGACATTCCGGCAGGCCGCTACGTGGTCGTTTCGCCGAAGGTGAAGCGGTATCTCATCGAACACCCCTCGGTCGCTAACGCTGCCGCGTACGGCGAAGGCGGTGTCACTGCCAATGGTGTAGTTGCTCGGCTTGCCGGGTTCACCATTCTGACAACTACGGCCATGCCTGTCGGTGTGGACATCGTGGCGGGTCACTCTGAATTCGCCACTTACGCAAGCCAGTTCACGGGATTCCGTGAGGGACAGTCTGAGAAGTACCGGGCCGACTACATCGACACCCTGCACCTGTACGGCGGGAAGATCGTGCGGTATCCGGAACTGGACACCAAGAAGACAGACAACACCTTTGACGAGTCCAAGCCGACCAAGGGAATCGTCAAGGAGGCTGTCACCTGGCCCACTTCCTGATCATTCATTTGTTCGGGCCTCTGCTGACCAGTGGGGGCCCGTTCTTCTCACTGTCCGTCGACCAGAAGCCTCCGCCGGCCGTCGACGGCGCGTAACGGAAACCGGAGAGTCCATGCCAAAAATGCGTAACCCTAACTCGCCGCACTCCCGATACAAGGGCCTGGATGTGCTACCGAACGGCCACGGCCTTCCCGTTCCGGATCTGCCTTCCGTGAGGGATTGGTCGAATGCCGAATCTGAGCAATGGCAGCAATGGTGGAATAGTCCGCAGGCTGCACGATGGGATGAGTCCTACGTCCCGACTGTGGCAGTCATGCTCACCTATTACGGGAAAATCCTCGACGGAACCGCCACCCGAGATCACCTGACGGAATACCGACAGCTGGCTACCGCCCTGGGCCTGACCGCCGATGGCATGAAGCGGCTGGGATGGACCTTCGAAGGAGACGAGTGAGCAGGAGAGCAGCCAAGGCCGGGGCGGCAGGAACGCATGACGGCACACACCGGGCGGGATATGAGTGCCCATGGGGTGAGCCCCAGTGCTCGGAATGTGTCGAGGAATTTGCTATTCACATCGGGTGGCGACTGAACGCCAACTCTAAACCGTGGGGCGACGAATTGAAGCACTAGCCGAAGAAGTGTCATGTGTGCCGTTCCGAGGATTTGGGGATTTGATTGGCGAACGCGGTCGAAGGGAGGCACCCCCGGTGGGTCCTATTCTTTATCTAATTACCATTACCCCCATATTGAGTAATGTGTCAGTTATTCGTTAGTTATCGTTCCGTGATAGGGGTGCGGAAGAATAGAAGTCAAGCGGGGAGGCCGTCAGAGCAGCGCTCCGGACACTCGCTGACACTTTCGCCCCATCAAAGGAATGCAGCGCTATGCGTAAGACGGTGCTTGTGCCGGTTGAGTACACCTTTTGCGATGCGCACATTGCGCGTGACGGCTCTGAGGTTGAGGCCACTTCAGCGCTGACACTGGGCAAGGAAACGTGGCATCTCTGCCTTGAACACGATGTGTCGTTCGGCCGGTACCTCTGTGACGCGCTGGGCGCACCGGCTGGCAACGAGGTCACGCCGACTGAGCCTGCGTCCCTGCCTGTTGTTGAGCCTGTCTCGGAGCCGGAGCCGGAGCCGGAGCCGGAAGCGGCACCCATGGGGGAGCCTGGCCCATCCGTGATGATCGCTGGTGAGGTGCCCGGGTACGAGTGGGACGACGCGCGGGAAGCGGTGCGCAACCTGGGCTATCAGGTGGTCGGTCGTGCCGATGACAGCACGGTCCTGCTAGTCCTGGGTGAGGGTGGCGACCGGAACGCCACCAAGCTCCGTGACGCTTCCGAGCGTGGCATCCCTGTGATGGACGTGCGGGTGCCGGGGCGTTTCAAGTCGGCTGTTCGCTCGGGTGAGTTGGTCGGTGGTGACCCGCTTCCGGAGCCTGCCAAGGTCGACCGCTCGGGGATGAGTGAGCGGGAGCGTAACCGTGCCGTCCGGGCGTGGGCGCGAGAGAACGGCTACGCCGTACCTGCCAAGGGTCGAATTCCGATGCACGTGAGGCACGGATACGAGCTGGCACACCGAGACGCATCCGAGGGAAAAGCGGCAGCGGCGTAACCGTCGCCCCCGCAGTGCCGGGCGCCGAGTGCGCCCGGCTTCCCCGGCCAGAGGCCACCCAACTAACCCTTCTTGAGATAGAGGCATTGTGAGCACCCCCGTTCTGTACGGTCCCATCGGTCGCTCGGTCCGCAGAATCGCCCCCTTCCTGGAAGCGGACCCCTTGGGGGTGTACGTGGCGGCGCTGCCGTTTTGGTCGGCTGCCATCGGTGGCACAGTCAAGGTGTCATCCCGTGGAAACGCCCGTCCCGTGCTGCTGTGGTCCGCTCTGGTGGCCGGGACGGGCAGGGGCAAGGGGACTGCGCTCCGTGCCGCTCATCACGTCCTGGACAAGGCATTGGGCCGTTTCCTGGCCACGCACACCACGTCCGGGATCACTTCCGGGGCAAGCATGGTCAACCACTTGTGGGAGCAGCAGGAAGCGACGGCAGAGACCGAGCACGGGCGGGACGTGCGGGACTCTGGTGGTCGAAGAAGAGTGGTCGGAAGTGCTCCGCAGGGTGAAGCGGGACGCATCGTTCACGACCAAGCTGCGGACGGCATGGGACGGTGCGACGCTGCGGAACACCACCAAGGATGAGGCACAAGAGATCCGCGACCCCGCCATGGTCCTGCACTGTCACGTCACCCCGTCTGACTGGTCGAAGTACGTAGGAGAGTCGGAAGCGGCCGGTGGCTCGTACAACCGCATCCTTCCCTTCCTGCTCGGGTCGGTCCCGCTCTTGGACGACGACCGGGTGAGCCTGCCCGAGGTGGACGGGCGAGAGTTGGCCGACGCTTACGGGTGGGCCACGGCCCGGCCGCGAGTGATCACGCTCGGGGAGGACGCCCGGCCGTTGTGGCGGATCGTGCGCCGGTACGCCCGCATCCTGGGTGAGACCCTGCCCGAGGGGCAGGCAGTGTTCATCGAGCGCACGGCAGAACAGACGCTCAGGGTTGCGGCCTGCCTGGCAGCGTCGGAGTGCTCGGAGGCGATCACGGAAGAGATGCTGTCCGCCGCCTTCACCCTGGTTCGCCGGTCGGTCCAGGACGCCGTGCGCATCACCAAGGGGGCCACCTCCCCGAAGGTGAAGCGACAGCCGCTCAGTCTTGAGGACAAGGTCCGGGCCCGGATCGAAATGCACGGAGGACGCGCTACGTCCTCTCAGGTGCTCCCGTATGTGGGAGCGACGGCGGCTGAGGTCAAGGAACTGTCCGGAATCGTGGTGACCGTGGAACGGGCCGGAAAGACCGGTCGACCTGCCACCGTTTTCTCACTCCGCGGTGACAGTCCCGGTGACTCTGTGCCGCAGCTGGCCAGCACGGACAGCGACAGGAAGCGGGACGGTTCCCGTCACGCAGAGGCGCAGCCGGCCAGCGCGGAGCGTGAACAGAACCGCGCCACCGTTGTCCGGCTGGACGCTTACCGCCCGGTGCCCAAGCAGACCCCCGAGCACGCGCCGGAACCGGAGCGGCCAGAACCGCTCGCAGACTTCAACCCCTTCCGAGCACTGCTCTGATCAACCGAATGAGCCCCGGCCTCTGTGGCCGGGGCCTCTTTGTTCCTTTGGCTATGCGACTGGGCAGGCCAGATCGGCGTTCGCGCGATTCGGAGAGCACGTCACCAATGCCAGGGACAGATACGAGGGGCGCTCCAGGTAGAAGCCGTACGACACATCGGTACCGGAGTGCAGTTGCTCGGCCGCAGCGTTCACCAGTCTGCCCAGGCGCGAGGGATCACGGTTCCTGTCCGACGCGAACCGGGGCGCGTACTCGGCCAGCCGCTCACCGAGCCATGACGCGGCCTCCTTCTCTTCCTCCCACGTGCCACGAACTAAGGAACGGGGCTTGATCAGCCAGTACGCCGTTTCCAGTGGCGGCAGATCGGAAGTGGGGAACTCTGCGGCTACCTCGCGGTACCGCTGAATCAGTTCCGGTCTGCTTCCGGCTGGGGGCGGCTCAGGGTGTGGGGGCCGACGTAGTGCTTCCTGGTCGAAGCGCTCTTTCGGGCCGGTCCATAGGTAGCCGTGGTGGTGCACGAGTCGTTCCCGTTCGAGAGGTGCCAGCCGGGCCGGACCCAGGGACGGGGGATGGACCCGGCCCGACTGACGGGAGGGGGGAGGATCAGGCGTTCAGGCCGAAGCGCGCCGGGTCGATTCCGGCCGCGTCCAGTTCCTCCGTGGTGAAGCGCAGCGGCTGCGCCTCCGGCCGCTTGCTGTCGCCGACCGCCCAGGCGTCGTCGCCGATCCGGGCCAGGGTCACGCACCCCTCGGTGCACGGGCCGCCGCATGCCTTCACGAACGACGCCCCGTTGATGTCGAGCGCGTACAGATCACTTCCGTCCAGCATCACTGCACCTTCCTGCTCAACTGATCACGGCCATGACTGACCGTCGCCGCCCATACCGGGCGGGAGTTCAGGGATTCCACCGCAGGGGGCGGTGTCTCACTCGGCGCGGACGACCATGGCGAACGAGGTCCGGATGCGCCGGAAACCGGCGTGCCCGGACCGGCCCGTGTGGCTCATGCACGCCACGTCGACGGATGCCGAGTCGTCGGCGGGAGTCGCTTTCCAACCGCAGTGCAGGCACTCGGCCTCGAACGTCACGTCCGTGTCGGGATGCTCGGTGATCCGGTGCATCACGTACCGCATGGCCGCTCTGACGCTCACAGTCCGCCCCTGCGGCTGCGCGCGTTGGCTGCGGCGACTCTGTCGCTCAGTCCCGCTGACGGGCTATTCGGCGGGGGCCTGTAGTCAGGACACTTCGGGCTCCCGCACTCACACCGAGGCCAGTGCAAAGCCGAACTCGGCGCCAGGTCCGCGCCTTCGGGGCCAGGGTCGCTCTTCTGCACCATGAGCACGACGCCAACGCCGAACGCTCCGGAGAGACGGGAAAGAAACTGTCGGGCCTCGCTGCTGCCCAGATGATCAGCCGCTTCGGTCCCATGTGCCCTGCTGTCGCTCACCATGGCCCCCATCTTCGGCGGCCTACGATCGCGCCTCTAGCCTGTTTCCTGTTCCCGCAAAAAGTCGTTGCGGATACCTTCGATCAGATCCCGCATTTCGTCACCGGCCAGCGCGGATCGCTCGAATCCTTCGAACTTATCAACGTAGAGACTCACATCTCGCGGGTCCGTAACAACGACTTCGGCATGGACGGTTTCAACGGTCACCATGCGGTCGTCACGGATGACGAAGGCATGATTTGCGATGTCGTGTTGCTGAACCCGCAGCGGGACTATCCGGATGTCCACGTGTGAGAGTCGTGAAATAGAGACGATGCGATCAAGCTGAGCAGCCATCATCTGCGGTCGCACGATGCGCCAGCGCAGAACAGGTTCGGTGATGACGAAGCGAAGCGACTTTGCGTTGTCGTAGAGAACCGCTTGCCGTTCGAGTCTCCCATTGATCGTTCGCGTGAGTGCGTCTTCACTCAGGTTGTGGCGTTGCAGAATGGCCCGGATGTACTCGGGAGTCTGGAGCAGGCCCGGAACGAGTGCGGGTTGAAACAGTCGCAGTACAGACATCTGGGCTTCCAGAGCCTTGGCCGCCTGCTGGCCCTTGTGGACCCCGATCCGCTTGAGCAGGCGCCACGCCGTCGCCTCCGTCGCTGACGCGCGTGCGGCTTCCGCGTACTCCGCCTTGACCTCGTCCGAGACGCCGATGGCGGTCAGGATGCGCTCTACGTCCGTCGCGCTGGGGGCCAGCTTCGCATTCTCGATCTTGGACAGCTTGGACGGAGACATGAGGGCGCTGCGGGCCACCGCTTTGGCTTCCTTGCCGGATGCCACTCGCAGCGCCCGCAGCGCGGCTCCAAGCTGTGCTCTGTTCACGTCCCGTACTTGGCCCACCATTCGGTGAACGGTTCCGCGTGTGCGAGAGCCGCATCACGGTACTGCGTGAATTCCGCTGTTCGTTCCGGCGGTAGCACTTCCGAACCCAGGTACTTTCCGCTTCCGTCGTAGTTCATCACGGCCACGGATTCGGAGTCGAAGAACCAGAAATCCGGAACGTTCTCCAAGAGGTTGGGTTTGTCGGTGATGTCGAGGATGAAGAACTCTTCGCCCCCGCTCGCATTCTTGTGGTAGCCCCAGCCGAGTTCGAACCTGAGATAGTCCGTGAGCGGACGGGACAGGATATGGACCCGGTATACCCGCTTCCCCTTCTCGGTGTGCGAGCGTAGTTCTTCGACCCATCCCGCGTTGTAGTCGTCCGGCTGTGGCTCCCCGGCCAGGAAAGCCTGATAGGCGTCGACGCTCCCGGACTTGCTGTAGTCGTCCAGGGTTTCCAGCCGGAATGCCTCGCGCTCGAACGCGTCGAAGAGGTCGCCGAGGCTCCTAGATGAGGTTGTCACGGATGGCCTTCTGGATCAGTTCCATCGGGATCTCGACCAGGGTTTCGTGCGCGGGAATCTGAAGCCCGTGGTCGGTCGGTGTCTCGCCCTGTACCAGGAGGGTGCCGCGATCCGTGGCGTAGATCGTCGGGCAGTCCTTGATGTCGCACGTGCTGACCAGCTTGGTGACCTTCATAGTCTGGGTTCCCCTCTCCCGTCCGCTGCCAGTACCCCGCATGTGGGTTGATGCTCCCGAGGGCCGGGCGCACCGGTCAAGCGATCACGGTTGACGGAACGGGAAACCGCGTAACCTGCGTCGGGTCTGCTCGTATACCGCACGACTGACAGAGGTGCCTCCAGCGCACCTCCTGCCTGCGGAGACCCTTGACGATCATGGGGAAATGCTGGGGAGACCCCCTCTCGGAGGGGTGTTCGCACAGGTCAGAGCCGTATGGCCTATAAAGCACCCAGATCTACGAGGGCACCAACCAGGTCCAGCGGATCGTCATGGCCCGCAACCTGCCGTAGCCGCACCGGCATCCGGCGAAGGGGCGCCCCTCGGGGCGCCTTTTCCATGGCCGCCCCGAATGGCACTACCGGCCGGTCGGGCTTAGGAACGAAAGCGAACGGGGCCCGCCCCGGGCCCTCCCCCCTCCCCTGGAGGAGCCATGACCCAGACCGGACCCATGACGGCCATGTCCAAGCAGATGCAGGAATGCGTCAACATGTGCATGGCCACCCACACGATGTGCGAGGAGACCATGAGCTCCTGCATGTCCATGGAGGGCGGCCCCGCCCACATGCGGATCATGCGCGCGCTGATGGACTGCTCCGAGATGACCCGGATGTGCGCCGACGTGATGATGCGGCGCTCGCCGCTCTCGCCCGAGATGTGCGCGATGTGCGCGAAAGCCTGTGACATGTGCGCCGAGGCGTGTATGACCATGCCGGACGACCCACAGATGAAGCGCTGCGCGGAGGCGTGTCGCCGCTGCGCCGAGATGTGCCGCTCGATGGCCGGCGTGGCCATGTGACACCGGCCCGAAACGCCTCAGGGGCACCCCGCCGGGGTGCCCCTGAGGCGCCTGCGACCGGCGCTAGTTGCCGCTGACGGTGACCGTCTGGTCGTTCTTCAGCTCGTCCACCAGGGTCTTGACCTTCGCCTTGTCCCAGACGAGGTTGCCGCCCGTGGAGCCGGAGATCGGCATGTTCATGGACTTGCCGTTGCCGCTGTTGACGTTCTTCATCGCGAAGAACATCGAGCCCAGGTCCCACAGGCTCATGTCCTTGTCGACGGTGAGCGAGTCCAGGCCCGCGCCGAGCGTGGGGTAGAGCTTGAAGGGGTTGAGGATCGTCCCCGGAGTGGCCACCTGGTGGGCCAGCGCCGCCAGGAACTTCTGCTGGTTCTTGGTGCGCTGCAGGTCGGACGTGGCGAACGCGTGCCGGGTACGGACGAAGGCCAGGGCCTCCTCGCCGTTCAGGGTCTGCTTGCCCGCCTTGAAGTCGGCGCCCGAGTACTTGTCCTTGAAGCCCTTGTCGATGTCGATCGTGACCCCGCCGACCGCGTCCACGATGTTCGCGAAACCGGCGAAGCCGATCTCCACGTAGTGGTCGATGTGCAGGCCGGTGTTGTACTCGACCGTGCGGACGAGGAGCGTCGGGCCGTCCTCGGCGTAGGCCGCGTTCAGCTTCGTGGTCCGGCCGGTGGCCGGATAGACCTTGCCGGACGTCGACCCCTTGTACGACGGGATCACCACGTTCGAGTCACGCGGCAGCGAGACCAGCGTGTCGCCGTTGTCGCCGACGTGCAGGATCATCATCGAGTCCGTGCGCTTGCCCTCGGCCGAACCCGTGTGCAGTTCCTTCTTCTGCGCGTCGGACAGGCCCTGGCGGCTGTCGGAGCCGACGATCAGGTAGTTGGTGCCCGAGCCGGCCGCGGGGCGGTCGATGACCTTGGACAGGTCGACGTCCCGGTGCAGCTTGGAGTCGGCCCAGAAGTAGGTCGAGACGGACGTGACGATCACCACACCGAGGACGACGATCGCCGTCCACTTGATCCGCTTGCGCCAGTTCGGAGCCCGCCGCGGTCCACGCTCGTACTCGCCGCCGGGTCCCCCGCCCCCGGGGCCGCCGCCGTAGACCTGGCCGGTGTTGTAGCCGCTGTCGTAGCTGTCGTACCCGGCACCGCCGTCGTACCCGTTGCCGTTGCCGTTGCCGTACGACGGCTGCTGCGGGACCCCGCCGTAGCCGCCGCCCTGCTGCGGGCTGCCGTACGGCGGCGCCGACGGTTCTCCGCGCCGCACCTGGCGCATCACGCGCGCGCCCTCAGGCTGCGCGTCCGCGCTACCGCGTCCGTACCGGTTGCCGCGGTTGTCGTTCGACGATCCCTGGGGCCATTCGTTCATGGGCCCCAGTGTGCAGGCAGCGGCCGTGCCGGTGACAAGGGTCGTCGGAAAATCAGGTCACCGCTGTTGCGAACCCGACACAAATTCCGCGAATGTCGCTTCGGCATAAGGTGGGGGCCATGACAGAACAGGCCCCCGAGGCGGAACTCGACATACCCGGCAAGCCGACGTCCGCCTCGCGGACCACGCTGAGCCACATCATGACCCACGCCGACACCAACCTCCTCGGGACGGTGCACGGCGGTGTGATCATGAAGCTCGTCGACGACGCGGCGGGCGCGGTCGCCGGCCGTCACTCGGGCGGTCCCGCGGTCACCGCGTCCATGGACGAGATGGCGTTCCTGGAGCCGGTCCGCGTCGGCGACCTGGTCCATGTCAAGGCGCAGGTCAACTGGACCGGCCGCACCTCGATGGAGGTCGGCGTCCGGGTCCTCGCCGAGCGCTGGAACGAGTCGACGCCCGCGACCCAGGTCGGCTCGGCGTACCTGGTCTTCGCGGCGGTCGACGCGGACGGCAAGCCCCGCAGGGTGCCGCAGGTGATACCGGAGACGGACCGGGACCGCCGCCGCAATCAGGAGGCCCAGATCAGACGGACACACCGGCTGGCCCGGCGCCGGGAGATCAGGGAACTGCGCGAGCGGAGGGCGGCGGAGGGCTTCGAGGACTGAGGGGGCGCCCCTTCAGGGGGCGGGGAACTGTGCGACCAGTCCCCACCGGCCCGCAGCCGAAACGCAACCCTCAGCAAACCCTCTCGTCTCCGCGCATCAGGGAGGCCTCCCCCTGCGGCGCCGGATCATCAGCCCGCACCTTCCGTACGTCCCCCTTGAAGTCCGCCCCGACGGTCACCCGCAGCACCGGCCCCATGCCCCGCACCGCCCGCAGCTCGCTCCCCGGCAGAGCCGCCGCAAGCGACCGTGCCGAGCGGTCCCACCGCGGGTCGTAGGAGACCACCGTCCGGGTCACGTCATGACGTACCGCCGTCACCGGCCGGTGGTTCGTCGCGAATCCGGTCCCCGCCAGCGCCGCGTCCATCTTCCGTGCCAGCCCGGCCGTACCCGTACCGTTCTCCACCTGCACATGGACCTGGTCCGGCGCCACCTCCACGGTGGCCGGCGGCGGCCCGGCGGGCCGCTTCGGCGCCGGTGCGGCCGGCGAGGCCGGTGACGCCGAGGGAGCCGACGAAGCCGGCGAAGCGGGCGGAGCCAGTTGCTTGTCGTCGCGCAGGGACTGGAACAGCCGGGCCGACCCGGCCGGGTCCCACTTCAGCGTCGAGCCGATGCCCTTCACGGGGTAGGCCATCTGCCCGATGGGCACGGTGGTGAACTCCGACGAGGACGGGGAGAAGTTCCGCATCGCCCGGCCGAGGTCCAGCAACTCGTCCGTGCCGAAGCCCATGTCGGCCCGCACGGAGCCCAGCACCGCCCGCGTCACGTCCCGGAACCTGATCGGGTTGAGCAGCACCCCGGACGACGCCGCCCGTTCGATCAGCGCGGCCAGGAACCGCTGCTGCCGCTTCATCCGGCCCAGGTCGCTCGCCCCGTCGACGTGCCGGGAGCGGACGTACTGCAGGGCCTGGCCGCCGTCGAGGGTGTGCGTCCCGGGGGAGAGGTCCAGGCCCGTGTAGGAGTCCTTCAGGGGCTGGGCCGTGCAGATCCGGACCCCGCCGAGCACGTCGACGGTCCGCATGAAGCTGATGAAGTCGACCTCCAGATAGTGGTCGATCTTCAGATGGGTCATGTCCTCGACCGTGCGGACGGTCAGCTGCGGGCCGCCCTCCGCGTAGGCCGCGTTCAGCTTGATGGGGTGGGCGCCGTGCTGCTGCCCGGTCGTCTGGTCGACGTGCGGCGGGATCTCGGCGTAGGAGTCGCGCGGCAGGCTGACCACGGTCGCCCGCTCCCGGTCCTCCGAGATGTGCACGATCATGATCGTGTCGGTGCAGTGGCAGGGCGCCCCGCCCAGCCGGTACTTGCGCCGCTCGTGCTCGGTGATCTGGTCGCGGCCGTCGGTGCCGACCAGCAGGACGTTCATGCCGTGGCCCGCGGCGGGACGGTTCTTCATGTCCTTGAACGGGTCGACCCGGGCGATGTCCGCGTCCAGGCCGGCCATCACCGCGTGCCCGATCCCGGCCGACGCCAGCACCACCACCGAGAGCGTGGTCACCGCCCGCATGGCCCAGCGCGGCCGCCGGGGCCTCACGGGTCGTACCGGCGGCCGCGGGGCCTGACGGGTGGGCTGCGGTCGCCGCTGCGGCCGGGCGGGCCGAGCGGGGGACCGGGGCGGGCTGGCGGCCAAAGGGACACCTCCGGACGAGGCCGTACGTGGGATCCGTAAGGACGGTAGGCCGATACGACCTTCAGCCCGCGTCTTGGCCCCGGCGGCGCGCACCGGTGTCCCCCGTTCGCGGTAACGTGAGCCCCCTATGAACGCCAAGTCCGACGTGCGGCACCCCGCAGTTTCCGTGATCATGCCCGTCCTCGATGAGGAGCGGCACCTGCGCGGAGCCGTCCAAGCGATCCTCGCGCAGGAGTACGCCGGCGAGCTGGAGGTCGTGATCGCCCTCGGTCCGTCCAGGGACCGCACGGACGAGATCGCCGCTCAGCTCGTGGCCGAAGACCCCCGCGTGCACACCGTCCCGAACCCCACCGGCCGCACGCCGGCCGCGCTGAACGCGGCGATCAAGGCCTCCCGGCACCCGATCGTGGTCCGCGTCGACGGCCACGGGATGCTCTCGCCCAACTACATCGCCACCGCGGTACGGCTCCTGGAGGAGACCGGCGCGCAGAACGTCGGCGGCATCATGCACGCCGAGGGCGAGAACGCCTGGGAGCACGCGGTCGCGGCGGCCATGACCTCGAAGATCGGCGTCGGGAACGCGGCCTTCCACACGGGTGGCGAGGCCGGCCGGGCCGAGACGGTCTACCTCGGGGTCTTCCGGCGCGAGGCGCTGGAGCAGCAGGGCGGCTACAACGAGGAGTTCATCCGCGCCCAGGACTGGGAGCTGAACTTCCGGATCCGCGAGGCCGGCGGGCTGATCTGGTTCTCGCCGGAGCTGAAGGTGTCGTACCGCCCGAGGCCGTCGGTGAAGGCGCTCGCCAAGCAGTACAAGGACTACGGCCGCTGGCGGCACGTCGTCGCCCGCTACCACGAGGGCTCCATCAACCTGCGCTACCTCGCCCCGCCGACCGCGGTGTGCGCGATAGCCGCCGGGATCCTCGTCGGGGCCCTGGTGACCCCGCTCGGCTTCGTGATCCCCGGCGGTTACCTCGCGGCGATCGCCGCCGGGTCCGTACCGGCCGGCAAGGGGCTGCCGCTCAGGGCGCGGCTGCAGATCCCGGTCGCCCTCGCCACCATGCACATGGCGTGGGGGTACGGCTTCCTGACCAGCCCCAGGTCGCTGGCGAAGCGGGTCATCGCGTCCCGTCGCCCCGCGGTGCTCAGCCCCTCTTCCCGCTGAGCACCGCCCCTCGCGGGGTCACCAGGTGTAGTTAGGGTCCACGTGCATGCACGCCTTCGTGTCCGAGGCGTTGAGGGCGCTCGCGGACGCCGGAGTGGTGTCATCGTCGTCGGCCGTGTACTTGGTGCCCGAGCGCCAGTCGGCGCCCACCACCAGCGTGACCCCGGAGACGTCCGCGGACTTCTTCACCTGGCTGCTCGGGATGCCCAGCACCTTGGCGACCCGCTGGGCGTCGCCCGCCAGGTCCGCGCTCGGATAGCGCACCAGCGTCTGCTCCTCGCTCAGCAGCGCCGAGGTGTCGGCGGCGGCCTTGGTGAAGCCCTTGCCGGTCAGCAGCGCGGTGACCGCGGCGGCCCGGCCGGTGACGGCGCTCTCGCTGCCGCTCTTCGTGCCGTTCTGCACCTGTACGGCGATCTTGTCGTCGGCCGCCGCCTTGTCGGTGACCTTCGTCGTCGCCGTCGTTTTCTTCTTCTTGTCCTTGCCGTCCAGCGCGATGTCCTCGCGGACCAGGCGCCACAGCTTGGCCGCGTCGGTGGGCTTGGGCAGGACGCGGTTGCCGTCCGAGGAGTACACCCACGGCATCGTCGTCATGGTGATGCGGTTCGTGGGGACCTTCTTCAGCTCCTTGCTCAGGTCGTAGAGCTTGGTGACCGAGCCGAGGCCGGTGTCGACCGTGAGCGCCTTGGTGGCCGTCTCGGCGAGCCCCAGGAGCTTGTCGGGGTTGCTGAGGGTCGCGCTGGAGCGCAGCTGGCGGACCATCGAGTTCATGTACATGTGCTGGGCCTTGGTACGGGCGATGTCGCTGCCGTCCTCGAAGCCGTAGCGGGTGCGCAGCCACTGCAGGGCCTGCTTGCCCTTGACGGACGTGGTGCCCTTCTTCAGCTTCAGGCCCGAGCCGTGGCCGGAGGAGGTGTGCGAGTAGATGTTGGCGTCCACGCACACCGGCACCCCGCCGATCGCGTCCGCCATGGACACCACGCCCGAGAAGTCGACCATCATGAAGTGGTCGATGTGGATGTCGGTGAGCTTCTCCCAGGTGGCCACCGTGCAGCCGGGCCCGCCGCGTTCCAGGGAGGCGTTGGCCATCGTGTCGGTGGTGGCCGCGTAGACCTTGCCGGTCTTGGAGTCGGTGCACTTCGGAATGGAGACCAGGGTGTCGCGCGGCATGGACACCACCGACATGTTGGTGCGGTCGGCCGACACGTGCAGCAGCATCTGCACGTCGGCGCGGGCGGCGGTGCCGATGTCCTTGGCGCCGCCCAGCTTCTGGTTCTCGGCGGTGTCCCGGGCGTCGGAGCCGATGAGGAGGATGTTCAGCGCGGTCTGGCCGGCCGCGTTCGCCTTGGTCTTGGCGGCGCGGTCCTTGGAGTCCCCGATGGTCAGGGGCGCCTGCTTGATGTTGCTGTTGAGGTGCTCGTAGTACAGGTAACCGGCGGTGGCGGTGCCGGTCACCGCCAGGGCGACGACCGAGGCCGACCAGCGCAGGACCCTGCGTCTGCGGCGCTTCCGGTCGCCGTCCGCGCCGCCTCCGCGCCGTCTGCCGCCACCCGACTGGGCCGTGAGGGGCATCGTGTCCTCGACCACCGACACGTCGGACACCTCCCCCCGCACACTGCTGCGCACCACCTTGCCCGCCCTCCCGCTCGCACCTGCCACCACGCCCGGAACTCCCGAGCACCCGAGCACGGCGGCAGTGTCATGCAGGCGTTTAGGAGTTGCCTGTGCGTACCTGTGCGGGGGCTACCACCGATAGGGCCCGTACACGTC
Organism: Streptomyces sp. NPDC048277; assembly: GCF_040652235.1. NCBI lineage: Bacteria > Bacillati > Actinomycetota > Actinomycetes > Kitasatosporales > Streptomycetaceae > Streptomyces > Streptomyces sp. NPDC048277. The sequence continues at coordinate 349,689 of NZ_JBEZLQ010000007.1, forward strand.
CATGCACTGCTTGGCGTCCGAGCCGTTGATGGCGTCGGTGTTGCCGGGCAGGTCACCGGCCTTCGGCGCGGACTGCTTCGGGTACGACGTCCCCTCGCGCCAGTCGGCGCCGACGACGAGCGTGACGCCTGACACATCGGTGGTCTGCCGCACCTGGTCCGTAGGGATCCCCAGCGCCTTGGCGACCGCCTGGGCGTCGCCCTGCAGGTCCGCGCTCGGGTACTCCACCACCGTCCGGTCCACGGACTCCGCGCCCGCCGAGGTGTCCGCCACGGCCCTGCCGTAGCCCTTCGCGGCCAGTGCCTGCGCGAGCGTCCGCGCCCGGCCGCCGACCGGGGCCTCGGTGGCGCTCCGGGTGGCGTTCTGCACCAGCACGCCGAGGCTGCCGGCGGCGACGGACGCCTCCTTGACGGGCGCGGCGCTCGCCGTGGTCTTCTTCTTGCTCTTCTCGGCGCCGCCGTTCTTGTCGAACGCCACGTCGTCGCGGAGCATCTGCCACGTCTTGTCGGCGTTGGCGCCGTCCGGCACGAGGTGATCCCTGTTCTGCGGGTCCTCGACGTTCGGCATCGTGAGCGAGGTGATGCGGTCCGTCGGCACCGACTTGAGCTGCATGGCCAGGTCGTAGAGCTTCTTCGGGCTGCCGATCTCCTCGGAGACCGTCAGCGACTTGGTGGCCGCCTCGGCCAGGTCCATCAGCCTGCCGGTGTCCGTGAAGACGTTCTGGCCCTTCAGCGTGCGGATCATCGAGTTGAGGTACATGTGCTGGGCCTTGGCCCGCAGCGGGTCGCTGCCCCAGGCGTGCCGGGTGCGCAGCCACTGCAGGGCCTGCTCGCCCTTCACCTTGTGCGTGCCGGCCGTCATCTTCAGCCCGGAGCCGCCGGGCACCGCGGCCGTCGGCCGGTCCCACACGTTCTGGTTCACACAGACGTCGACGCCGCCGATGGCGTCCGCCATGTTCACCACGCCCGCGAAGTCGATCGTGATCCAGTGGTCGATGTAGACCCCGGTGAGGTTCTCCCAGGTGGCCAGCGTGCAGCCGGCGCCGCCGCGGGCCAGCGACTCGTTGATGATGGTGTTGGTCGCCGGGTACACCTTGCCGGTCTTCGGGTCCGTGCACTTGGGGATGTCGACGCGGGTGTCCCGGGGGATGCTCACCATCGCCGCGCTCTTGCGGTCCGCCGACAGGTGGATCAGCATCTGCACATCGCCGAGCGGCGGGCTGCCCCGGTCGTACTTGGCGCCGCCGAGCTTCACGTTCTCGTCGGAGTTACGGCTGTCGGAGCCGATCAGCAGGATGTTCAGCGGCGTCTGACCGGCCGAGTTGGCCGCGGACTTCCGCGCCTTGGCGTCGCCGCTGTCGCGCTGGCCCTTGTGGATGTTGCCGTTCAGGTGCTGGTAGTAGAGGTAACCGGCACCGGCCGTGCCGAGAACCACCACCGCCAGTACCGTCGCCGACAGGCGCAGCGCCCGCCGTCCGCGCTTCCCCCGGCCGTCGGCCGAGCCGCCCGTACGACGCCCGCCGCCGGTGCCGCCCGGTGTGCCGGGCGCTCTCGGTGGCTGTGGTGCCTTCGGTGCCTTCGGTGCCTTCAGTGCCTTCGGTTCGAGGGACATCGTGTCCCCGTCCGCAGGCACCTCCCCCCGTACATCGCTCTGCGTCAACTCCCTGCCCTCCCCACCCTGCGCCCTGCGCGCACAGGCCCGCCGTCACGCCCCCCGTCGGACGCCCCACGGACCACACGGGTCCGCCCCGCGCCCGGTTAGACGCTTGACGGACCCATAGGGTTACCTGCTTATTCGGGGTGACTTGGTGTCGCCGGAGGACAACTCCCCGCTACCGCACGCCACTTGTCGCCACTTGTCGCTACTTGGCGCACGTCACCTTGTCCGCCGTGGTCTTGCTGTCCACATCCGGCGCCTTCGTCGGAGTGGTCAGGGACACCCCCGCCCCCTGGAAGTCCTTGCCCAGCGTCAGCGTGATCGTGGGCAGTCCCTGGGAGTTGGTGACGCTCTTGCCCGGCTTCATCGCCGAGCCGGACAGCCCCATGAGGCTGGCCAGTTCACGGGCCTGGGCGGCCTGGGCGGGGCCGTACTCCAGCGTGGTCCTGGCGAGTTCGGCGGGCGCGTTGCCGTCGTTCTCCGACTTGAGGACGCCCTTGTCGTTCTGCAGCCAGCTGAGGGTCTCCTGGGCGCTGCCGGGCGGCGCCCCGCCGTTGAGGATGCGCACCCGCACCTCGGAGGCCGCGGACTTGCTGCCTTCGAGGCGTGCGGCCGCCGCGTCCTTGCTGGCCTGCGCCTGCTTCTTCTTGACCGCGGTGAAGGAGACGTCGTCCTTGATCGCCTGGAAGACCGCGGGGGCCTTCGACTCGTTGACGACGACGGTGACCGGGACCTTCTCGGCCGGGTTGTCCAGCACCGGGATGGTGGTGAAGGTCAGGTTCTTCGGGTTGAGCTTGCCGAGCTCCAGACCCAGGTCCTTCAGCTTGTAGATGCTGTCCAGCTTGGAGTCGACGGTCAGCGCCTTGGTGCCGACATCGGCCAGCTTCAGCAGCTTGGACGGGCTGGTGAGCGTCGAGTTGGAGCTGAGCTTGCGCATCAGCGCGCTCAGGAACTGCTGTTGGAGCTGGATCCGGCTCAGGTCACCGCCGAAGCCGACCGAGTGCCGGGTGCGCACGAACGCCAGCGCGGTCTCGCCGGAGATGTTGTGGGTGCCCTTGGACAGCTTCAGGTGCGACTGCTTGTCGTCGATGTCCTTGGCGAGACACACCTCGACCCCGCCGACCGCGTCGGTCAGCGTCTTGACCGCGTTGAAGTCGGCGACCATGAAGTTGTCCGGGGTGATCCCGGTCAGCTCCGTCACCGTGCGCACGGTGCAGCTGGCCGTGCGGCCGTCCTGCCCGAGGCTGGTGTTGAAGCGGACGTCGGTCGTGCCCGGGATGACCTTCGTGCTGCCGTCGGCCTGCTGGGTCGGGCAGTCCGGGACGTCCACGATCAGGTCGCGCGGGATGCTCAACGCGGTCGCGTTGGAACGGTCCTTGGAGATGTGCAGCAGGATGTTGGTGTCGGCGTGCCCGACGCTGCCCGCGTCGCCGTACCCCTCGTTGCCCTTGCCGGTGCGCTTGTCGGTGCCGATGATCAGCAGGTTGATCGCCTTGTCCTTGCTGAAGCCACCGGTGCTCGCGCCGTCGTCGGAGACGGACGTGATGTTGTCGTTGAGGTGCTTGATGTAGAGATAGCCGGCGGCCGAGACGGCGACCAGCACGAAGGCCATCGAACCGCCGGTCCACAGCAGCGCCTTCTTGGCCTTCGACTTCTTCTTCACCGGCCGTCGCGAGCGCCGCCCGGCCGGTGGCTCGGGCTCGCTGCGGCGCCGGCGCTGCCCCGGAAGCTCCGGGCTCGCCGTCTCCCGCGCCCCGTCCGGGGCGGTGTGCGACGACGTCGCTCTGCGCGGTCCGGGCACCGCCGACGACTGCGGTGACGACTGCGGTGCGGAAGGCGTCAGTCGCAGTTCGTATTCACCGGTGTTCGGATTGAGCACCCATTGGTCTGCGGGATCGATGTTGTCCGCCCGCCCACGGCCTTGCGCGTCCACGGTTGTCCGAATCCTCCGTCGGGGCCACGCGGCGCCTTCCCCCCACCAAGGCGCTCGGTCACGTTTCGCGGTGCGCGACCCCAGGACGGACCTCGCGGCCGGGTGCACCGGAGCGCTCACACTATCCGCCCACTTCAGCGTCAAGTGACGCCAGTGACAAATTAGTCCTCCCTACAAGTGGGCAATCCGCCTCATTTAACTGACATCGAACCGCGCGGAACTTCGCCGCCTTGGCGAGTGCTTTACTCGCAACTGTCCTCGGCGGCGGTGTTCCCGCGAAACGCGGACGTCGCCGAGTTTCCCGACTTCTTGGTCACGGGCACCGGCCGGTCGGCCCGCAGCAGCGAGAAAAGCTTGTCCGCCCGGCCCGCCACGAGCTGGTCGCGATTGGAGTCGTACACATACGGTTCCCTCGGCACGGTGAGGAACTGCACATGTTCCGTGGGGATGTCCCGTACTCCGCGTACCAGTTGGTACAAACCGCGCAGACTGGCCAGTTCCGGATCGGTGGTGAGCGCGGAGGTCGCCGCGTTCAGCAGCGGATACAGCTTCGCCGGGTTCAGCAGTACGTCACCGCTCTGCACCTTGTTGACGAGCGCCCCCAGGAACTGCTGCTGCCGGTCCATCCGCGCGGTGTCACTGCCGTCCCCCAGCGACTTGCGCGCCCGTACGTACCCCAGCGCCTGCTCCCCGTCGAGGGTGACCCGCCCGGCGGGCAGCCGCAGCTTGGCGGCCTTGTCGTCGATGGGCTTCTTCAGGCACACCTGCACCCCGTCGACCGCGTCGACCATGTCCTTGAACCCGCTGAAGTCGACGACGACGTAATGGTCGATGCGGATGTCCGTGAGCTTCTCCACGGTCCGGACGGTGCAGGCCGAGCCCCCCACCTCGAAGGCCGAGTTGAACAGCGTGAACGACGGCTCGCTACGGCGTCCGTCCCTGCGCAGGCACCCGGGCACGTGCACCATCAGGTCCCGGGGCAGGGACACGGCGGTGGCGCTGCCCCGGCCGGCGGCGAGATGCAGCAGGATCGTGGTGTCGGACCGCTCGGTTCCCGAGTCCTTGCCGTAGCGGCGGTTCCCGTCCCCGGCGCGCGAGTCCGACCCGATGACCAGGATGTTCTGCGCGCCCCGCACCAGCGCGGTGGGGCGCTCCCGCTCGTACCGGGCGAGTTCGGCGGCGGCCGCGTCGTCGGCGGTGATGTTGTCACTGAGCTTGGTGTAGAGGACCCAGCCGCTGCCGACGGTTCCGACGAGCAGCACCCCGACCCCGAGGGCCGCCCCCCGTATCCAACGCCGCCGACACCGCCGGGCAAGCCCGTGCCCGGTGGCGGATGCCCCTACGACGTCGGTCACTACTCAACAGTGCCTGGGGGGTGGGAGGGGAGGCGGCGGTAACTACTCCACGCGGGTGAGCGGTCCCACCTTCTTGGGGGCGCGGGGCTGTATCTGATGTGCGGCTACCGCCGCGTGGGCGCGAAACCCTCCACGCACCCGCACCCGACGAACAACCTCACCGCGCCGAAGCAGTAACCCGCTCACTCTCGATCCGCTTGGCGATCCCTTCCTCGCCCAGTTCGTCCAGATGCCGGCACAGCACCACGGACCCCCCGACCGCGAGCGGCGCGAACAGCCCCGCACTCAGCCCGTCCCACGTGTCGTACCCCAGCCCCGACAGCAGCCGTGACCCGGGCCCGGTCAGATCCAGCCCCGCCGCGTCCCCGAGCGCCCGCTCCACGACCTCGGCCCCGCTCAGCTCCGCACCGGCCACGATCAGCGCGGGCTCGTCGGGATCGACGGGCGAGAACGGAACGAACCGGTCTCCCTGACTCGGCACCTCGACGGCGTAGTCGACGAAACCCTCCGGCGCCTGCGGGAACCGCCCGCCCAGCGGCCGTAGCGCGAGAGCGACCCGCTCCCCGCGGCAGGCCCGGGCCGCCTCCAGCGAGTCCGGCCCGCTGACGACGATGTCGGCCGCCGCCGGGTCCCCGGCCACGTCGGCGATCGCACCCACCGACGAACAGGCCAGCAACCACACCGCGGTCTGCCAGTGCGCGGGAAGCAGCAGTGCCACCCGGCCGCCCGGCTCCGCGCCGAGGTCGGACTGCAGCAGGTTCGCCGTCTTGGCCACCCAATTGGCGAAGGTGGCCACGGACAGTTCGACGCGTTCGCCCGTGGCGTCGTCGTAGAAGGTCACCAGGGGGCGTCCGGGATCCGCGGCGAGCGCGGAACGCAGCAGGTCGGCAGGGGTGCGATCGGTGGCGTTCACCCGCGCAAGCGTACGCCGGGTCCGACGTCCCCACGGCCGGCGGGCCCACCGGTTCGGCGCAACCGTTTCCGACGGGCCATCAGATTCCGTATGGACATATTTGTCTGACTATGTTCAAGATCGGGACCATGCGTGGACTCCTGACTTCCTCGATCGGTGTCACCTGCGCGGCGACCCTCACCCTCGCGCCGGCCGTGCTGAACGTGCCGTCCGCGGCCGCCGCACCGGCGGAGCGGGCCACGACGACCACCGGCCGGCCCGCCGAGGCGGCGGCCCTCCCCGGCGGCACCCAGTCGCTGCCCCTCGCCCCCCGCACCCGCGAGCGCGCCCTCGGCCGGGCCTCCGAACAGGGCGTGTACAGCACCGGCGTACGCCGCTTCTCGCTCGTCGGCGTCATCTGGGACAACCCCGGAACCGAACTGCACGGCCGGGTCCAGGTCCGCACCCGGACCGCCGCCACCGGCCGCTGGACGGGCTGGCAGGACGTCGAGACCCACAGCGCCGACCACGGCGCCGACCCGGGCACCGCGGAGGCCGCCTCGGGCCGGGTGCACGGCGCCACCGCACCTCTCTGGGTGGGCGACTCGGACGGAGTGGACGTACGCGTGCGTGCCGAGTCCGACGACGACGCCGTCCCGCCCGGCAACCCTCCCGCCGGCGGCCGCGACCTGCTCCCCGCGGGTCTGCGCCTGGAACTCGTCGACCCTGGCGACCCTGGTGACCCCGGCGATCCCGGTGACCCCGGCGGCTCTGCCGGTCCCGGCGACCTCGGCGATCCCGGCGATCCCGGCGGTGAGGCCCCGTCCGAGGGCTCGCCGGACGACGGCCCCCGCACCGGCACCGAGGCCGACGCGTCGTCGGCCGTCAACACCGACCTCGCGCCCTTCGGCGCCACCGAGATCCCCGCGCTGAACCGGGCGGACACCGAACGCGAACTGCTCGATCTGACCGGCGTCGACGCCCCGCGCGGGAAGCCGTACATCGGACCGCGCCCGAGAATCGTCACCCGGCGCGGCTGGGGCGCCGACGAGTCGCTGCGCGAGAAGGGGTTCGTCTACACCGGCAAGGTCAAGGCGGCCTTCGTCCACCACACCGCCTCGGGCAACGGGTACAAGTGCTCCCAGACCCCGTCCGTCATCCGCAGTATCTACCGCTACCACGTGGTGAGCATGGGCTGGCGGGACATCGGCTACAACTTCCTCGTCGACAAGTGCGGAACCATCTACGAGGGCCGCGCCGGGGGAGCGGCGAAGGCCGTCAGGGGCGCCCACACCATGGGCTTCAACAACAACAGCATGGGCATCGCGGTGATCGGCACCTACGGCTCGCACCAGCCGTCCGCCGCCGCCGTGACGGCCGTCGCCAGGCTCACCGCATGGAAACTCGGCCTCTTCGGGGCCAATCCGAAGGGAAAGACATATCTGAAGTCCGGGGGTGGCAATCTCTACCCAAAGGGGAAGAACGTACGACTGAACGTGATCTCCGGTCATAGGGACGGGTACGCCACCGAGTGTCCAGGCGCCAAGCTCTACGCCAAGCTCGGCTCGGCCCGGACCAGCTCCGCGCACCTGCAAGGACGCTGAGCACGGGGCCAGCGTTCAACGCCGTCGGGACAGCCGGGGGAAAACCGCACGCCGATACCGCGCGCCTCCGCGCGGCCGTCGAGGGCGCCGTCGCACGGTCTGCATACACTGGCCGGCCGAGACAGAGAGTTCGGCCGGTCCCGGCAGGAAGCAGAGACGACAGGTGACAGAAGCGATTCTCCTGGTCGGCGGCAAAGGCACCCGGCTGCGCCCGCTCACGGTCCACACGCCCAAGCCGATGGTCCCGGCGGCGGGCGTGCCGTTCCTGACGCACCAGCTGGCCAGGGCCAGAGCGGCGGGCGTGGACCACATCGTCCTCGCGACGAGCTACCTGGCGGAGGTCTTCGAACCGTACTTCGGCGACGGTGCGGCACTCGGCCTGCACATCGAGTACGTCACCGAGGAGGAACCGCTCGGCACGGGCGGCGCCATCCGCAACGTGGCGTCCCGTCTGCACTCGGGGCCCGACGACCCGGTCCTCGTCTTCAACGGCGACATCCTGACGGGCCTGGACATCCGCGCCCTGGTGACCACGCACGAGTCGACGTCCGCGGATGTCTCCCTCCACCTCACGAAGGTCACGGACCCGCGCGCCTACGGTCTCGTCCCCACCGACGGGACGGGCAGGGTCCTGGCCTTCCTGGAGAAGCCGCAGACCCCCGAGGAGATCGTCACCGACCAGATCAACGCCGGGGCGTACGTCTTCCGCCGCTCGGTCATCGACACGATCCCGCCGGGCCGCCCGGTGTCGGTGGAACGGGAGACCTTCCCGGAACTCCTGTCCGCCGGCGCCCACCTGCAGGGCATGGTCGACTCGACCTACTGGCTGGACCTCGGCACGCCCGCGGCCTTCGTCCGCGGCTCCGCGGACCTCGTCCTGGGCCGCGCCCCGTCCCCGGCGGTCCCCGGCCGCTGCGGCGACCGCCTGATCCTCCCCACGGCCCGCGTGGCGGCGGACGCGAAGCTGGCGGGCGGCACGGTGGTGGGCGAGGGCGCGTTCGTGGCGGAGGGGGTGCGGGTGTTCGGCTCGACGATCCTCCCGGGCGCCGTGATCGAACCCGGCGCGGTCATCACCGACTCGCTGATCGGCAAGAGCGCCCGCGTGGGCGAACGGTCGGTCCTCACGGGCACGGTGATCGGCGACGGCGCGGTGGTCGGCGCCGACAACGAGCTGCGGGAGGGCGCGCGGGTGTGGTGCGACGCGACGATCCCGGCGGGGGCGGTGCGGTTCTCCTCGGACCAGTAGGGGTGGTGCGGTAGCCGTTCGACCGCGGGCGCGTGGGGGCTGGTCGCGCAGCTCCCCGCGCCCCTTACGGGGCTTACGGCACCCTGCAAGCGCCGGTAAGCGAAACCCGCCCCCAGCCCCCACCGACCCGCACTTCACAACCGCCCGATATCCCCACGCGGCATCTTCGGCGCCCGCCTCTTCGGCACGTTCCCGCTCAGCAGGATCAACCGGGCCGCCCGATGCCGCTGCCCCGCATACGGCTCCAGCAACCGCAGCATCGCCTCGTCATCGGCATGCCGGTCCCCGGCCAACGCCCACCCCACGATCCCCGGCAGATGCAGGTCCCCGACCGTCACCGCGTCCGCCGCCCCATGACTCCGCTGCACGGTCTCCGCGGACGTCCAGGGCCCGATCCCGGGCACGACCTCCAACCGCGCCTGCGCGTCCGCCGCCTCCATCCCCACCGCCTGCTCAAGCCGCGCCGCGACCCGCACCGCCCGCAGGATCGTCGAGGCCCGCTTGTCGTCCACCCCGGCCTTGTGCCACTCCCAGGACGGGATCAGCGCCCAGGTCCGAGGCGCCGGCATCACCCACATCGGCCGCTCGCTCACCCCCGCGGGGCCGGGCGCGCGCTCCCCGAACCGCCGTACCAGCAACCGCCAGGCCCGGTACGCCTCGTCGGTCGTGACCTTCTGCTCCAGCACCGACGGGATCAACGACTCCAGCACCAGCCCGGTCCGCGTCAGCCGCAACCCCGGCCGCCGATGCCTGGCAGCGGCCACGACCCGGTGCCGGGGCACGAAGAGAGACGGATCGTCGGCCGAGCCGAGCATCTCCGGCAACCGCTCCAGCAGCCACTCGGCCCCGGGCCCCCAGGCTTCACCGCGCACCTCGTCGCCGTACGCGGCGACCCGCAGGGTCCCCGGCCCGGCGGGCGTCAGACTGGCCCGCCACACGGACCCGTCTCGGGTGGCCCGGAAGGTGGGATCCCCCGGCCCGCGCCGCAGCGGCCCCAGCACGAGCCCCAGATCAAGAGCCCCGCCCGGTTTCCACACCCGAACCCGCCCCGGCGCGACAGCCTGCCGGGGCACCCCGGCAGGCACGACAACCTGCCCACCCCGCACAGTCGCACGAGTGGACCGAGGAGCAAACCGACCAGCCACTCAAAAGATCCTAGGCCTCAAGCGCCCCTTCAGGGGCGCGGGGAACTGCGCGACCAGCCACAAACAACCCGCGGTCGCGCACTCACAACACCCCCACCCCATGAGGCGCAAAACTCACCGCACCTCGATAAAGTCCCCGACCTCCCGCGCCGGCCTCTCCCGCGGAGCCTCCGCAGCCCTCCCCACCGCAACCGCCCCCATCGGCTCCCACTCGGCCGGAAGCGCGAGCGCATCCCGCACCACATCCCGGCAGAACATCGTCGACGAAACCCACGCCGACCCCAGCCCCTCCCCGGCCAGCGCCACGAGCAGGTTCTGCACCCCGGCCCCCGCCGCGACCACGAACATCTCCCGCTCCGCGGCGTCCCGCCGCGCGTCCCCGTACGTGTGCGCCCCGTCCATCACCAGACAGGGCACGACCAGATACGGCGCGTTCCGCAGTACGTCCCCCCGCCGTACCCGCTTCGCGATGGACTCCGCCGACTTCCCGTCCTTCGTCAGGTCGGCGATCCACGCGTCCCGCATCGCGTCCAGCAGCCGGACGCGCGCCTCCTCCGACTCCAGCAGCACGAACCGCCACGGCGTCGTGTGATGCGGCGCCGGCGCGGTCACGGCCGCGGCGACCGCCCGTCGTACCGCCCCGGGGTCGACCGCTTCACTGGTGAACGCGCGGACCGTCCGCCGTAGCGTCACCGCCTCCCGCACGGCCTCGGACGTGCCGAGCCGGAACATGTCGCTGCCCGCGTCCCGGACCAGTGCGCGCGCGCCCTCGCCCTCGTCCCCCTCCTCGGCCACGACGTGTGCGAGCCCCCGCACCACGGCGACCGGCATCCCCGTCGCCTTGCCCTTCACCAGGTCACCGGCGGCGGCCAGTTCGTCGGCCGTGGCGACGACCGTCGCGACCAGCGGATTGCCGTAGGCGTCCACGCCCCCGCGCAGATCGTCCAGCACCCGCACCCCGGCCGCGCCGATGGTCACATCCGTGAGCCCCGCGCGCCAGGGTCGTCCGAACGTGTCCGTGACGATCACCCCGACGTTGACGCCCAGCGCGTCCCGAAGCCCCGCGCGGACGGCACGCGCCGAGGCGTCGGGGTCCTCCGGCAGCAACAGCACCGTCCCGGCGGGGGTGTTGGAGGCGTCCACGCCTGCCGCCGCCATGACCAGCCCCTGCCGGTTCTCCACGATCCGCAGGGTGCCGCGCCGGGCCACCAGCCGCACGGTCTCCGCGTCGATCGCCGCCTCCCGGTCGGCCGCCTCGACGATCCGGCCCTCGGCCTTGGACACGATCTTGGACGTGACGATCACCACGTCCCCGTCGGCCAGCCCCGGCCCGGCCGCGGCGATCAGCTTCGCCAGGTCGTCGCCCTGCCGGACCTCGGGGATACCGACCAGCGCCCACACCCGGTACTCCGGCACCGCGTCGCCGGTCGTGTCGGTCACGTCGGTCATACCCCCCGCACCTCCTCGGCCAGGGCCAGCGCCTCCCGCGCCATCTGCGCGGCCGCGTCCAGGTCGGTCATCATCAGCGGTACGGCCCGGCAGCGGATGCCGGCCGTCTCGATCCGCGCCACGCTGCCCGCGTCCACGGTGTCGACGAGCCAGCCGTCCAGCAGTCCCGAGCCGTAGTGCTCGGCGACCGCCGCCGCCGTCGACTCCACGCCCACCGCCGCGAGCACCTTGTCGGCCATCCCGCGCACCGGCGCGTCCCCGACGATGGGGGACAGGCCCACCACCGGCACCCCGGCGCCCGCGATCGCCTCCCGGATGCCGGGCACCGCGAGGATCGTGCCGACGGAGACCACCGGGTTGGACGGAGGGAAGAGGATCACGTCCGCTTCGGCGATGGCCTCCAGGACGCCCGGCGCGGGCTTGGACTGCTCGGCGCCGACCGGGACGACCGCCTCGGCGGGTACGGCCGCCCGCAGCCGTACCCAGTACTCCTGGAAGTGGACCGCCCTGCGCTCGCCGTCGACCTCGACGGCCACATGGGTCTCGACCCGGTCGTCGGTCATCGGGATGAGCCGCACGCCCGGCTTCCAGCGGTCGCACAGCGCCTCGGTCACCGCGCTCAGCGGATAGCCGGCGCCCAGCATCTGCGTGCGCACGATGTGCGTCGCGAAGTCCCGGTCGCCGAGCCCGAACCAGTCCGGGCCCACCCCGTAGGCGGCGAGTTCCTCCTTGAGGTGGAACGTCTCGTCGGCCCGCCCCCAGCCCTGCTCCTCGTTGATACCGCCGCCGAGGGTGTACATCACCGTGTCGAGGTCCGGGCAGACCTTCAGCCCGAAGAGGTGGATGTCGTCCCCGGTGTTGCCGATGACGGTCACGTCGGCGTCCGGCACGGCCTGCTTCAGACCGCGCAGGAACCGGGCACCGCCGATGCCGCCTGCCAGAACCACAATGCGCATGCGCCAAGTCTTGCAGGCGGGTCCGACAACGCGGCACGCGTCCCGCGTGATGCGTCACGCAGTGACGGGGCGCGCCTCGCAGGCGGCAGCGGCAGCCGTGTGCATCGGCATCTCGGTCAGGCCCGGGGAGTAGATGTGCAGGCTCACCGCCGGCTCCAGGGCGTCGTTCACCACCTCGTGCACGTACCCCGGCGCGAACACCCTCTGCGCGCCGGCGCTCAACGCGCGCGTGCCCCGCTCGGTGCGCTCGGTCAGGGTGCCCTCCAGGACGGTCAGCACGCCGGAGGAGCGGCCGTGGTCGTGCAGCCCGCTGCCCTGCCCGGGCACCCAGGACAGCAGCCACACCTCGTAGCCGGGGCCGGTGCGCAGCCGGTGGTACCAGCGGCTGGTCGCGTCGTACTCGACGAGGTGCTCCCACTGCGCGCGGTCGGCGGCGATCGCGCGGGCGAGGCCGACGAACTCGGCCACGGTGACCGGGTGCTCGCGCGGGGGCTGCAGCAGGTGCGGGACCTCGAGGATGTCGCCGGCGATCTGGAGGTCGTTGTCGCTGTTCATGGGGGTGCGTGGTTCCTCAGTGAAGAAGGTCAGAGGGGAACGGAAAGCGAAAACCGAGCCCGGGGGACTCGGTCAGCAGCTGGAGCGGCCGGGATACGGCTGTGGCTCAACAGCTGGAACAACAGCAACAGCTACAGCGAGCGTGGGCAGCACCGTGGGACCCGGCGGGGCGGGTCGAGGTGAGTGCCAAGTTCGCGAGCATGCCCACTAGGACATCGGTTCACACCGGCACTGTCAACTCGGCGCCCGGTATGTGGGACATGTTTCACCTCATCCGGTTCACCTCCGTGCCGAAAGGTTTGTTCAGTGGGCACCCGGGACACATGGCGCACAACCGGGCGCGCGAGCCACTTCGGAACGCGATCGAACATCTGGGCGTCCTTCTTCGTACAACCCCTGTATGGGGTCGGAGGCCCTCCCGGGGCCTCGTCTGCATGTCAAGGTTTATGGCGATTTGAACACTTTCCGCACGGCCTTGGTTCCGCAGAGTGAATAACGGGCCCAATAGCAGATCTCGGCTTGACTCGCCCGGAGCAGCACACTTGTAATTTCACTCGTGTCGTTCAGCCGAAATCGGTAACGGCCAGGCACGGGGACGTGAAAGACAGACGAGGGGCGCACATGACCGAGCTGGTGCAGCAACTGCTGGTCGACGACGCGGACGAGGAACTCGGCTGGCAGGAGCGCGCGCTGTGCGCCCAGACCGACCCCGAGTCCTTCTTCCCCGAGAAGGGCGGCTCCACCAGAGAGGCCAAGAAGGTCTGCCTCGCCTGCGAGGTGCGCTCCGAGTGCCTTGAGTACGCCCTCGCCAACGACGAGCGGTTCGGCATCTGGGGCGGACTGTCCGAGCGGGAGCGCCGCCGCCTCAAGAAGGCCGCCGTCTGACCCGGGAGGGCTGCCGCCCGAAGCGGACGTCCACACAACGCACACATCTGAGCTGCGCGAACGGCCCGTCGCCGGTGGGTTATCCACAGGCGGCGGGCCGTCGACATGCCCAGCCGATAGTGTGGTCGCTCGTCCGAGACGCCTCGCCGCCACCAGCGGGCGCAGGAGTCCACCGCAGTCCATCGAACCGGGGCCCGTACCTCGATGTCCGTGCACAGCCACACGGCAGCCCAAGCACCGGCTGCCACACCAGAGTTCCCGCGTCATGTGGTGACCGCGGTCCTCGTCTCCCACGACGGCGCCCGCTGGCTGCCCGACGCGCTCGCCGGGCTGCTCGGCCAGGAGCGCCCCGTCCAGTACGCGGTGGCGGCCGACACCGGCAGCGCGGACGACTCCGCCCAGCTGCTCACCGAGTCCCTCGGCGACGCCAACGTCCTGCACCTCGCCCGCCGCACCGGCTTCGGCCAGGCCGTCGAGGAGGCGGGCCGCTCCGCGCCCGTCCTCACCCCGGACGACCTGCCGTACCTGAAGCGGCCCAGCGGCTGGGACCCGGTCACCCGCCAGTGGCGCGACGACGCGTACGACATGCCCGAACTGCCGCACGGCGAACCCGTCCAGTGGCTGTGGCTGCTGCACGACGACTGCGCCCCCGAACCCGACGCCCTGGCCCAGCTGCTGCGGGTCGTCGACAACGAGATGGAGCTGGGCCGCGACGACGTGGCGGTCGTCGGCCCCAAGCTGCGCGGCTGGTACGACCGCCGGCAGCTGCTCGAGGTCGGCGTCACCATCGCCCACTCCGGCCGCCGCTGGACCGGCCTGGACCGCCGGGAACAGGACCAGGGGCAGCACGACCACGTACGGCCCGTGCTGTCCGTCTCCACCGCGGGCATGCTGATCCGCCGCGACGTCTTCGAGGAGCTGGGCGGCTTCGACCGCCGGCTGCCGCTGATGCGCGACGACGTCGACCTGTGCTGGCGCGCGCACAACGCCGGCCACCGCGTCCTGATCGCCCCCGAGGCCGTCGTACGGCACGCCGAGGCCGCCTCCCGCGAGCGCCGCACCGTCGACTGCGCGGGCCGCACCACCGCGTCCCCGCACAAGGTCGACAAGGCCGGCGCCGTCTACACCCTGCTCGTCAACACTCGTACGGGCACGCTGCCCTGGGTGCTGGTGCGGCTGGTGCTCGGCACCGTGCTGCGCACGTTCGCCTACCTCGTCGGCAAGGTCCCCGGACAGGCCCTCGACGAGATCCGCGGACTTCTGGGCACCCTGCTGCGCCCCGAGCGGATCATCGCCGGGCGGCGCAGGCGCGGGGCGTCCCACCTCGACAAGGACGAGCTGCGCCCGCTGTTCCCGCCGCCCGGCGCCACCGTCCGGGCCACCGTCGAGCAGGTCGCGGGCAACTTCTTCGGCGGCGACGACGAGATCTCCGCGGCCGGCCGGCACGGCGGCGCGGTCGAGTCCGGGCCCGGCGGCGACGACGCCGACTTCCTGGAGATCGAGCAGTTCGCCCGCCTCAAGCGCATCGCCCGCAAACCGGGCCCGGTGCTCTTCCTGGCGCTGCTGCTGGTGTCCCTGGCCGCCTGCCGCGCACTGCTCGGCTCCGGCGCGCTCGCGGGCGGCGCCCTGCTGCCCGCCCCGGGCTCCTCCGGCGAGCTGTGGTCGCGCTATCTGGACGCCTGGCACGCGGTCGGCGCCGGCGGCACCCCGGCCGCCCCGCCGTATCTCGCGATCGTCGCCTCGCTGGCCTCCCTGCTCTTCGGCTCGACCGGCCTCGCGGTCACCGTGCTGCTGGTCGCCTCGGTGCCGCTGGCCGGGTTCACCGCCTACTTCGCCTCCCGGCCGCTGGTCACCTCGCGGCTGCTGCGCGCCTGGGCGGCCATCGCCTACGCCTTCCTGCCCGCCGCCACCGGCGCCCTCGCGGGCGGCCGCATCGGCACCGCCGTCCTCGCGATCCTGCTGCCGCTGATCGCCCGCGCGGGCGTCGCGGCCAGCGGCCTCGCGAACTCCTCGGGGGCCCGCGGCAGCTGGCGCGCCACCTGGGCGTACGCGCTGCTGCTCACCATCACGACCGCGTTCACGCCGATCGTCTGGCCGATCGCCGTGATCCTCGGCATCGCCGTACTGGCCGTCCGCCGCACCGACCTGGTCGCCTCCGGCCTGCGGCTGGTGGCCCAGCTCGGCACCCCGCTGCTGGTCCTCGCCCCCTGGTCGCTGACCCTGCTGCCGTTCGGCTTCTTCAAGGAGGCCGGGCTGGAGTACGGCGCCTCGGCCGCCTCCGCCCTCGACCTGCTCGGCGCCAGCCCCGGCGGCCCCGGCACACTCGACGGGCTGATGCTCGTCGGCGTCGTCCTGGCCGCGCTCGCCGCCCTGCTCCGCTCCGAGCGCCAGTCGGCGATCCGCACCGCCTGGGCGGTCGCCGTGGTCGGCCTGGTCTTCGCGGTCCTCTCCAACAGCTCCGCCTGGGCGGGCCCGGCGACCCTCGTCTACGGCATCGCGATCCTGGCCGCCGCCGCGCTCGGCGCCGACGGGGCACGCTCGCGTGTCGCCGAGCAGAGCTTCGGCTGGCGCCAGCCGGTCGCCGCCCTGATCGCCTTCGCCTCCGCCGCGGGCCCGCTGCTCCTCGCCGCCGGCTGGATGATCGCGGGCGCCGACGGACCGGTCGAGCGCCGCGACCCCACCCAGGTGCCCGCGTTCGTCGCCGAGGACACCACCACCAGCGACCAGGTCCGCACCCTCGTCCTCGACAGCGACAGCACCGCGCGCGTGGACTACATGCTGGTGCGCGGCTCCGGCGCCCGCATGGGAGACGCCGAGGCGGCCGCCGCCGACGGCGAGAACGCCAAGCTCGACAAGGTCGTCGCCAACCTGGTCGCCGGCTCCGGCGCCGACCAGGCCGACCAGCTCGGCGGGTTCGCGGTGCGCTACGTCCTCGTCCACAAGGGCGCCCCGCGCGACATCACGCGCGTGCTGGACGCCACGCCCGGCCTGAGCCGGCTCAGCCAGCAGGACGGCAGCGCCCTGTGGCGCGTCGACCAGCAGGTCTCCCGCGCGACGATCGTCTCCGCGAACGGCTCCGGCACCCCCGGCTCCGTCGCCGCGGGCCCCGTCGACATCCACACCACCATCCCGAGCGGCGCCGACGGCCGCATCCTGCGCCTGGCCGACTCCGTCGCCCCCGGCTGGACGGCCACCCTGGACGGCAAGCCGCTCACCCGCACCACGGTCGACGGCTGGGCGCAGGGCTTCGAACTCCCCTCCTCGGGCGGGAAACTCGACGTCACCTACGACACCCCGTTCACCCACACCGCCTGGCTGTGGGCCCAGGGCGCGCTCGCCGTCGTCCTGGTCGTCCTCGCCCTGCCCGGCCGCCGCCGCGACGTCGACGACGACCTCCCCGAGGAACAGCCGATCCCCGCCCAGGCCGTCGAGGGCGAGGGCCGCCGCGCCCGCCGCCTGCGCGCCCAGGCGGAGGCCGAGGAGGAGACGCCCGCGGAGGACGGCGGCGACTTCCCGCAGCCCGCTCCGGAGCCTTCGGGCGAGGAGCCGGTCGCCGTCCCGCAACAGCAGCCGTACGACGAGTGGGACCCGGCGTCGTACGCGGCGGCCGACGGCTACAACGCCGCCTACGCGGCCGAGTACCAGGACACGGGCACCGGCCAGTACCAGACCGGCGGCTACGACCAGCAGACCTACGACCCGTACCAGACCGGCCAGTACGACCCGTACGCCTACGGCGGGCAGCAGGGGCAGGCGGCGTACGACCCGACGTACCAGCAGGGCTACGACCCCGCCTATGACCCGGCCGCCCAGCAGCACCACGGCACCGGCGGCGAGCACCACGACGGGAGCCAGCAGCAGTGAACCGCACCACCCTGTCCCTGTTCGCCGGTACGGCCGCCCTCGCGGCGATCACCGGGTTCGCCGCGCTCAACCCGCCGGCCACGTCCTCCGCGCACACCGCCGAGGCGGCCGCCCAGCTGCCCGTGGAGCGCACCACCCTGCTGTGCCCGGCGCCGAGCCTCTCCGACATCGCCGAGACCTCGTACACGTCGTTCACGCCCGTCACCAAGGGCACCACGAGCGACGGCAAGGCCGAACTCCAGGCGGCCACCGAGCAGTCGGCGGACGGCACGGGCAGCGGCAAGAAGAAGGCGTCCAAGCCGGTCCTGACCCCGAAGGCGCCCGGCACCCCGGCCACCGGTGACACCTCCGGCGCCGACGCGCCCGCCTACGTCGGCACCGCCGAGGGCAAGTACGCGTCCGGCTGGACCGTCCAGGAGACCACCGTGGTCGCCGCCGGCACCGGGCGCGGCCTCCAGGGCGTCAACTGCACCGCGGCCGACACCGACTTCTGGTTCCCCGGCGCCAGCACCGCCTCCGGCCGCACCGACTATGTGCACCTCACCAACCCCGACGACAGCGCCGCCGTCGTCGACATCGAGCTGTACGGCAAGGACGGCCAGCTCAAGTCCACGGTGGGGGAGGGCATCACGGTCCAGCCGCACGCCAGCGAACCGGTCCTGCTCTCCACGCTCACCGACGAGCAGCAGACCGACCTGACCGTGCACGTGAACGTGCGCAGCGGCCGGGTCGCCGCCAGTGTGCAGGCACTGGACGACAAGACCGGCGGCGACTGGCTGGCCGCCTCCGCCGACCCCGCGGGCAGCCTGGTGCTGCCCGGCATCCCCAAGGACGCCACCGACGTCCGGCTGATCGCCTTCACCCCCGGCGACTCCGACGCGGACCTGAAGGTGCGCCTCGCCTCCCCGGACGGCACGATCACCCCGGCCGGCAACGAGACGCTGCACGTGAAGTCGGGCATGACCACCGCGGCCGACCTCGGTGACGTCACGCGCGGCGAGGCGGGCTCACTGATCCTCACGCCCACCGACCAGTCGGTCCCGGTGGTGGCCGCCCTGCGTGTCACCCGCGGCAAGCCCGGCAAGCAGGAGACCGCGTACATCCCGGCGACCGCGCCGATCGGCACGCGCGCGACGTCCGCCGACAACAGCGGCAAGGGCACCACCCTCTCCCTGACCGCCCCCACCGGCACCGCGCAGGTCAAGGTGACGGCGTCGGCGGGCAGCGAGGGCGGTACGGCGGTGTCCAAGACGTTCACGATCAAGTCCGGCACCACCCAGGACGTCGACGCCCCGGTCCCGTCCGGCCTGAAGGGCACCTACGCCCTGACCGTGGAACCCGTCTCCGGGGGCCCGGTCTACGGCGCCCGCACCCTGGCGGCCACCGAGGAGGGCGTCCCGGGCTTCACGATCCAGACCCTCCCGGACGACCGCGGCACGGTGGCCGTACCGCAGACCGACCAGAACGTGTCGGTGCTGCAGAAGTAGAAAGCAGAAGCAGAAGCGACTGCAGAAGTAGCAGCAGAAGCAGGAGCGGAGCGTCGGGGGCCGCCGGAAGGACAACCACCCTGCCGGACGGCCCCCCGCTCAGTCTTCGCCGTAGCGGGGGTCCACCGTCTCCGGGGTGAGCCCCAGCAACTCGGCGACCTGCTCGACCACGACCTCGTGCACCAGCGCGCCCCGCTCGTCACGCCCCTTGGTGCGGATCTCGACCGGCCGCCGGTAGACGACCACCCGCGCCCGGCGTCCCTCGCGTGCGGGAATGATGCCGCCCAGCGGCACCGCCTCGTCGCTCCAGGTCTCGCCGTGCCGGTCCTGGAGCCGGGGCACTTCCAGCACCAGAAAGTCGATGTCGGCGAGCTGCGGCCAGCGCCGCTCCAGCCGCTCCACGGAGTCCTGCACCAGGTCCGCGAACACGTCGGCGCGACTCGCGGCCAGCGGCACCTGAGGTGGTGCGATCGGTCCGCGCATGCCCCGACCGTGGCGATCGCGTCGACGAGGCCCGGGGCCGGCGGCACGGGGCGGTACACCGTTCTCCATCACTGGTGAAGCGTAGTCCTCGCGGGCTCCGGCCGCGCCGTCCCGCGCACCGACGGCGCCCGGGACGGCATGTCGCAGGATGACCAATCCAGCCAAGGTACGGCTCGTTTCCGTATCCCTACGAGACCGACGAGCTCAAGGCAATTGACGTTGTTTGTACCTACTGATGACCAGATGCGGTGCTGTCCGGAATCCCGGACGACCCCGTCCGCCCAGGTCAACGAGGCATGTCCGGAGGGGTGTGTGGGGCGTTTCACAGTACGACACGGTGGGGTGACCTGGGGGAGAGTCGTCGCGGCCCGCTCAAGAGTGCGGTACCGTCCAACGTCGTGAGCCCTGTACGTCGCTGTTCGCGAACCGCCTGCGGCCGACCCGCCGTCGCGACGCTGACGTACGTCTACGCCGACTCGACCGCGGTCCTCGGCCCGCTCGCCACCTACGCCGAACCCCACTGCTACGACCTGTGCGCCGAGCACTCCGAGCGACTCACCGCCCCGCGCGGCTGGGAGGTCGTACGGCTGCTCGACGCCTCCGCGCCCGCGCGGCCGAGCGGGGACGACCTGGAAGCGCTTGCCAACGCGGTGCGCGAGGCGGCCCGCCCCCAGGAGCGGGCGGCCGGAGCGGGCGGCGGCGGACGCGGTGCGGACCCGATGGAGGTCGCGCGCCGCGGCCATCTGCGGGTGCTGCGGTCGCCGGACAACTGACGTCTTCTCGGGCCGACTGACGTCCGCTCGGTCAACTGACCTTCCCTCCCGCGTGATTGTCCTCCGCTCGCGTTCCTCCGATCTCCTTCCGTGCGCGTTCCGTTCAGTGATGCACGCCCATTGACGCGCGCTTGTCGCGGACACGACCATTCCGGGTAACCGTCGGCGGGAAATCGCTTTCCGCATGCCGGAACCCGGGGAGGCGCCCGTGTACGTCCAGGAACTGGAACCCGTCGCCGACTCGCTCGGTCTGTCCGCCCTGGTGGCCGCCCTGCCGCTGCTGATCGTCCTGGTCCTGCTCGGCGGCGTCCGCATGAAAGCCCACCTGGCAGGCCTGTGCGGCCTTCTCGCGGCCGTACTCGTCGCCCGGCTCGCCTACCGCATGCCGCTGGACCAGACGCTCTCCAGCGCCGCCCAGGGTGCCGCGTTCGGCCTGTTCCCCATCCTGTGGATCGTCGTCAACGCCCTGTGGGTGTACCGGATGACGGTCCGCACCCGGCACTTCGACGTCCTGCGCCGCTCGTTCGGGCGACTGTCCGACGACCCGCGCATCCAGGCCCTGGTGATCGCCTTCTGCTTCGGCGCCCTCCTCGAGGCGCTGGCCGGATTCGGCGCCCCGGTCGCGATCTGCTCGGTGATGCTCGTCGCCCTCGGCTTCGACCCGGTCCGCGCGGCCGTGGTCTCCCTGGTCGCCAACACCGCCCCGGTCGCCTTCGGCGCGATGGGCACCCCGGTCGTCACACTCGCCCAGGTGACCGGGCTGCCGTTGGACTCGGTGGCCTCCGTGGTGGGCCGCCAGACCCCGCTGCTCGCCCTCGTGGTCCCCCTGGTGCTGGTCGGCCTGGTCGACGGCGCACGCGGGCTGCGCGAGACCTGGGTGCCGGCCCTGGTGTGCGGAGTCGCCTTCGCCGCCGCCCAGTTCGCCGCCTCCAACCACGTCTCCGCCCAACTCGCCGACATCTGCGCCGCGCTGGCCGGCGCGGCCGCCCTGGTCGCCGTACCGCACGCGCGCGTGCCCGCCACGGAGGAGGTCCGTGCCGCCGTGCTCACGGGCGCCCGCAGCACGGACCTCGACGAACGCGACCCGCGCCCCGAAGTCCTGCGCGCCTACGCCCCGTACGCCCTGATCATCACGGTCTTCTCGATCGCCCAGATCCCGCCCGTCAAGGACTGGCTGACGAAGGCCAACCGGATCTACGACTGGCCCTTCCTGGACGTCGTCAACCCGAAGGGCGAACCGGTCGGTGGAAATCTCTTCACCTGGCCGATCGTCGCCACGGGCGGCACGCTCGTGCTGTTCGCCGGCATCGCCACGGCGGCCGTCCTGCGCGTGCACGCGCGCGTGGCGGTCACGGAATGGACGGCGACGGTACGGGAGTTGCGGTTCGCGATCCTCACCGTGACGTCCGTACTCGCCCTCGCCTACGTCATGAACCTCTCCGGACAGGCCGCGACGATCGGCCACTTCGTGGCGGCGGCCGGCGCGGGCCTCGCCTTCCTGTCACCCGTCCTGGGCTGGTTCGGCGTCGCCGTCTCCGGCTCCGACACCTCGGCCAACGCGCTCTTCGGAGCCCTTCAGGTGAGTGCCGCGCACGAGTCGGGACTCTCGCCGGAACTGCTCGCCGCGGCCAACAGCTCCGGCGGCGTGCTCGGCAAGATGATCTCCCCGCAGAACCTCACCATCGCCTGCGCGGCGGTCGGCCTGGCGGGCCGCGAGGGCGACCTGCTGCGCAAGGTGCTGCCGTGGAGCCTCGGGCTGCTGCTGGTGATGTGCGTGATCGTGGTGGGGCAGAGCTCGCCGGTGCTGGACTGGATGCTGCCGTGAGGGGGTGGCGGGGCGGGCCGCACCGGCGCTGACCGTTCGGGCCACTGTTTCGAGCACCGCGGACCGTTGCGGATCGCCGCAGATCACGACTGTGGGTCCACTGGAAGTCCACCGGAAGTCGGCTGGGGGATCCCACGTCCGCCCCTTACCCGGGGCAGGTAGTTTGGGGCGACCGATAGGACTTCAGGAGGGTTGGCCTGTGACTGCTGATCTGTCGCAGATCGTGAAGGCGTACGACGTACGCGGGGTGGTCCCGGACCAGTGGGACGAGGCGCTCGCCGAGCTGTTCGGCGCCGCGTTCGTCCAGGTGACCGACGCCGCCGCGATCGTCGTCGGACACGACATGCGGCCCTCCTCGCCCGGCCTGTCCCGCGCCTTCGCGCGCGGTGCGGCGGCCCGGGGCGTCGACGTCACCGAGATCGGCCTGTGCTCGACCGACCAGCTGTACTACGCCTCGGGCGCCCTCGGCCTGCCCGGCGCGATGTTCACGGCCTCGCACAACCCGGCGCAGTACAACGGCATCAAGATGTGCCGCGCGGGAGCCGCGCCGGTGGGCCAGGACACGGGCCTGACGGAGATCCGCGAGCTGGCGGAGCGCTGGTCGGAGGAGGGCGCCCCGGAGCCGGCCGCCACGCCGGGAACGATCACCTCCCGGGAGACGTTGTCGGACTACGCGGACCACCTGCGCTCACTCGTGGACCTGACCTCCATCCGCCCCCTGAAGGTCGTGGTCGACGCGGGCAACGGCATGGGCGGCCACACGGTCCCGACGGTCTTCGAGGGCCTGCCGCTGACCCTGGTCCCGATGTACTTCGAGCTGGACGGCACGTTTCCCAACCACGAGGCCAACCCTCTCGACCCCGCCAACCTGGTGGACCTCCAGCAGCGGGTCCGCGACGAGTCCGCCGACCTCGGCCTGGCCTTCGACGGCGACGCGGACCGCTGCTTCGCCGTGGACGAGAACGGCGACCCGGTCTCCCCCTCGGCGATCACCGCCCTCGTCGCCGCACGCGAACTCGCCCGCAACGGCGGCAAGGGCACGGTCATCCACAACCTGATCACGTCCTGGACCGTCCCCGAGGTGGTGCGGGAGAACGGCGGCACACCGGTCCGCACCCGCGTCGGCCACTCCTTCATCAAGGCCGAGATGGCGAGGTCCGGCGCGATCTTCGGCGGCGAGCACTCGGCCCACTACTACTTCAAGGACTTCTGGAACGCCGACACGGGCATGCTGGCCGCCCTGCACGTCCTCGCGGCCCTCGGCGGCCAGAGCGGCCCCCTGTCCGCCCTGGTGGCCCAGTACGACCGCTACGTCGGCTCCGGCGAGATCAACTCCACGGTCGCCGACCAGAAGGCCAGCCTCGCCGAGATCCGCGCGACGTACGGGGACCGCGACGACGTCACCCTGGACGACCTCGACGGCCTCACCGTGACCGCCGCCGACTGGTGGTTCAACGTCCGCCCGTCCAACACGGAACCGCTGCTGCGGCTGAACGCGGAGGCGAGGGACGAGGCGACGATGACGAAGGTACGCGACGAGGTACTGGCGATCATCAGAGCGTGACCAGGCTCGCTCCTCACCCACCACACCCACCGGCGAACCGCCCCGCCCCGGCCCACCCGTCATCTCCCGACTGACCGGGCGGCTTCGCCCCCGTACGCCTCTCTCGACCGACCGAGCCCCGCGGCGCCGCGGCTACGCGGTTCTCGGTCGGCCGAACCCGGTGGGCCTGCGGTGCTTCTTGGCGGACCGAGCCCTGCGGCCTTGCGGCTGCGCGGTATTTCGTGACCGAGCGAGCCTTGCGGCCTGCGGCGCTTCTCGGCCGATTGAGCCCGGTGGGCCTGCGGTGCTTCTTGGCGGTCCGAGCCCTGCGGCCTTGCGGCTGCGCGGTATTTCGTGACCGAGCGAGCCTTGCAGCCTGCGGCGCTTCTCTGCCGACTGAGCCCGGTGGGCCTGCGGTGCTTCTTGGCGGACCGAGCCCTGCGGCTCTGCGGTACTTCGTGATCGAGCGAGCCCCGCGGCCTGCGGCGCTTCTCGGCCGATTGAGCCTCGTGGGCCTGCGGTGCTTCTTGGCGGTCCGAGCCCTGCGGCCTTGCGGCTGCGCGGTATTTCGTGACCGAGCGAGCCCCGCGGCCTGCGGCACTTCTCGCCCGACCGAGCCCCGCGGCCCCCCGTGCTTCGTGACCGGCCGAGCCGTCTCGCCCCGCCCTCGCTTTTCGATCGACCGAGTCGGGTGGTGGGTGGGCGAAGGTTCGGGGGTCCAGGGGGCGGAGCCCCCTGGGCGGTCACCCCGGCGGACGGCCGCCAGGCACCCGCGGCCAGCCCAACCCACCCCACCGGCGGTAACCTGACCGCACGCGAACATCCCGCCCCCCGAAGGGAAACCCCATGCCGCTCGAAGCCGGCCTCCTGGAGATCCTCGCCTGCCCGGCCTGCCACGCCCCCCTCAAGGAGCAGGACACGGAGCTGATCTGCACCGGCCAGGACTGCGGCCTGGCGTACCCCGTCCGCGACGGCATCCCCGTCCTCCTCGTCGACGAGGCCCGCCGCCCCGCGTAAGCAGCAAGCCACGCCCCACAACCGCACGACACCAGGACCCCGGCAACCGGAGGCCGCTCCCATGCTCGACGAATCGCTGCTCGACACCCCGGAGGGCCTCGCCGAGGCCGACCGCCGAGGTCTGCTGCGCGGCGCAGCCGAGGCCGGCGCCCGCGTCCGTACGGCCGCCCGGCACGCCACCGAGGCCGGTGTCCAGGAGCTGAAACCGGACGGCCGCCCGCGCGCCGTCCTGATCGCCGGCCCCGGAGTCGCCGCCACCCACGCCGCCGACCTCCTCGGCACGCTGGCCGGCCCCGGCAGCCCCGTCACCCGGTTGGCCCCCACCGGCGTCGCCCCGGCCGCCGGCGCCCTGCGCTGGGAACTCCCGGGCTGGGCCGGTTCCGTCGACCTGCTGCTGATCGCCACCCCGGACGGCACCGAACCCAGCCTCTCCCTCCTCGCCGACCAGGCCTACCGGCGCGGCTGCTCCGTCGCCGCCGTCGCCCCCGCGGGCACCCCGCTCGCCGAGGCGGTGGCCGGCGCCCACGGCCTGTTCATGCCGATGGCGACGGCCCCGTACGACCACGGCGAGCCTCTCGCCGGTTCCTCCCCGGGCGTCCTGTGGGCGCTGCTCACCCCGCTGCTCGCGCTCCTCGACCGCATCGGCCTGCTCAACGCCCCGCCGGACGCCCTGGAGAAGATCGCCGACCGCCTCGACCACATCGCCGAGCGCTGCGGCCCGGCCATCGTGACCTACAACAACCCTGCCAAGACCCTCGCCGCGGAACTCGCCGACGCGCTCCCGGTGGTCTGGACGGAGGGCGACTCGGCAGGCCCCGCCGGCCGCCGCTTCGCCGCCGCCCTCGCCGAACTGGCCGGCCGCCCCGCCCTGGTCGCCGAACTCCCCGAGGCCCTGGCGGCCCACACCGCCCTGCTCGCCGGCCCGCTCGCCGCCAGCGCCGACCCGGACGATTTCTTCCGCGACCGCGTGGAGGAGGCGCCCGCGCTGCACGCGCGCGTGGTGCTGCTCCGCGACCGCCCCATCGGCGGCCTCACCGCGGCGCCCGCGGCCCGCGACCTGGCCCTCGGCCACGACACCCCGATCAGCGAACTGGAGCCCGACGCGGGCGACGAGCTGGAGACCCTGGCGGAACTGATCGCCGTCACGGATTTCGCCGCCGTTTACCTGGCGCTCGCTTCGAGGGCCTGAGGTGGACACCGGCACCGGAACCGTCGTACGAAGGACGACCTGAACGTCGTACCGAAGGCGAACCGGTGGGGGAACACACGGTGAACACGTAAGTCGTGCCGTGCCGTTGCCCACGCTCACCTCCGTACGCAGAGAGAACCGGCAGAGAGAAGTCATGGACCGCCTCGACAACACCGTCCGCCCCTACGCCTGGGGTTCCCCGACCGCCATCCCGGAGCTCCTCGGGGTCGAGCCGAGCGGCGAGCCGCAGGCGGAGATGTGGATGGGCGCGCACCCGGGCGCTCCCTCGCGCACGGAGCGCGGCACGCTCGTCGAGGTCATCGACGCGAACTCGAAGGCCGAGCTGGGCGAGGCGGCCGTGGCGAAGTTCGGCCCGCGCCTGCCCTTCCTGCTCAAGATCCTCGCCGCCGGCGCCCCGCTCTCCCTCCAGGTGCACCCCGACCTGGAGCAGGCCAAGGAGGGGTACGAGGACGAGGAGCGGCGCGGTGTCCCGGTGGACGCCCCGCACCGCAACTACAAGGACGCCAACCACAAGCCCGAACTGATCTGCGCGCTCACCGAGTTCGACGGCCTGTGCGGCTTCCGCGCCCCGGAGCAGGCGGCCGGACTCCTCGACGGCCTCGGTGTCGACTCCCTCAAGCCGTATGTCGACCTGCTGCGCGCCCACCCCGAGAGCGCGGCCCTGCGCGAGGTCCTCACCGCGATCCTCACCGCCGACCGCGAGGAGATGGCCCACACGGTCGCGGAGGCCACGGCCGCCTGCACCCGCCTCGGCGGCGACTACCTGCCGTACGCCGACATCGCCCACCACTACCCGGGCGACCCGGGCGTGATCGCCGCGATGCTCCTCAACTACGTCCGCCTGCAGCCCGGCGAGGCCCTCTTCCTCGGCGCCGGCATCCCGCACGCCTACCTCAACGGCCTCGGCGTCGAGATCATGGCCAACTCCGACAACGTCCTGCGCTGCGGCCTGACCCCCAAGCACGTCGACGTCCCCGAACTCCTGCGCATCGTCCGCTTCGAGGCGGGCGACCCGGGCGTGCTGCGCCCCGAGGCGGCCCCGGACGGCGAGGAGGTCTACGAGACGCCGATCGACGAGTTCCGGCTCTCCCGGTACGTCCTGCCCGAGGGGACCGCCGCCCACGACCTGACCCTGGCGACCCCGCAGATCCTGCTCTGCACGTCCGGCACGGTCCGGGCGGGCGAGTACGACCTGGCCCCCGGCCGGTCGGTGTTCGTCCCGGCGGGCGAAAAGGCGGAGGTGTCGGGCGCGGGTACGGTCTTCCGCGCCACGGTGATCGTCTGACGAGTCGGCTGACGAGTCGGCACTGCACGGTGGGTGCGATTGTCGTACCGGGGTTGTGGATACCTGACGAGCCGCTCCCAGACAGGGCTGCAACAATGGCCCATCGGCAAAGCACGGGCAAAGACGAGCACCGGCGAAGACGAGCACACGCCTGGACGGCGTAGACGGACGACGGCGAGAAGGGACAACGCGGACACATGAGCGCGTCAGGCGGCACCAGGGCGATCGTGGCGGCACTCGGCGCCAACCTCGCGATCGCGGTATCGAAGTTCGTGGCGTTCGCGTTCAGCGGCTCCTCGTCGATGCTCGCCGAGGGCGTGCACTCGCTCGCCGACTCCGGCAACCAGTTCCTGCTGCTCATCGGCGGCAAGAAGGCCCAGCGCGAGGCGACCCCGCAACACCCCTTCGGCTACGGCCGCGAGCGGTACATCTACGCCTTCCTCGTCTCGATCGTCCTCTTCTCGGTCGGCGGCATGTTCGCCATCTACGAGGGATACGAGAAGATCAGCCACCCGCACCAAGTCGAGCACTGGTACTGGCCGGTGGGCGTTCTCGTCTTCGCGATCGTCGCCGAGGGCTTCTCCTTCAAGACGGCCATCAAGGAGTCCAACGAGCTGCGCGGCAAGCTGTCCTGGTCGCAGTTCATCCGCCGTGCCAAGGCCCCCGAGCTGCCCGTCGTCCTCCTGGAGGACTTCGGCGCGCTCATCGGTCTGGTGCTCGCCCTCGGCGGTGTCGGCCTGGCCCTGCTCACCGGCGACGGCGTCTGGGACGGCATCGGCACCGTCTGCATCGGTGTCCTGCTCGTCGCGATCGCCCTCGTCCTGGCCGCCGAGACCAAGTCCCTGCTGCTCGGCGAGGCCGCGGGCGTCGAGGAGGTCAGGAAGATCGAGGCCGCGATCGTCGACGGCGACACGGTCACCGGCATCATCCACATGCGCACTCTCCACCTCGGCCCCGAGGAACTGCTCATCGCCGCCAAGATCGCCGTCCAGCACGACGACACGGCCGCCGAGGTCGCCAAGGCCATCAACGCCGCCGAGGCCCGCATCCGCGAGGCGGTCCCCATCGCCCGCGTGATCTACCTGGAGCCCGACATCTACAGCGAGGCCGAGGCCGCCAAGGGCCCCGACCCGAAGGCCACCCCGGGTGGCCCGACCCCGCAGCCCGCCGACCACTGAGCCCCCGGCCGACAGCACGGGCCCGCTTCCTCCGGCTTTCTACGGCGAGGACGCGGGCCCGCGGTCGTCCCCCCCCGCTCGCCCCACGCCACCGAGCACGCCGGCGCACGCCCGCCCCTCGAACGGCGTGAACTGTTCGGAGGCGGACTGGGGGCCGCCCGCTCCTCCGGTGTAGCTTGGGACGGAGCCAGACGTCGCTGCTGATGGCGGTCGGGCGGTCCCAGACGGGCCGGCCGAGGGAGAGAGGGCCTCCGACGGACTGCGCTGCGCGTACGCGGGCATGCCTGTGTCCTCTTCTCGGGCACCCCTGTGTCCGCCGCCGCGCAGACCAGCCGTATCCACCCTCGCCCCAACCCCGAGGAGCAGCTCGCAATGACGACTGTCGACAACCGACAGGACTTCAAGGTCGCCGACCTCTCCCTGGCCGACTTCGGCCGCAAGGAGATCACCCTCGCCGAGCACGAGATGCCCGGCCTGATGTCGATCCGCAGGGAGTACGCCGACGCGCAGCCGCTGGCCGGCGCCCGCGTCACCGGCTCCCTGCACATGACCGTGCAGACCGCCGTCCTGATCGAGACCCTGGTCGCCCTGGGCGCGCAGGTCCGCTGGGCGTCCTGCAACATCTTCTCCACCCAGGACCACGCGGCCGCCGCCATCGCCGTCGGCCCGAACGGCACGCCCGAGAACCCGCAGGGCGTCCCGGTCTTCGCCTGGAAGGGCGAGACCCTGGAGGAGTACTGGTGGTGCACGGAGCAGGCGCTGACCTGGCCGGACAGCCCCACCGGCGGCCCCAACATGATCCTCGACGACGGCGGTGACGCCACCCTCCTCGTCCACAAGGGCGTCGAGTACGAGAAGGACGGCAAGGTCCCCTCCGTCGACACCGCCGAGTCCGACGAGCACCGCGTCATCCTCGAACTCCTGCACCGCACCATCACCGACGGCTCGCAGAAGTGGACCCAGCTGGCGTCCGAGATCCGCGGTGTGACCGAGGAGACCACGACCGGCGTCCACCGCCTGTACGAGATGCAGCGCGACGGCGACCTCCTGTTCCCGGCGATCAACGTCAACGACGCCGTCACCAAGTCGAAGTTCGACAACAAGTACGGCTGCCGCCACTCCCTGATCGACGGCATCAACCGCGCCACCGACGTCCTGATCGGCGGCAAGACCGCCGTCGTCTGCGGCTACGGCGACGTGGGCAAGGGCTGCGCGGAGTCCCTCCGCGGCCAGGGCGCCCGCGTGATCATCACCGAGATCGACCCGATCTGCGCCCTCCAGGCCGCGATGGACGGCTACCAGGTCACGACCCTCGACGAGGTCATCGACAAGGCCGACATCTTCGTCACCACGACCGGCAACAAGGACATCATCATGGCCGCGGACATGGCCAAGATGAAGCACCAGGCCATCGTCGGCAACATCGGCCACTTCGACAACGAGATCGACATGGCCGGCCTCGCCAAGATCCCCGGCATCGTCAAGGACGAGGTCAAGCCGCAGGTCCACACCTGGACCTTCCCCGACGGCAAGGTGATCATCGTCCTCTCCGAGGGCCGCCTGCTGAACCTGGGCAACGCCACCGGCCACCCCTCGTTCGTGATGTCCAACTCCTTCGCGGACCAGACCCTGGCCCAGATCGAGCTGTTCACCAAGCCCGACGAGTACCCGGTCGGCGTCTACACGCTGCCCAAGCACCTCGACGAGAAGGTCGCCCGCCTGCACCTGGACTCGCTCGGCGTGAAGCTCACGACGCTGCGCCCCGAGCAGGCCGCGTACATCGGCGTGAGCGTCGAGGGCCCGTACAAGTCGGACCACTACCGCTACTGAGTCCGCGGTCCCGCCCGCCGGGGAGCACGCCAGTGCACTGACACGCTCCCCGGAGGCAGGTCCTCCGGTCCGCCGAGACAGGCCCCCGCACCCCCGTGTCGGGGGCCTGCCCCTTTGGTCCGCCGACCACCCACCCGGCCGTACGGCCGGACCGAGCACCGGACTCTCACCCCGTCAAGCTCCAGGACCCCCATGCCCCGCGGCCGCTATTCGCTCCACGATCCGCACGATCACACCCCCCTCGGCGAAGAACACTTCCAATGCGCCCCCGGCCCCTCCGGCTGGCGTTATGTCTCCCAAGTGACCACCCCCTCCGGTGACCACAGCGGCTCGGTCGATCTCGCCCTCGACGACCTCGGCCGACCCATCCGTCTGGAACTCCACGCCGGGGGCTGGCAGGTGCGCGGCGCCGCCCTCGACGGCGTCACCTGGGTCCGTACGGATCCCGCCGGCGCTCATGCCACCGAAGGCAATGTGCAGGCCCACGCCTTCACCGGCACGTCCCCGGCGTTCCTCATCGCCACCGCCCGTCTCCTGCGCCTCCCCCCTACCGCCGCCGCGACCCGCGTACGCCTCGTGGCCTTCACGGACCCCGTCCTCGCCCCACGCACCGTGGACCAGTCCTGGGCCTTGCTGAAAAGAGAAACACACGCCACTGACAACGGCCCTCTGACCGTGGACGAATACCAGGTCACAGCCCTGGACACGGGCGAACAGCACTCCGTGCACCTCGCCGGCGACGTGGTCCTGGCAGCGCCCGGAATCGAACTGGAGGACCTGCAGTCGCCACCGTCGGTCTTCGACGACTCCAACGACTGACCGGGCCGGACCGGGCTGTGCCTAGGCCGGCGGCACGAACCCGGTGGAGGGCCGCTGGGCCGCCGACGTGGAAGATGCGCCCGGAGCCGGAGCCGTATCACTCGACGGGGGCTGGGGATACGCCCCGGCCCGTGCCGTCGGCCCGGGCTGATACGACGGCGCGGGAGCCTGGGGAGCCTGGGGAGCCTGGGGAGCCTGGGGGGCCTGAGGGGAGGCGTAGCCAAGAGGCGCACTCGGCACAGAGGGGCCGTACCCATACGGAACACCCGGCGCCGGAGGGGCGTACGTGTCGGGCGCAACGGACCCCGGAGAGCCATGGCCGGCGAAGGCCCGCCGGGCCTCGCGGGCCTGCCGCTCCTGCATCACCGCCGCGAGATACGCGGCCGGCGGGATGTCCGGCGGTGCCGGGTTGCCCGTCCGAGTCGCGACATCGGCCGCGAGCCGCTCGGCCATCGCCCAGGAGACCTGCGGATCGAGCTGCTGCATCCGCGTCAGGTACTGCCGGACGGCCAGCCACAGCCCGTCCGGAACGGCCGACAGGTCCAGCTCGGCGAAACGTCCCGCGAGCCAGGGCGGAGGCGGCGGGATGAACCGGCCCTGCCCGACGGGCACCCGCTCCCGAACCACCAGCGTCCCCGCGAACACGTCCCCCAGCCGCCGGCCACGCGCCGAAATCAGCGAGGCGATACAGGCGACGACCCCGAACGTCATCAGAATCTCGACCACGCCGAGAGCGCCACGCACCAGCGCGTGCCGGAACCGGATGGGCCCGCCGTCGTCGCGTACGACGCGCAGTCCGCACGCCATCTTGCCGAGCGATCGGCCATGACTCAGCGTCTCCACCGCGATCGGCCCGCCCACCAGCACCAACAGGAACGTGGCGATCGACAGCGCGACCTGGGCAGCCTCGTCGAGCGAGGCCGTGGCTGCCGCCAGGCCCAACGACACACCGATGAACACGGTCACGGTCACGACCAGGTCGAGCAGCACCGCCAGTGCCCTGCTGGGCAGCCTCGCAGGACGCAGCTCAAGCGCCACCGCCTCGCCCGTCACCAGCTCACTCACGCCCGCCGCCTTCCCCTGGTCTGCCCCGTACAGCGCAAGTCTGCCAAGCTGAGGGCACATCGCGCCGCAGTACGACAAGCTGACAGCCACGACAGATTGCTACGACGGACAGTCGACGACCAGCCGAGGAGCAGGCAGACCCGATGGACCTCGACGTCTTCGTCTCCACGCACCGGGCCGAGTGGGACCGCCTCGACGCGCTCCTACGCCGCCAGCGACGCCTCAACGGAGCCGAAGCCGACGAACTCGTCGCCCTCTACCAGCGCACCGCGACACACCTCTCCCTCATCCAGTCCAGCGCTCCAGATCCACAGCTCACCGGGCGCCTCAGCCAACTGGTGGCACGCGCGCGCAGCGCAGTGACGGGAACCCGCCGCGCCTCCTGGCGCGACGTCGCCCGCTTCCTGGGACAGGGATTCCCCGCCGCCGTCTACCGCTCCCGTCACTGGTGGGTCCCCACCGCGCTGATATCCACCGCTCTCGCGATCCTCCTGGGCTGGTGGATCGGCACCCACCCGGACGTGCAGTCGACCATCGCGGCCCCCAGCCAGCTGCGCGAGCTGACCCGTCCCGGCGGCGAGTACGAGACCTACTACTCCAGCCATCCCGAGGCGTCCTTCGCTGCCCAGGTATGGACGAACAACGCCAAGGCCGCCGCGACGTGCCTGGTCCTGGGCGTCTTCCTCGGCCTTCCGGTCCTCTGGATCCTCTTCGAGAACATGCTCAACCTGGCTGTCGGCTTCGGCCTGATGTCCTCGGCCGGCCGTCTCGACACGTTCCTCGGCCTGGTTCTTCCGCACGGGCTGCTGGAACTCACCGCCGTCTTCGTGGCCGCGGGTACCGGACTCCGCCTCGGCTGGACGGTCATAGACCCGGGTCCCCGGAGCCGCCGTACGGCCCTGGCCGAGGAGGGGCGCGCCGCCGTAGGGATGGCGATGGGCCTCGCCCTGGTCCTGTTCGTCTCCGGCGCCATCGAAGGTTTCGTCACCCCGTCCGGCCTGCCGACCTGGGCCCGCATCGGCATCGGAGTGGTGGCTGAGCTGGCCTTCCTGGCCTATGTCTTCGTTCTCGGCGGCCGTGCCGCACGGGCCGGCGAGACGGGCGACCTCGAGGAGACCGAGCGCAGCGCGTTCCTACCAACGGCCGCCTGATGTGCGGAGACGGCCCGTGAGCTGCTAGTCTCCTCTTCGCCCCGGAAGACCCGTTGACACGGGTCGGGTGGGGAGGTAGATTCTATGAGTTGCCTAGAACTGGACAGGTTCAGGGCTGATCGCTAGAATCGATCTGCTTCACAACGGAGACTTCTCTCCGAACATCGAAGCCACCCCCGATTTACTCAGAAATGAGTGGCCGGTCAGACCGGCCAAGAACTTCTGATAAAGTCGGACTTGCCGAAAGGGAGCCGGAAGGCAACCGAAAAGGCAAAGGCCCTCCAACGGCCATCGGAAATGAATTCCGACCGGAAACGGAACGGAAAACGGATCTGGTAAGGTTGGAAACACCGGAGGAAAGCCCGAGAGGGTGAGTACAAAGGAAGCGACCGTTCCTTGAGAACTCAACAGCGTGCCAAAAGTCAACGCCAGATATGTTGATACC
>NZ_JBEZLQ010000008.1:0-368258 GCF_040652235.1 Streptomyces sp. NPDC048277
CCCCGGTCCACCAGCACCAGCAACACCGCGAAATGCCGCAACTCGATCCCCAACGGACGCAGCGCCTCCGCCATCACCGCAGCCGCACGCCAATGTGCCCGCCGCAGCAGCAGGGCGAGGGCGAAGGGTGAGGCGTCTCCGGGGCGGTCGGTCGCGCGCGAAGCGGGGGAGGGGGGTGTTCCGTGAGGGGTATGGGTGGTCACGGGGTCACATTACAGCCATATGTGCATTCGATACGGTTTCACTTGAAACCGAATGGGTGCGCTCCGGCCCGGCTCGTCCGCTCGTAGTCACTTGACTGATGCATCAGGTCTCGGCCGGTCCCAGGCTCGTAGGAGCCCGTTCCACCGGAGCGGGTGAAGACGAGAGAGGACGAATCATGGGTGGGAAGGTCTTCGGCACCGATGATGAGCCCGAGTGTGCTCACGAAGATCGCAGACGCATACAGGAGCGAGGCGCCCGGCCCGCGCCGGTCACCTGCCGGACGGTCGTGGCTCTTCTCGACGAGGAGTCGCCCGTGCCGGTCGTCACAGATCTCCGATACGACGCCGCGGATCCGTATTCGGTATTCCTCGTATTCAACGTGGGTACTGATGCGGTCATCGAGTGGGAATTCGGGCGCGAACTGCTGGCTTCCGGCCGGTGGCGGCTCAGTGGGCTCGGTGACGTTCAGATCTGGCCTGCCGAAATCCGCGGTCATGGGTTGGTGTACATGTCGTTCCGGTCGGGCTGCGAGATGTTCGTCATAGCCGCATCGGCGGTGGTGATCGAGGAATTCCTGACATCCGCCTTCGAGGCTGTGCCGCTCGGAGAGGAAAGAAGTTTTCTGGGCACCGAGAGCTTCGTCGGCCGGTTGCCGGACGAGACATGACGCTTTGAGAGCGCCCGCCTTCCGGCGGCGCGACCGTCGAGGCCCACCGACAGGAGTCGTCGCACCCGACGCGTAGCATGGCGGGCGGAACGACCCCTCGACGGAGAGAAGCTTCACGTGCCGCGTCCGATGCCTGCCGTGCCGATGAGTGGACCTCCGGCCCTGCCCGAGCATCCTGCGGCCATGGTCGACGGAATCCCGCAGACGGCGGGATCTGCGCGCGTCCGATGATCGGGCGGGACAGGGAGCTGGCCACCCTGCGTGGGCTGCTGGCAGAGACTGGGGCCGGGCACGGCAGCGCGGTGCTGGTCCACGGCGCCGCCGGCGTCGGTAAGTCGGCTCTGCTGCGCAGGGCCGGGACCGACGCGGCCGAAAGCGGCTTCAAGGTGCTGCGTACGTCCGGGGTGGAACCCGAGCAGTGGTTGCCGTTCGCCGCACTGCAACTGCTGCTGCAACCGGTCGCCCACGGCATCGACGACCTGCCCGCTCATCACCGGTCGGCGCTGAATGGCGCGTTCGGCGTCAGGGACACCGAGCCCGAGATGTACCGGGTCGGGCTGGCCGTGCTCGAACTGCTCGCCGACGCCGCCAGTCACCAGCCGCTTCTGCTGCTGGTCGACGACGTGCAGTGGATCGATTCGTGCAGCCGGGACGTGCTCAAGTTCGTTGCCCGGCGCACCCGCGACCTGACCATACAGATCATCGCCGCCGCCCGGATCCAGTACTCCGAATCGCACGTCCTCCTGGACCTCCCCCTGGAACCGCTCGGGCCGCCGGCCGCCGCCGAACTGCTCGACGCCGGCGCACCCGACCTGCCGGCGCCGTTGCGCGCGCTCATCCTGGAGCGTGCCGCGGGCTATCCGCTGGCCCTGGTGGAACTGCCCAAGGCGGTGCAGGGCATGACCGCGCAGATGGACGACCTGCCCCTGACCCAGCGCCTGGAGGACGCGTTCTCCGCGCGTACCGACGCGGTGAGCCGGGAGTGCCGCACCTTGCTGCTGGTCCTGGCCGTGGAGCCGGCCGCGCCCCTGAACCTGCTGCTGGACGTGTCGAGTCGCCTCCTCGGCTCGGCGGTCTCCGTCGACGCGGTGCAGGAGGCGGTCGACGCGGATCTGGTCACCCTGGTCGGCTACACCCCCGAGTTCCGTCATCCGCTGATGCGCACGGCGATCTACACCCACGCCACGCTCGCCGATCGCCTGGCCGCCCACCGTGCCCTCGCAGCCGTGATGGACGACACCCCCGAGCGCCAACTCGCCCACGAGGCGGCGGCCACGATCGGGCCGGACGAGGAACTGGCCGCCCGGCTCGAGCAGTTCGCCGACGCGTCGCAGGCCCGAGGGAAGGTGGCGGCAGCCGTCCCGGCGCTGCGCCAGGCGGCCGACCTCGTCCTCGACGCGCGGCGCCGAACCGGCATCCTGGTTCGGGCGGCCGAGCTGTCCAGCGAGATCAACGACCGCGCAGGTGTCCAGGCGCTACTGGACCGCACCGACATGAGCGCCCTGGGCCGGGTGGAGCGGGCGCGCCTCATGGTGGTGTCCGACAACTGCGCCTTCGAATCGGGCGACCCGCAGCGACGGATCCAGGACATGGTCAGCGCGGCGGCCGGAGCGTTCGACGTGGGAGCCGCAGACGTCGCGGAGAACCTGCTGTGGCGCGCCGCCGCACGATGCTTCTTCCAGGACGGCGACGCGCAGGTGCGTGCTCGGGCCGCCGCGGAACTCGACCGATGGAATCCCGATCCGGATGCCCCCCCCACGTCCTGGCGGTGCGGGCGTACACCGAGCCGTACCGGCACGGGGCCGACGTGATCGCGCGGCTCGACGGAGTCGGGGCACACCGCCAGGACGGCCGGATCCTGCATTTTCTGGGCAGTGGCGCAATGGTCGTCGGCGACATGAGTCGCGCCGCCCGCCACCTCGCGCCGGCGGCTGCGGCATGGCGGTCGCAGGGTCGGCTCGGACTGCTCGCCCGTTCGCTGGCCGCCAGCTGGCCGCAGGTGTACCTCGGCCGGCTTGAGCGAGCTCGCGAGGAGTCCGCCGAGGGGCTCGGCCTGGCCGAGGAGAGCGGGGAATGGATCGTCTGGCTGGGGCTGAAGGCCACGGCCGGCCTGGTGGCCGCGCTGCGCGGAGAAACCGAGCAGGCGGCGCGGACGGTCCGCGAGCTCCGCAGTCACCGCCTGTTCGCGGGGATGCCGTTCGTCACCGTGATGGCGCAGCAGACCGACGGCCTGCTCGCGCTGTTCGACGGCCGCGCGACGGAGGCCTACGACGTTCTCGCCCGCGCGTTCGATCCCGTTGACCCGCACTACCACTCGGTGAGCCGCTGGCTGCTCGCTCCGGACCTGGCGGACGCCGCAGTTGCCGCGGGCACCGTGCGGGAGGCCCGGGAACTGCTGGCAGACCTCCCGGAGCCGGCCGGACGGCTGCCCTCGGAGATGATGGTGGTGGCGCACGCCTACACCGACGCGGTGCTGGCTCCGGACGACACGGCGGAGGAGCGCTGTGCGGCGGCCCTCACCGCGTTGCCGGCCGACTGGACGCTGTCGCGTGCCCGGCTGCGGCTGCACCACGGCCGCTGGTTGCGCCGCCAACGCCGCAACGTGGACGCCCGGCACCCGCTTCGGCTCGCCCGCGACGAGTTCGACCGGGTCGGCGCGCAGCCCTGGGCCGAGATGGCCCGCGAGCAACTGCGTGCCACCGGTGAGTCGAGCGGCCGCCGGCAGGCGAACACCGGCGAGCAACTGTCCGCCCAGGAGACGCAGATAGCCGTACTGGCGTCACAGGGGCTGAGCAACCGGGAGATCGGCCAGCGCCTGTTCATCTCGCACCGGACCGTCGGAGCGCACCTGTACCGCATCTATCCGCGCCTCGGCATCACCGGCCGGGGCAGGCTCGCCGCCGCACTGGCCGCACTTCACGACGAACAGACCACGTCCGACGTCTCCGGCGGCAGCGGCCCGGAGTGACCTCCGGGCGTGTTGGTCTTTCGCTCCCTCAGGTACCGAGCGTCACGTCCATGCGGGCGAAGCCGCGTGTCACCAGCTGATCCCGGTAGGCGGGCGGGCCCGCGAGGGCCATGCGGGGAAAGCGCCACAGCAGGACGGGCACGGCGACCTCGACCTGCATTCTGGCGAAGGCGGCGCCCAGGCAGTAGTGCGGGCCCAGTCCGAAGGAGAGCGGCCGGTTGTCCTTCCGGGTGGTGTCGAAGACCGCCGGGTCGGTGAACCGGCGGGGGTCGCGGTTGGCGGCGGCCAGGACCAGCAGTGCCCTGCTGCCTGCGGCGACGCGGTGACCGTAGAAGTCGATGTCCGTCTCGGCGGCCCGCGTCAGCACGTGATTCGGTGGATCGAACCGCAGGGTCTCGGTGATGAAGGCGGAGACGAGGTCGTCATCGCCGGTCATGCCACGGCCCTCGGCGGGACGGCTCAGCGCGAGCCGCACCGTGGTGCCGATCAGGTCGCTGGGACTCTGCACGCCGGCGATCAGGAACATCACCAGACTGGCGACGAGTTCCTCCTCGCTGAGTGCGCCGCCGGCGTCCCGGTCCCGCACCATCGCGCTGATCAGGTCGTCGCCCGGCCGCCGGCGGCGCTCCCGGACGAGCTCGCCGAGACAGTCGACCAGTACGTCCATCCCCGCGTCGGCGGGCCGTAGTTCGTCGCGGTCGAAGACGGGCTCGAACGCCGTCGTGGTCGCGGTGATGGCGCCGCGCAGCGCCGACTGGTCCGACTCCGGGATGCCGAGCAGCTCTCCGGTGACGGATATCGGCACGCGGACGGCGAAGGTCTCCACCAGGTCGAGCGGGCCCCCGTCGTCGAGGGCGGCGAGACGGTCCGCCCACCGCTCGGCCCACTTCGCCGCCAGCCGCCGCCGTCCGGCGACCTCGCGGGGTGCGTAGGCCCAGCCCGCGAAGCGTCGCATGCGTTCGTGGTCGGGGGAGTTGCTGAACATCATGATCTTGGTGAAGCACTGCCAGGACGAGTGGTCGATCATGCCGGTCGCCCGGTGCACATCGGCGTCGGTGACCAGGAAACGGGGGTCGCGCAGCGCGGTGCAGACCTCGTCGTAACCGAGTACGAGCGTTCCGGAGGGACCCAGCGGGATCACCGGCCCGAGGTCCCACAAGGCGTCGTACAGGGGGTACGGGTTGTGCTTCCCGGCCGGGGTGAACAGCTCCGAGAGGGCCTCGGCCGGACCCATGGCCGGCCCGGTCCGCTGGTGAGGGGTCGCGGTCACGACGTCGCCTCCGTCTGCTTCTTCGCCGCCCGGAAGCCGGTGTAGAAGCCCGCCTCCGTGTCGTACAGGTGCAGGCCGCGCAGGATCCGCCACAGTTGGCCGAGCGTCAGCCGCTCCTCCCGGACCATTCCCGGATGGGCCTCCTTCAGGGCGAGTTGTGCCTTGGGGAGGTGGTAGAACGGGATCGCCGGGGCCACGTGGTGCGCGGTGTGGGTGGAGATGTTGTGGGTCAGGAACGCCAACGCCCTCGGATACGCGTAGTCCGTGGTCAGCAGCAGCCTGCCGGCGTTGCGTGTCCAGTACTGCGAGGTCAGGAAGGGGACGTCGCCCGCGCTGTGGTGCATGAGCGTGGTGGCGCTGAACCACAGGTGGGTCATCAGCCAGGGCAGGACGAAGTAGTACAGCAGGCCCCGTACGCCGGTGAACACCACGAGCGACGACAGGCCGACGACGGCGACGGGTCCGGTGAAGGCGATGGACCGCCACACGTCGTGGCGCATCGACCGCTTGGGGAAGTAGCCCGGCCTGAACCCCGACACGAACCAGTACCGCACGGT
This sequence comes from Streptomyces sp. NPDC048277, assembly GCF_040652235.1. NCBI lineage: Bacteria > Bacillati > Actinomycetota > Actinomycetes > Kitasatosporales > Streptomycetaceae > Streptomyces > Streptomyces sp. NPDC048277. The sequence goes on from NZ_JBEZLQ010000008.1 coordinate 5,667, forward strand.
GCCTCCCCAGAAGGCCCAGGTGCGGGTGCCCGCGTAGACGGCTCTGCCGAGAGGGGACAGGCGTTGGTAGGCGGCCGGGGGCAACGGCCGCCAGTCGGTGTCGAGTTCGAGGTTGTTGGTGTGCGAGTGATGCAGATTGTGCACATGCCGCCAGGAGTGGTACGGGTACAGCAGCGGGAGCAGGGCGAAGCTTCCGGCGACCGTGTTGAGCCGTCGGGACCGGGAGAACGAGCCGTGCCCGCAGTCGTGCGCGATGCAGTGCATGCCCCAGCCGCCGAGGCCGGCCACGAACCACAGCGGGATGTCGAGCAGCCAGGAGGGGGAGAACGCGACTCCGGCGATCGCCCCCGCGTAGAGGGCGAGGCTCACGGTGAGCCCGAGCACTCCGCGGGCCGTGCGCGGGGTGAAGTACTCGCGCGGGATCGACTGCGTCAGGTGCCGCCCCTCCAGCGCCCGCGACTTGTCCAGGAACTCCTCGAAGCGCCGGTCCGGGCTGGTCGGCATGCCCCTCATCGCCATGTCCGCGCCCTCACTCGCCGCTCTCCTCGGCGAGCCGCTCACCGAGATGGGCGGCCACGGCGTCGATGGACCCGTACTCGTACAACAGGGCGGGCGACAGCCGGAGTTCGACGAACTTCTCCAGCTTTCCGCACATCTGGATCCCGGTGCGGGAGTCGAGTCCGTAGTCCTCGAAGGACCGGCTCGTGTCGACCGTGGAGGCGTCCACGGACAGCTTGTCCACCATGTAGTCGACCATCCACGCGCGGATGGCCTCCTCGGTGACGGGGCCGTCGGACGTGAGCTGGTTCTTGTTACGGCGAAACACAGTTGGGCTCCTGTCGTTTCCGGGCGATGCGTGCGGCTGAGGGTTCGTGCAGGTTCCACACGACGTGCAGCCTGCCGAGGACGGTCAGGACCCAGCCGCTGAGGTCGGGCTCCCACCAGCGGACGGCGTGGCGGTAGGACCCGGGAAAGGCGTGGTGGTTGTTCTGGAGGCCCTCGCCGAAGGTCAGGACGGCGACCCACCAGTTGTTGGTGCTCCTGTCCCCGTTGTCGAACGGCCTGCTGCCGAAGGCGTGGCAGAGGGATCCGACGCACCACGCGGCCTGGTTGGCGACGAAGATCCGGGCGAGACCGCCGAAGACGAGACCGGAGAACGCGGACAGGAGGGTGTGCCCGACGGCGAAACCGATCGCGGCCGGGAGGACCAGCCCGGTCAACACCCATGTCGGGTAGAGGCGGTGATGCAGGATCAGACGGCGCTCACGCAGGATGTCCGGCGCGTAGACGGACCACTTCGAGGACTCCTCGCTGAGCATCCACGGCATGTGCGCGTACCACAGGCCGCGCACACGGGCCGTGAATTCCGTGCCGTGCAGGTTCGGCGAGTGCGGGTCGCCCTCCCGGTCGGCGAACTTGTGATGCCGCCGGTGGGTCGCCACCCAGAACAGCAGTGGGCCCTGCGCGGCCATGGAACCGGCGGCCATCAGGACGTCCTGGAACCACGGCGAGGTCTTGAAGGCCTTGTGGGCGAGGTACCGGTGCAGCCCGATGGTGACTCCGCCCAGGTGCACGCAGTAGAACACGCCGAACAGGACCACGTCCGTGACCGTGAACTGTCCGGTCACCAGCAGGTATACGGCCGCGACGGTGCCGATGAGCGGCAGGATCATGGTGGTCAGCGCGGAGAACCTCTTGATCCGCAGGCTTCTGGGGTCGAGCCGGACGATGCCCGCCGGGGCACTGGGAGCCGACATGGTTCGCTCTTCCTCCTCTCAGGTTTCGCGGGCCGCGGTCGTCCGCGGGGGATAGCGCACCTCGGACACCAGTCCCGCCCGGTCCAGGAGACCGATGACCCCGCCGGTGAGGTCGAGCTGCCAGAAGCGGTGCCGGTTGTGCGCCAGCGACGGCTGGGAGTGGTGGTTGTTGTGCCAGGACCCGCCCACCGAGACCGGCGCGAGCACGGCGATGTTCTGGCTGGAGTCCCGGGTGTCGTACGGGCGTCGGCCCAGCGTGTGTCCCAACGAGTTGACGGTCCACGTCACATGGTCGAGGACGAACATGCGGGCGAACCCGCCCCACAGCAGTCCGCCGAGCGCGTCCACCGGCCGGCCGGTCACCGCCCAGCCCACCGCTGCCGGCAGGGCCAGCCCCAGGGCGATCCACCAGACGTAGTGGCGATCGATGGTGCAGACATGGCGACTGCGCAGGAGGTCGGGGACGAACCTGGCCCAGCCCTCCCGCCGCACGCTGAACAACCAGCCCACATGGCCGTGCCACAGGCCGCGCGGGACCGCCAGCCGTCCCTCGCCCCGCGGGCGCGGCGAGTGCGGATCGCCGTCCCGGTCGGCGAACGCGTGGTGTTTGCGGTGTACCGACACCCAGAACAGGATCGGCCCCTGCGCCGCCATGCTGCCCGCGACGCCCCACAGGAAGGTCAGCACCGGGCCGGCCGAGAACGAGCGGTGGGCGAAGAACCGGTGCAGCCCGCCTTCCACGCCCAGCGAGGTGACGGCGTACATACCGGCGAACAGCGCGAAGTGCAGCCAGGACCAGCCGTGTTGGACGGTGAAGACGATCGCGGCCACGAAACCGGCCGTGGATCCGCCGACCGTGGCGCAGGCGAGCACGAGCGCGGAGCGGTCCCTCGGCGGCGCGGCCGTGGCTTCAGCGTTCATGGCTCGGCTCCATGGTGGGATCGTGAGGCACGAGAGCGCTGCCCAGGGTGCCCTCCAGATACGCCTCCCGCGCGGTCGCCCGACGGATCTTCCCGCTGGTGGTCAGGGGGATGGTGCCGACCCGCACGAGGTGCACACCGGTCGGCCGGACGCCGTGTTCGGCGGCCACCGCCGCGAGCAGAGTGCCGCGCAGGGCGTCGAGTTCGGCCCGGGTGCGGCGGCTGTGCCGCACCTCGGCGACCACCACGACCTGGTCCCCGGACGTGCCCCCGAGCCCGAGGACGACGGACCGGTGCACGGACGGGTGGGCGCGGTCGACCGTGCGCTCGATGTCCTGCGGGTAGAGGTTCCGCCCGGCCACGACGAGCAGACCGCTCATCCGACCGGTGACGAACAGTTCGCCGTCGCGCTGATAGCCGAGGTCGCCGGTCCGCAGATACGTGCGCGGACCGGCCCGGCCGGCGGGCGTCGCACCGAACGTCGAGCCGGTCAGTCCGGGCTTGCGGTGATAGCCGGCGGCGACACCCGGCCCGTGCACCCAGATCTCCCCGACCTCGCCGTCGGCCAGCACCCGGCCGGAGTCCGGATCGACGACCAGCAGCTCATGGCCCTTTGGCGGGCCCCCGCAACCGACGACGGGCACGGTGTCGCCCTCCGTACGCACCGCCCGGCCGTGCGACAGTTTTTCCCGGTCCACCCACTCGACATTGACGGCCGTCCCGGGCGCCTTGGCCGTCACGAGCAGTGTGGCCTCGGCGAGCCCGTAACACGGGATCAGTGTGTTCTCCCGGTAGCCCAGGGGCGCGAACCGCTCCCGGAAGGCGTTCAGGCTGTCGGGGACGATCGGCTCGGAACCGCAGAAGACGTGCCGGAGCGACGACAGGTCCACACCGGCCAGGTCCTCCTCGTCCACCGTGTCCGCGCACAACTGGAAGGCGAAGTTCGGCGCGACGGTGATGGTCACCCGGTGCTCGGTGATCGCCCGGAGCCAGCGGGCGGGCTGCTGGACGAAGTGCTCCGGCGTCATCATCAGCAGCGGCCAGCCGCCGTGCAGCGCCAGCATGACGGTCCCGATGAGACCCATGTCGTGATACGGCGGCAACCAGCTCAACCCGATGCGATCGTCCTCCGCGCCGATGTGCCGGCCGATGGCGAGGCAGTTGCTCATCAGGTTGGCGTGGCTCAGCTCCACGCCCTTCGGATCGCCCGTCGAACCGGACGAGTACTGGATCAGCGCCGTGGCCGCCGGTCGTACCGGATCGTCCGGCGGCGTCGAGGGCTGCCTGCCGTCCGCCTTCGAGAGGGGTTCTTCATCCAGCGGGATCAGCCGCGGCATCATGGCGCCGTCGGTCGCCGCGTCGGCGAATCGCCGCTCATGGCGGGAGTCCGCCAGGATCGCGCCGGGCGCGCAGTCGGCCAGGACCGACCTCAGCCGGGTCACGGCCCGCCGGTTGGTCGGAGGAAAGGCCGGCACAGCCGTCGCACCGGCCTGGAGGATGCCCAACAGCCCCGCCACGAACCGCAGTCCGGGCTGACCGGCCAGCACCACACGGTCGCCCTGGTGCCCCGCGGACCGCAACCGTGCCGCGACAGCGTCGGAGTGACGCTTCAGATCACGGTAGGTCCACGATTCGACGCGGTCGCTCGTCCCGTCGGCCAGAAAGCGGAACGCCGGGCGGTGCGGCGTCGATCGCGCCCGGACGTCGAGGACGCCGGTGAGCGTCGCATCCGGCCGGGACATGTACAGAGCGATGTCTGCGGACGCTCGGTCCCGCTGACGTGTGGCGACCTCGTGCTCCACCGAACACCTTCCCAGAGCCGCCGAGTCGGGCGCTCCCACTCATCGAGTCGATCTCATGGAGTTCGAGGACAGCGGTCGGCGGGGCTGGGACGCACACTGTAACGTCCGCAACTTCCGCTTGACCACAGGGACAAAGCGGATCGGACCGGCCAACTGGACTCAGGACAGCGGCCGTACGCCCGCGAGAGAGAGGGGTCCGCCCCGGCCGCCGGGGAGGAGGCCGGCCGGCTGCCGGGGCGGAGCTGAGGGGCCCGGATTTCGATGTGGCGGGGCGGTGGTGACTCCGCCGCGGCGGTTCGGATCCGGGCCGGTGTGCCTGCCGCGGTCGTCGGATGCGGGCCGGTGTGCCTGCCGGGGTCGTCAGATGCGGCCGGTGCCGGCGCCCGCCAGGGTCTGCGTGGGAACGACCACCTTCAGGCCCAGCACACCCAGGTCGACGCTGCCGTCGGACTCGGCGTACCAGCGCCAGTGCGCCCCGGGGACGTCGCCGACCGTGAGCACGATCCAGCCGCCGCCCTCGGGCGCGGTCAGGTCCGCGAGCGTCCGCGCCTCCTCGGCGGTCGGCGGGTCCAGGAGGACGACGAACCCGGTGACCTCACCCGTGCGGGCCGCGCCCCGTACCAGACCGACACCCAACTCCTCGGCGGTGTTGAGGACTTCGTCGGGAGCGCGGCCCTTCACATCGGTCACCGAGCGGACCCGCACCAGACCGTTGAGACCCGGCAGGGAGCTCGCGCTCGGGTCCACCGACACCACGACCGTGCGCTGCTGGGGGAGTTCCAGCAGGCCCCGGACCAGCGCCGCGACGGTGTCCTGGGCGACCGCCAGGTCACCGCAGACGCTCAGCGCGCCGTTGATCTGCCCGAGGTCGACCATGACCTGCGCGTCCCGCTCGCCCACCCCGACCCGGGCCAGATGCGGCATGGCCAGGCCCGGGTCCGCCGAGAACTCGCCCTCGACGACCGAGGGCAGGCCCGTGCGCTCCCAGCGCGTCGGGGCGAGCGCGGTCCACGGCGCCGGGGCCCGGCCCGCGCCGGAGACCGAGGCGAGCAGTTTGGTGGGCTCCGCCAGGACGCTGTAGACCCGTACCGGGCGGGCCGTCTCCGACGTGGTCACCGGCACGATCTCGCGCAGCGCCTGACGGACCATCACCGGCGTACGGGTGTCCGCCGCCAGCCGCCTGGCGAGCACGCCCCGCCGGCGCCGCCGCAGGGCCAGCGCCATGCCCCGCGGCAGCCGGGGGCGCAGGACCCGGCCCGCCCGGGCCGCACCGGTGCCGGTGGCACGCGCGGCCCGGCCCAGCGGGCGCCGCGCGACGATCACCACGGTCAGCGCGGTGACCCCGGCGATCCCGCCGATCAGCGCCGGCAGCGGGACCCGGCCGCTCACCGCGGCGAACGGTCCGCTCGCCTTCGCGGCCGTCGTGGGGGCCGCCGTGCTCGGGGTGGCCGCCGGCGCGCTCTGTCCGGCGCCCGCGGCCGTCGCCTGCGGCAGGAGGCCGACCTGGACGCCGGAGCCGGCCGCGTCCTCGGGGAGGATCAGTGCGAAGCCGGGCACCAGCTGGTCCGGGCTGACGAACACCGAACCGTCCGGCAGCAGGCGCCCGCTGTTGAGCACCAGGATCTCCTCGAACCGGTTGCCGTCGCCGAGGGTGCGCTGGGCGATGTCGAACAGGGTGTCGGTCTTGCCGCCGTTCTCCTTCGGCGACCTGACGATGTAGAACTTCGTCACATCGTCGGCCAGCAGCACGTGCCCGGGCCGCTGCGGGACCGCCGCGTGGGCGGGCGCGGGCAGTGCCATCCAGGTGACGAGCGCGAGCGAGCAGACCGCCATCGCCTGTGCCGTCCTGCGCCGCATGTCCGTCCGCCGGACCCGGTTCGTCGCCGCGGGTGCGTCTCGCATCTTTCTCGTCCTCCTCCGTCAGGGCCGTCGACGCGGCTGGGAGCGCGTCGGCCGTCACACGGGTGGCGCCGCCGGTCGGTTCAAACTCTCTGAACCGTTCCGTGAGTTCGGCCGTGCACTGGGCGCCGAACGAACGAGAAGCGGGGAGGCGTGGAGATGGCACGACGGCACATCACGGGCTGGGAGGTCCTGGGGTTCACGAGCGACCCCACCCCCGGTGATCCGGAGGCGATCCGGACGCTGGCCAGGACGTACCAGGACCTCGGTGACGGAGCGGGCGAGGCCGTCGACCTGCTGCGCGGCGACGGGGCGATCCGGCAGGGCAAGGGCAAGGCGATGGACGCCCTCCGGGAGAAGATAAACAAGGATCTGCCGGGCATGCTGGAGAAGACCCGGGACTCCTTCCGGCACGCCGCCGAGGCCTACACCACGTACGCCGACACCCTGACGAACGCCCAGGACATGCTGGACCGGGCGATCGACGAGGGCCAGGAGGTGGCCGCGACCGCGAAGACGGACGTACCGGCGCTGGCCGCGGACGCCACCCCGGACCAGGTCGACGCCCACAACACCCAGCAGGGCCAGGTCGACGACGCCAAGAACCGGCTGTCGGCCGCCGAGGGGCTGGGGCGGGACGCGGAACGGCTGCGCGAGGACGGTTCGCGCAGGGCCTCCGTCATCCTGGACGAGGCGGCGAACGACGCGATCCCGGAGCGCGGCTTCTTCAAGAAGATCGGTGACTTCCTCGCGGACAACCCGTTCATCGAGATCATCGCGGGCATCATCGTCGGGATCGTCGCCGTCTTCTTCCCGTTCGTGGGCGTGCTGCTGGGCGCGGCCCTGCTGGGCATCTCACTGATCCGGATGGCCTCGCAGGGCAAGTTCGACGTGGGCGACATCATCATCGGCGTGCTCACGCTGGTGCCCGGCGGTGTGCTGCTGGGCGCGCTCGGCAAGATCGGCGGGGTGGTCACCAAACTGGCCGAGCTCGCCCCGGTGCTGGCCAAGCTGGGCAAGGGCGCCGGCACGATCTCGGGCGCCCTGACGAAGATCATCCAGAACTCGACGTTCTTCCGTAAGATCATCAGCCCGCTGGGCAAGGGGCTGGTGGGGCTCAGCGCCAACCCGGGGCTCGCAACCCTCGGCAAGGTCGCGGTCGACGTGGGCACCGAGTTCACGCTCGGGTTCGCGGCGGCCGGCATCACGGCCGCGGCCGACGGCAAGAAGTTCGACCTCGGGCCCGCCGCGATCGGCGCGCTGATCGGGGCAGCCTCGGGCGGTGCGCTCTCGCTGTTCGGCGGGACCAAGTTCGCCAACCGGTTCAAGGACGCCCTCACCACCAAGGGCAAGTTCAAGAGCAACATCGACAAGGCGTTCTCGGTGGAGAGCCTCGGCATCACCAACGGCAAGTTCAAGGCGACCGACATCTTCCATGTGAACGGCAAGGAACTGCCGCAGAAGTCCGGCTTCCACGGCATCAACGGCTCGACCACCTCGGACCCGTCCACCGGTGTGCTGAAGACCAAAGCGGGCACGCCGGACGGCACCAAGACCGAGGTGAAGATCGACCCCGGTTCGCCCAAGCCCGACCCGGTGCACTCCGAACTCCCCTTCGCCGGCGACCACACACCGCCGCCGCCCGTCACCAAGACCACCACTCCCGACGGCTTCACCTCGGAGACCAAGAACGGCGCGAACACCATCAAGTCACCGGCCGGGGACAAGGTCACCTCGAACGGTACGACGACGAAGATCGACACGCCCGTGCCCGGCAGCGGCGCGAGCCCCGTCCACACCGAGCTGAAGCCGAACGGCGACTTCACGACCTCCGGCTCCTTCGGCAGCGTCGACCACACGAACGGCGTCACCACGATCAGCTCGCCCGGCGCCGACGGCCAGGGCTCGACACCGCAGTTCACCCTGAACGGCCACGAGATCTCCACGCCCGGCGGCGTCGGCGTCACCGACCGCCCCGACTTCGGCGCGGTGCACGCGCCCGGACTCTCGGTGGACAACCAGAACGGCATCCACTCGGTGTTCAACACACCGCACCCGGACGGCGGCGCAGCCCCGGTCGTCACCCACAACCCGGCCGACGGCGGCATCAACGTCAACGTCGGCAACACGACGTTCACCGCGGACGCCGGCCACCTCGACCACGGAGTGTCGTTCCCCGACGGCTCGCACGCCTCGGTCGACGCCGGCGGCACCCTCCACGTCGACAACGGCGGCCCGGGCGGACAGGGCGTCACGGTCCCTCCCGCGCACACCAACCTGCCGGTCACCGTCACCGACGGCCCCACCACGACCCACCTGGCGCCGGGCGGCGGCGCGACCGTCAACGCGCCCGGGCACACCACCACTTTGGACAACACCGGCTTCACCGTGCACACCGGGGGCGCCAACCCCGACACCGTGCAGTTCCACGGCAACACCGGCACCCTCGACGTGACCCCGGGCGGCGGCGGACACCCGCCGGTCACCGTGCACTCGAACGGCGACATCGCCGTCGGCGGGATCAGGACCGACCACACCATCGGCGGCGGCAGCGCGACCAACGGCACGCACACGGTGAACTTCGAACCGGCCGGCGTCACCTTCAAGGGCGCGGACGGCAACGGGTTCGGCGTCGGCCGCAACGGCGGGTTCAACGTCGACGGCATCCACCACACCCCCGGCGAGGGCATCACCGCGGGCGGCACCACGGTGCGCCCCGACGGCTCCGCGGTCGTCCAGCACAACGGCCAGGAGTTCAACGTCGGCGCGAACGGCCGGATCACCACCCACCCGACCGGCGGCCACCCCGGTGTCGAGGGCGCCCCGCAGCCCACCCCCGGCAACCCCGTCACCCTCGGCAACACCACCGTCGGCGTGGACGGCAACGGCGGGCACACCGTCACCGTCACCGGCCACAACGGTGCCACGGTCTCGGTGCACAACGGCACCACGACCCTCAACCACGGCCCCGTACAGGTCAGTCACGGACCGAACGGCATCACCGGCACCACCGGCGGCGCCCACCCGATCCAGATCAGCCACGGCCCCGACGGCATCTCCACCGTCACCCACGGCGGCGCCACGGTCAGCACCGGCGCCGGTGCCCCGACCACCGTCGGCCCGCACGGCACCGGCCACCCGGCCCCCGTCACCGTCACCCCGTCCGGGAACGGCCACCCCACCCAGGTCACCACCGCCGACGGCAGCACCTCCACGCTCACGAAGAACGGCGCCCACACCGACGTGGGCGGCAACAACGCGGCCAACGGCACCGTCGACCCGAACGGCACGATCACCACCTCGGCCCCGGCCGGCGACCACACCACCGTCGACCACGGGCCCAACGGCGCGCTCGCCACCGACAACGGCAGCGGCTTCGCCGTCAACGACGCGGGCACCGTCACCAACGGCAACGTCACCGTCCACCCGGACGCCGACGGCTCCGCCACCATCGCCGACCTCGGCAACAACGGGGACCAGGCGACGCTGACCCCGCACGGGATCGACACCCAGGGCATCACGACCACGGTCAACGGCGACGGCGACGTCGTCTTCACCCACCAGCCGGACGGCGGCGGGCCGGTGCCCAGCACCGCCACCGTCAGCCCCGACGGGGGCCTCACCGTCCAGGGCCCCGACGGCTCCATCGCCAACCTGCCGCCGGGCGCCGTCCCGCACCCGGACGGCGGCGTCATCTCGAACCCGGTCAAGACGACCGTCGTCAACGAGCACGGCAATGTCGTCACCTCGGACGGGACGACCATCACCCACTCCGACGGCGGCTTCACCACCACCGTCGGCAACGGCCCGAACGGCCCCACCACCACCGTCCACGACGGCTCCGGTGTCGGGCACAGCGTCGACGGCAACGGCCGGGCCACCGTCCACAACTCGCCCTCCGGCGCCGAGATCACCGGTACCAACACCCAGGTCACGGTCCACACCCCGCAGCAGGAGGGCCCGGGCCTGTTCGGCCACCACCTGGAAGCGACGGGCGGTGAGAACACCCTGTCCAACGGCCCCGACGGTCCCACCATCACCACCCACGGCGCCGACCCGGTCGCCGAGCCCGGCAGCGTCGTCACGCACAACACCGCCCCGGGCCACGAGGGCGAGTTCACCACCACCTACGGACCGGCCCAGGGCACCTTCGGTCCCGGCGGCGTCCACAGCCTCGGCCCCTCCGGAACCCACCTGGACCCCCACACCAACCTGCCCATCGACACCGCGGGCCGCCCCATCGGCAACGGCCCCGGCCAGACCCCGATCAGCACCATCCACGGCGACGGCGCCAGCGGCGTCACCGTCACCACGCCCGGGGGCGGCCCGACCGTGTCCCACGAGGGCTTCCTCGGCGGCAAGACCACCGTCGACACCGGAAACGTCACGGTCACCAAGACCCCCGGCAACCAGGAGAACGCCGGCACCGCGGCCCAGAAGTCCGGCATCGTCGACGGACCGGCCAACCCCCTGACCGACACACCCCCGCACGGCCCCGAGACCTTCACCGTGGGCGGCAACAACGGCGGCCCCAGCGTGGACGTCCCGGTCGGCAGCGGCGGCAGGTCCACCGTGCACGGCGGCGACTTCGACGTGAAGTCGAAGGGCGACGGCACCTTCGAGGTCTCCGTACCCGGCGGCGGCAACGGCCCGGACGACTCGGTCACCATCGGCAAGGACGGCACGCTGACCGGGGCCGACGTCAACGTACAGGGGCTGAACCCGGGCGAGCAGGGACCGGTGCAGCCCCCGCACGCCACGCTCGGCAACGGCACGACGGTCTACGCCCCGCACGCCCCCGGCGCGGCCCCCACCGTCCACGGACCGGGCGGCACGACCACCACGTTCGGCAACGGCACCGCCACCACCCACCACCCCGACAGCGGTACGACCATCACCCAGCACCCGGGCGGCAACGCCACCTTCTCCAGCACGGCGGGCGGCGACACCACCACGGTCGACGTCAAGAACGGCGGGGTGGACGGCACCGTCACCAAGCCCGACGGCAGCACCTTCGGCGTCGACGTCGGCGACAGCGGCGCCGCCAAGGTCAAGGACGGCAACGGCGACACCGTCACCCACGTCGACGCGGCCGGCTCGGTCAACGAACAGCACTCACCTGTCCACGAGTACTACTCGTACACCAGCAGCCCCGTCCCCGTCACCGACACCCGCGAGTACCTCTACGAGGGCTTCACCAGCGTCCTCAAGGGCGTCTTCAACCAGGGCGTCAGCGCCGCGTACCAGATCGGCGTCAACCACGCCAACCCGCTCACCACGCTGGAGAACGCGGGCATCCGGATCGGCAACGGCATCGGCAACTCGCTCGCCAACAAACAACTGGAGAACACCTACGTCTTCAAGACCAAGGGCCCGGAGACGGCAATCTCCAGCATCCCCACAAAGGTGCTCGGCGGACTCAACAACAACGCCGACGTCGACTTCGCACATTCCAACGACGAAAAGCCCATCACCCTCTGAACCACTCCGGCGCCCGGCACGTGTGTAGGGCGCCGCATCAAGAGGCCCCATCAAGAGGCCGCATCAAGACACCGCGAAATTCCGAAACAGAAACGGGAGAATTCCGATGGCCGACTACATCGTCAACGACGAGAAGACCTCCGCCTCCGCCGCCAGCACCATGAACGAGTACGACACGGCCGTGGCCCAGCTGGAGAAGATCAAGCGGGACCTCGACGCGCTGACCGAGGACGGGTACAACACCCCGGCCGCCAAGACCAAGTTCAAGCCCTTCGTCGAGGACTTCTCCAAGGGCTACCGCTCGGTCGTCGAGGGCCTGACGGGCATCTCGAAGTACGTCGACGGCGTCGGCAAGGGCTTCAACCAGCTCGACTCCGACATGGGCAACAGCCTCTCCAAGTAGGGCCCGCACCAAGCACCGCAACGCCGGCCGGGCCGGACCCGCGCGAGGTCCCGCCCGGCCGCCCGTCGCCATCCCCCCCCCGTGTGCACCGAGGAGCACCGACCATGCGTCTGACCGTCACCGCCGTCGACCCGCAGCAGGGACAGACCGCGGACATCATGATCGAGGCCGACCCGTCGGTTCCGGTCGGCGAGCTCGCCGAGGAGCTCGGCCGGCGGCTGCGCGGCGGTGCCCCCGACGCGCCCCCGGTCCTTTTCCACAGCGGCACCCCGCTGCCGTACGACCAGCCGGTGGGCACCACCGGGATGCGCGCGGGCAGTCTGCTGTCGCTGGACACTCCGGTGGCGGTGCCCGGCCGGGAGCCGGACGGCGTCGCGGAGGTGCGCGCGGTCGGCGGTGCCGACGCCGGTGCCGTCTTCCGGCTGCCGCCCGGTGACTACGAGATCGGCGCCGCCGACGCCTGCCGGATCCGGCTCACCGCGGACGGCCTCGCCAAGACCGCCGCCCATCTCAAGATCTCCGCCGACGGCACCGCGACCGTGCGCTCAGCCGCCGGGGAGCGGGTGCTCCTCGACGACACCGCCGTGGCCGACTGGACCGGCTGGCCGGTGGGCGGGGTCCTCAGGGCCGGGCCGACCCTGCTCGAACTGACTGCCCCCACCTTCCCCGACGCGGCCCTCGTCCCCTCCGAGGACGGGACCGGCCTGGACTACAACCGGCCGCCCCGGCTGCTGCCCCCGCCGGTCCGCAACCGCTTCAAACTGCCGGTGCCGCCGAGCAAGCCCGCCCGGAATAAGCTCCAACTGCCGCTGATCTTCGCCCCGTTGGTGATGTCCGGCGTCTCTGTGCTGCTCCTCGGCAACCTTCGCTTCCTGATCTTCGGCCTGCTGTCCCCGGTGATCGCACTGGTCAGCCAGCTCTCCAACAAGAAGCGCGGCAAGGAGAACCACCAGGAGCAGCTGGCCGAGTACGCGCGGAAGAAGGCCGAGCTGGAGGTCGAGGTCGACGAGGCGGTGCTCGCCGAGCAGCGGGCCCGGCGCAGCGCCAGCCCCGACCCGGCCGCCGCGCTGCTGATCGCCGCCGGGCCCCGCCTCAGACTCTGGGAACGCCGCTGGCGCGACGACGACTTCCTGCTGCTGCGGCTCGGCGTCGCCGACCGCCCCGCCTACGTGGAGCTGGACGACCCCGCCGAGGCGGAGCACCGCCGCCGGATCAGCCGTACCACCCGGGCCGTACCCGTCACCGTGCCGCTGCGCGCGGCCGGGGTGCTGGGCCTCGCCGGCGGCGCCCACGCCGAGCCGCTGGTGCGCTGGCTGACCGCCCAGGCCGCGACCCTGCACAGCCCCACCGACCTGCGGATCTGCGTACTCGCGGGCAGTGGCGGCGAGGAGCGCTGGTCCTGGGTGCACTGGCTGCCGCACACCGCCCCGCTGGGCGAGGACACCCGCAGCATGGTCGGCGCGACCGCCGAGTCCACGGGCCGCCGGATCGCCGAGATCTGTGCGGTGATCGCCGCCCGGCAGGCCGCCGGGGAGCGCGCGGCACGCGGCGGCGCGGCCGGTGAGCCCGACGTCCTGGTCGTCCTGGACGGCGCCCGCAGGCTGCGCGCCCTGCCCGGTGTCATCCAGATCCTGCGCGAGGGCCCGGCCGTCGGCGTGTACGCGGTGTGCGTGGACGACGAGGCCCGGCTGCTGCCCGAGGAGTGCCAGGCCGTCGCCATCGCCGGCCCCGACGGACACCTGCGGGTCGAGCAGACCGGCTCCGACCCGGTCGACGGCGTCCTGATGGACGCGCCGAGCCGCGCCTGGTCCGTGGGCGTCGCCCGCGCCCTCGCCCCGCTGCGGGACGTCGGCGACGAGGCCGAGGAGAACCTGCTGCCCGCCTCCGTACGACTCCTTGACGTCCTCGGTCTCGAACCTCCCGTGCCGGACGCGATCGCCGCCCGCTGGGTGCTCGGCGGCCGCAGCACCCGGGCGGTCCTGGGCGCCGGCGTCGACGGGGCGTTCTCCGTCGACCTAGCCGCCGACGGACCGCACGGACTGATCGCCGGCACCACCGGCTCCGGCAAGTCCGAGCTGCTGCAGACCCTGGTCGCCAGCCTGGCGGTCGCCAACCGGCCCGACGAACTGAACTTCGTGCTCATCGACTACAAGGGCGGCAGCGCCTTCGCCGAGTGCGAGGACCTGCCACACACCGTCGGCATGGTCACCGACCTCGACACCCACCTGGTGGAGCGCGCCCTGGTCTCCCTCGGCGCCGAACTCAGGCGCCGCGAGCACATCCTGGCCCAAGCAGCCGCCAAGGACATCGACGACCACACCGACAAGCGCACCCGCCGACCCGAACTCGCCCCGCTGCCCCGACTGGTGCTGGTCATCGACGAGTTCGCCTCCATGGTCCGCGAACTGCCCGACTTCGTCTCCGGGTTGGTCAACATCGCCCAGCGGGGCCGCTCCCTCGGCATCCACCTGATGCTCGCCACCCAGCGGCCCTCGGGCGCGGTCACCGCCGACATCCGGGCCAACACCAACCTGCGGATCGCCCTGCGCACCACCGACACCTCCGAGAGCCGGGACATCATCGACGCCCCCGACTCCGGCCAGCTCTCGCCCCGCACCCCCGGCCGCGCCTACGCCCGCCTCGGACACGCGGCGCTGCTGCCCTTCCAGACCGGCCGGATCGGCGGCCGCCGCCTCGACCCGACGGCCACCGACGAGGAGTACCGGGCACCGGTCCTGACCGAACTCCACTGGGAGGAACTCGGCGACCCGCTGCCCCGCCCGGCCGAGAGCGAGCGCGCCGTCCAGCCGGTCACCGACCTGTCCGTGCTGGTCGAGGCGGTGCGCGGGGCGGCGGACCAGCTCGCCGTACCGCCCGCCCGCCGCCCCTGGCTGCCCCCGCTGCCCGAAGCGCTGACCCTCGCCGACCTCACCGGTCCCGGGGCCGCTCCCGTCGAACCCGGCCACCTCGCGCCCGTCGCCTACGGTCTGGTCGACATCCCCGCCGAGCAGGCCCAGCGTGAACTCCTCTTCGACCTCGACCGGATGGGCCATCTGCACATCATCGGCTCGCCACGCAGCGGCCGTTCGCAGACCCTGCGTACCCTGGCCGCCGCCCTGGCCGGCGCGCACGGCACCGCCGACGTCCACCTCTACGGCCTGGACTGCGGAAACGGCGCCTTGCAGGCCCTCACCGGGCTGCCTCACTGCGGCGCGGTGGTGGACCGGGGCGAGGCCGAGCGGGTCGTACGACTGGTGAACCGGCTGACCGGCGAGGTCGGCCGGCGGCGCGCGCTGCTCGGCCGCCAGGGCGTCGCGGACCTCACCGAACTGCGCCGCATCCTGCCCGCCCACGAGCGGCCCCCGCATCTCCTGCTGCTGGTCGACCGGTTCGAGGCGTTCGAGCGGGACTACGCGGCCTACGACCAGGGCAGCGTGATGGACGCGATGACCCTGCTGATGCGCGAGGGCGCCAGCGTCGGCGTGCACCTCGTGCTGGCCGGTGACCGGGTGCTGAGCCAGAGCCGGTTCTCCTCCACCACCGAGGACAAGCTGGTGCTGCGGCTCAACGACCGGGGCGACTACTCGATGGTCGGCATCAGCGCCCGTTCGGTCCCCGAGGACCTCCCGGCGGGCCGGGCGATCCAGCCCAGGGACACCACCAACGCGCAGATCGCGCTCGTCGACGGCACCGACCCGAGCGGTGCGGGACAGGCCCGTGCGCTGACCGCGCTGGCCGAGCGGACTCGTGGACGGGACGCCGGAGTACCGGACGAGAAGCGGCCGTTCCGAGTCGACGTACTGCCCGACCGGCTGGGCTTCGCCGAGGCACTGGAGCGCCGGCCGAAGAACGTCTCCCCGCTGTGGGCCATGGTCGGCGTCGGCGGCGACGAGCTCTCCGCCCAGGGCACCGACCTCGCCACGGTCCCGTCCTTCGTCATCGGCGGACCGCCGCGCTCGGGGCGCAGTACCGTGCTCCTCACCATGGCCCGCTCGCTGCTCGACCTGGGCACCAAGCTCGTGGTGATCACGCCCCGCACCTCACCGCTGCGGGGACTCGCCCGCCACCCCGGCGTGGTCGAGGTCTTCACGGACACCGACGTCGAGGTGGCGGCCTTCCGCGCGGCCCTCGGCGGGGTGGACTCGCCGGCCGGCGCGATCCTGGTCGACGACGCCGAGCTGATGATCGACTCGGAGATCGACAACGACCTGGCCGCCCTCGCCCGCGGCAGCGCGGGCGACGGCTGGGGACTGATCGTGGCGGGCAACAACGAGGTGCTGCTCGGCGGCCTGCACGGCTGGCAGGCCATCGTCCGCCGCAACCGCTGCGGAGCGCTGCTCGCCCCGCGCACGGCGAGCGACGGCGAACTGGTCGGCGCCCGCGTCCCGCGCGGCATCCTCGGCGAGGACAGCGAACCGGGCCGAGCCCACCTCCAACTCGGCGACGGCCGCTTCCTGACAGTCCGAGTACCAGAAACAAGCGCCCAGTAAAGCGCCCCGCAAGGGGCGCGGGGAACTGCGCGACCAGCCACGACGAAGCCGCGGAAGACCGACGGCAGGTCGTGGCTGTTCGCTGTTGTTCGCCCATGACCAGCACGAAAATTCGCCCCCCGGCCGAACCGGCCAGGGGGCGAACCAGCTCAACGCCGGCGCCCATTCAACGTGCGGCAACCACCGGCGCCTGATCGCCGAAGGCAAACGTGCCGGTGATGGCGTCGAACAGGTCGTACAGCTGGTCGGCCACCGGGAGGTTCGGGCTGAAGCAGGTGATGATCAGCACCCGCCTGCTGTCCGGCACCGGCACCACCGTGTGCATCACCACCAGCTTGTACGACACCCCGTCGGTGATCTCGCTCTCCTCGATGCCGACGAGCCGGCCGACCGGCCCGGTGCCCGGCAGCGTCTCCGTCGTGAAGGTCCGGGCCGTGCCCTCGCCCTTGCGGTCCCCGGAGGCGGAGAACTGCTTGGCCAGCCCGTGCGCGGAGAAGTCCTCGCCCGGCGGCGGGGTGATGCTGAAGATCATCAGACCGGCCATGAGCAGGCCGTCCTCGTACATCGTCGTGGTGCCCGCGGCATAGACGGCACCGCGCCGGCGGGCGCCCTCCATGATCCGGCGGGCGTTGCGGAACGCCTGGTTGACGGCGTCCCGGGTCGGCTTGTCCGGGGTCTGCCGCAGCATCTCGGCACGGCGCTCGGCCAGCGTGTCACCGCCGAGGTCGTACTCCATCCAGTTCTCCGGGATGGCGATCCCGAAGGTCTGCGATCCGGTGGTCATCGGAGCGTGCTCCTTCGCTCGTACGGCCGTCGCCGTCGGTCGGGGCTAGTTCTTCTTGTCGGGGTCGAGCGCCGCGGCCTGCTGGTCGTCGGCGTCCTTGAACGCCTTGACGATCGCTTCGCAGGCGTCCTTGAGGTCCTTGCTGTTCCGCTTCAGCTGGGTCCGACCGTCGCCCCACTTCCTGTCGAAGTCGGAGCCGGCGTCCACCAGGGGCCGGCCCACGTCGGAGGCGTTGAACCCGGTCGGCTTGGTCTCGATGAGGTCCATCACCCGGCCCAGCAACTGGCCGAGGCGCTCCACCTCGTCTCCGGGCATCTCGATCTCGGCCATGGGCTCCTCCCTGGACGGTTCGGGGGTCGGCGGGCGTGTCCTGCCTCGCCCCAGGAACGCCTCCCGGGCCGGGGCGGTTCAACGGACCGGCAGAGAAAGACGGTTCAACGGTTCGGGGCGGAAAGCACGGACGGCACGCGAGCCGCCCATCGGGGCTCGCGTGCCGTCCACCGCTCGTGCGGGTGCGTTCAGGTGCCGTTCCGCACGAGCTTGCCGTCCGCCCCGACCGCGAACCACTCCCCGTCCAGGCCCTGCCCGTTGACGTCACCGGGCGCCGCGTCGCCGACGTAGTAGTAGAGCGGCCAGCCGCCGTACGTCGTCTGCACCGCGCCGCCCGACTTCCTGGCCTCCTGGATCAGGGCCGGCCGGGCGCCCCTGCCGGCGGAGGCCTTGGCGCTGCCGGTCAACGCGGGCCACACCGCGATGCACTTGGCGTCGCAGTTGCTCGCGCCGTCCTTGTCCTTGGTGAAGGCGTACAGGGTCCGGCCCTCGCCGTCGACCAGGATCGAGCCCAGACCGGATTCCTTGACGGCGACGGCCTCGGCCGTGCCGCCGGCCCCCTTCGCCTTGCCGCCGGTGTCCTTTCCGCCGCCGCAGGCAGCCAGTGCCAGAGCCAGCGGAATCGCGATCAGAGCCGTCCGTGCGCGCATTGTGGTGACCTCTCTCAGCGGTGAATTCGAGGGGGTCGTGTCCCCGCGTCCCACACGTGCCGAGGGCCTTTCGGGTTCAGTTCCCCGATTCGGTCCCCGGAATTGAACCGCCCGTCGCGTCCGGCCGTGATTCGGGCATCACATCGGACCGAATCTCGGACGGAGAAAAGAAATGCGCAAGCTGTCCCTCTCTGCGGCGGCGGCCGTGCTCGTCGCCGGTCTGTGCGCCGCGTCCCCGGCCCTGGCCCACGACGGACACGGCTCCGGCGCCCAGGCCGCGACCGCCGCCGTGTCGCCGACCGAGCCCGCCGTCTCCCTCATCGCCCAGCTCTCCGGCGACCAGGAGGTCCCCGTCAAGGGCGGACCCGCGGTGGGGGATCCCGACGGCAGGGCGGTGGCGCTGGTCAAGGTGAAGGGCGACCGCATCACCTTCGCGCTCTCCTGGAACGGCATCGACCGGCCGACCCTCGGCCACATCCACCAGGGCGCAGCCGGCACCAACGGAGACGTGAAGGTCGGGCTGTTCACCACGGACATGCCGTCCACCGTGCAGTCCGCCGCCGGCCAGACCCAGGTGACCGACGCCACGCTCGCCCGCCAACTGCGCACGGACCCCGGCGACTTCTACGTCAACCTGCACACCAAGGAGTTCCCGGGCGGCGCCGTGCGGGGCCAGCTGCGAACGCTGGCCAAGCCGGTCAACCCGCTCAGCATCATCCGCGGCGGCAAGCTGCGCGCGCTCGCCGACGGCAGCCAGGAGGTGCCCACCGCCGACCCGAAGCGGGTCGGCGACCCGGACGGTCACGCCGTCACGTTCCTGTACCCCGAGAACGGCCGGGTCGGCTACTCCCTGGCCTGGGTCAACATCGGCGCCCCGCTGGCCGGTCACATCCACCAGGGCACGACGGGTCACAACGGCGATGTGAAGATCCCGCTCTTCGTCACCCCGGTCCCGCAGAACATCTTCGCCATCTCCGGCACCGCCGCCGTCCAGGACCCCTCGGTGCTGACGCAGATCAAGAGGAACCCGACCGGCTTCTACTCCAACCTGCACACCACCGAGTTCCCCGACGGAGCGGTCCGCGGCCAGCTCTTCAACTGACTCGTCGTTCAACAGCAGTTGACGGCGGGGCGAACGCGGGTACAGATTCCGTCATGCTTCAAGACTGAACTTGATTGGTCTGGACAACCCTGCGACGCTGCTTGCGTGTGGACTCGACTCTTCCGTTCAAGAGCCCGTCTCGTCCGTATCCTCCTGCCCGCCGCCGTCGGTGTGTCGGCCGTGCTGGGCGCCGGTCTCATCGCCACCGGCAAACCGGCCGTGGCGCAGACCGCGCCCGCCGCCGACCGCTACACCGGCATCGCCTCGGTGCCCCGGAGCGCGCTCCCCGCCATCGAACCGGACGCCTCCACCGGCACCTGGAGCGAGGACTGCGGCCGTAACGAGAACGGCCATCGCAACGCCGACAACCTCGTGGTCTCGCCCGGGGGCAGGGGCTCGGCCCACCACATCCACGACTACGTGGGCAATGTGGCGACCACCTACCTGTCGAGCAACTCGGAACTGGCCGCGGCCCGCACCACCTGCGTCGGCGGCGACCGCTCCACGTACTACTGGCCCGTGCTGCGCCGGCTCGACCGCATGGGCACCGACGTCCACGCCGTGGGCGGCGGCCTGGACGACAACATGGGGCAGATCCTGACGCCGTCCTCGGTGGTGATCGAGTTCCGCGGCAACCCGGTGAGCAAGGTCGTCGCCATGCCCCGGTTCCTGCGTCTGGTCACCGGCGACCCGGTCGCGCTCTACACGGACGGCGCCAACATCCGTGCCCAGTGGGGGTGTTCGGGTTTCCGGGACCGCTTCACCACGGACTACACGCTGTGCCCGCGGGGCAGCGGTCCCACCCGCACCCTGGACTTCCCCAGTTGCTGGGACGGGCTGTCCACCGACAGTCCCGACCACCGCACCCATGTGGTGTTCCCCACGGCCGACGGGGTGTGCCCGCACGCCACCTTCGCCATCCCGCAGCTGCGCGTCACCCTCGCCTACACCGTGCCGCCCGGCGTCCCGTACGCCGTGGACTCCTTCCCGGAGGAGAAACGTGATCCGCGTACCGACCACGGCATGTTCATCGACGTCATGACCGACCGTCAGATGTCCCAGCTGGTCGGCTGCCTCAACGACGGACGGCACTGCCGCGCGTCCTGACCGGCGGCGACGACGTCCACGGGAAATTTTTCGTACCCAGATCGGGTCAGGATCGAACCACCTCCGGCTGCCATCCGTGTTGTGCGCGTCAGCCCAGGAGAGGACGGGAGAAAGTGGATGGCGGCGCTGTGGTCCCGCACGCGGGACAAACAGAGAACGACCGACGAGGTGCTCATCCGCTCCTTGTACGAGGAACACGGCGGAGCCCTGCTCGCCTACGCCAAGCGGCTCACGAATGACCACGCCGCCGCGGAGGACGTGGTCCAGGAGACCCTGATCCGGGCCTGGAAGAACCAGGAGACCCTGGTCAACGGCAAGGGCTCGGTCCGTGGCTGGCTGCTCACCGTGGCCCGCAACATCATCATGGACCGGTACCGGGCCAAGGCCGCGCGGCCGACGGAGGTCGCCGAGTCGGTGGGCACCACCCCGGTGGAGAAGGACCACGCGGAAGGCGTGGTGGACTCGATGCTCGTCATGGAGGCCCTCGACCGGCTCTCCCCGGACCACCGGGACGTGCTCAACGAGATCTACTTCCAGGGTCGTAGTGTCGCCGAGGCCGCCGAGTCTCTCGGAATACCTCCCGGGACCGTCAAATCGCGATCACACTATGCCTTGAAACAACTGCGGGACCTGTACAGAGACGAACCCGGGACAGCGAAGCTCGTCGCGTTGAAGGAGGTGGCGGCATGAGCATCAAGGAACACGACAGCGCACTGCTCGGCGCCTACGTCCTCGGCACGCTCGATGAGCGCGAGGTGCGGGCCGTCGACGAACATGTGGCGTCGTGCGACAGATGCCGCGAGGAACTGGACGGATTGCGGGAGATGGAAGCGGCGCTCGGCGAGGTGCCGCCGGAGGCGTTCCTCGACGGTCCGCCGGAGGGCGGCGATCTGCTGCTCCAGCGCACGCTCCGGCAGGCACGCAACGAACGGGACGGCGAGATCCGCCGGCACCGCACGGTCCTGGCCGCGGTGGCCGCCGTGGCGGCTGCCGCCGTCCTGGGCGGCGGTGTGCTGATCGGCAAGAACATGGGCGGCACCACCGGCGAGGTCGCCGACCCGCCGCAGTCCTCGATCTCGGCGCCCGCCACCCCGCCGCCCGTCGGCACCAAGGTCGCCTCCGGCACCAGCGCCGCGACCGGCAGCCGGATGACGGTCCGGGTCACCCCGGCCGCCTCCTGGGTGCGGGTGAACGCCTCGGTGGCCGGTATCCCGGTCGGCGAGCACTGCCGTCTCATCGTGGAGTCCAAGGACGGCAGCCGCGAGATCGCCGGCAGCTGGGTCGTCGCGGACCAGAACAAGGGCGCCAACCTCGACGGTTCGGCGGCCGTGGCGATCGACGACGTGTCCAGGATCGTGGTGGAGAACGACCAGGGCAAGGAGTACGTCTCCCTCAAGCTCTGACCGCACGTCACAGCACGACGTGACCACGACCGGCTCCGGCCGCGCAGCCCGCCTGCGCGGCCGGCTTTCGTGCTCCGCACCCCTGGGAACCCCGCCGCCGGCCGCGCCCCGCCGCACGGTTGCCGCGCCCACGCGGCGATGTCAGCACGCCTGAACCGTGCGACGAGGCCCACCCGTCGGCGCCAGTACCCGCGGCTCGCGACCGCGGTGGGCGCACGCGAGCGCCAGGTCGGCGGCGCGGGCCACCCCGTCGCCCTCCGCGCGGACCGCCCGGCCGAGGTCCCGTGCGGCCTTCACCGGCGCGGCTTCCTGCAACCGGCGCAGCGCGTCGCGCAGACCGTCCGGGTCCAGGCCGTGCAGCGGCAGATGCAGCCCCACGCCCCGCCGTCGCACCAGTTCGCCCCACATCGGCTGGTCGAGCGTCACGGCGGCCACCAGGGCGGGTATGCCCGCCCGGATCACCGACCCGGTGGTCCCGGAGCCGCCGTGGTGCACGGCGAGCCGGCAACGGGGGAGCAGCGCGCTGTGGTCGGCGCTGTCCACCACCCGGATCCGGGCCGGGTCACCGACGGCGTCGGCGGGCAGTCCGGCCCATCCGGCGGTCACCACCGCACGCAGCCCCAGTTCCCCGGTGGCCCGCTCGATGGTGGCGAGGACGCGGGCCGGATCGCCCACCGGCATGCTGCCGAAGCCGAAGTAGGCGGGTGCCTCCCCCGCGTCCAGCCAGCTCTCCAGGCCGGGGTCCAGGCCGTGTTCCACGGCCAGCGCCCGGTCCTGCCCCGCCATCTCCAGCCATCCCGCGAACGGCCGGTACGAGGGCCACTCGACGCCGGGCACCAGAAGCCTGCTGTAGCCCTGGATCTCCAGGGCGCCGAGCATCCGGGCGCGCAGCGGGGTGGACAGATCCGTCGGGGCCAGCCCGAAGGCCTCGCGCAGCTTGTTGACGCCCTCGCGGCGCACCTGCCAGGACGCACGCTCGTAGTCCACGTGCGTCTGCCAGTTGGCGCCGGGCACGTCGGACACCTCGCTGGTCACGAACGGGTTCGGCACCGCGTGGTTGGGCCGCACCGGGAACAGGTGCAGCAGGGCCAGCGGGATCCGGCGGGCCTCGGCAATCAGTGCCGCCAGGTCCTCGGTCAGGGAACCGGAGACGATCAGGTCGGCGCCCTCGCAGGTCCGGTACAGGGTGCGGGCGATGTCGGCGGTGTGGGCCGCCATCACCGTGCGCAGCCCGGCGAGGAACTCCGCGCTGTCGCCGGAGGTCACCCAGCTCCGGTTCGGGGTCGGGCGGGACAGGAACTCCCGCCAGTCCACCGGCAGTTGCTCCAGCGGCAGACCGGCGGCGCGCACCATGGCGGCGAAGCCGGCCGGAACGGCGAGCACGGGCGCGTGGCCGCGCCGGACGAGTTCCCGGCCGAGCGCGACCAGCGGCTGGACGTCACCGCGGGTTCCGTGGGTCATCAGGACGATACGCAGAGCCTTCATGTCGTGGTCACCTTCCGAGCGTGCTTCCGTACGCCTCTCCGTGGCTGCTTCCGTGTGCCGGAACATGACGGCAACACGGGGCGCGGCCCGCCGCGGTTCGGCCCCGGGGCAGTGGGAGGAACCACACCGGGCCACGGGAACCGGGGTCGCGTGCGGCGCGTCCGGAGCCGGCACAAACCTCCGCCGGGTGAATCGTCACCCGCTGTTTACTCGTGCCGAATCAACGGCGAAAGAAAAGTCCTGAAAATTAACAGTCGTATACGAGAGAAGTCGTCCGGTGTCGCCCGAGGGGGTGTTCGGCTGCACTTCGGAGAACTCGTCTCCTTTCTTGGGGGACTCACAGGAAAGGGCGGACCGAATGTCCATGGAGGGTGCACCCAATGTCCGGATTGCCGATGAAAAACCAGTTCAAAGCGGTGGAGTCGGTCGTTCCGGTCGCCGTTGACAATGGACTGGACCACCCGTAGCTTCTTGAGCGTGCAACAACGTCTGGCTGACCTCTCGCCGGCGTGATCAGTCTTTTGGTGTTCCCCTTTACAGGACGGCCCAATGACGTTTGTCACCGCACAGCGCAATTCACTTCTCTCCGCCCTGCGGGATCTCTATGAAAAGGATCCGGACAGGATTCTGTTCACCTTTGTCGACGACAATGGACAGGATGCCGAGACGCTCCGCGCCGGGGAGCTCGCCGAGGCGGTCGACGGCGTGGCCCGCTCCCTGCCCCGGTGGGGGCTGGCCCCCGGCAACCGCGCGGTGCTGGTCTACCCACCCTCGCTCGACTTCGTGAAGGCCTTCATGGGCTGCCTGGCGGCCGGCGTGCTGCCGGTGCCGGTCTACCCGCCGAACCCGTTCCGGCTCACCCGGGACCTGGCCGGCTTCAACGCGATCGTCGAGAGCTCCGGCGCCAGGGCCGCCCTCACCAACGGCCTCTTCGACCGCACCCGCCGGGCCGCCTCGGCCGGCCGGCTGCTCGGCCGCTCCGAGCACCACTGGCCCCGCATCCCCTGGTACCGGACCGACCGCCGCCCCGGCCGCGGGGGCCGGGCCGGCTGCGATCCCGACGCCTGGTACCGGCCCGCCGAACCGGCCGAGACCGCGTTCCTGCAGTACACCTCCGGCTCCACCGGCACACCCAAGGGCGTCATGGTCACCCACGGCAACCTCATCCACGAGATCGCCGCCAACGTGGTCGACCTGCGCCTGAACGACGACACCAGAGGCGTGTTCTGGCTCCCGCAGTACCACGACATGGGCCTGATCAACGTCATCCTCAGCACCGCCGTCGGCAACTCGACGACCCACATCCTGTCGCCGCTCACCTTCCTGCAACGGCCCTCGATCTGGCTCGACGTCATGTCCCGGGTCCGGGCCACCATCACCTCGGCGCCCAACTTCGCCTACGACCTGGCGGTCCGCAAGACCACCCCCGAGATGCGCGCGGGCTGGGACCTCTCCGCCCTGGAGATGGCCGTCACCGCCGCCGAACCGATCCGCACCCGCACGATCCGCACCTTCCTCGACGCGTTCGCCGTCACCAGGGTCCGCCCCGACGTCTTCTACGGCGCCTACGGCCTCGCGGAGAACACCGCGAGCGTCACCAACCGAGGCCAGGGCGTACTGCGGCTGGACAAGCGGGCGCTGGCGCAGGGAGACGTCGTACCCGTCGAGGAGGGCGCCCCCGGCCTCGGCCGCCACGTCGAGTTCCACGGCTGCGGCTTCTCCAGCAAGCCGGGGGACCGCATCCGCATCGTCGACCCGGAGACCGGCACCCCGTGCCCGCCCGCGCGGGTCGGCGAGATCTGGGTGCGCTCGTCCACCACCGCCGCCGGCTACTGGGACCACCCCGAGGCGACCAGCGAGCTCTTCCACGCCACCGTCACCGGCGACGACGACCCGACCGAGTACCTGCGCACCGGCGACCTCGGCTTCCTGCACGAGGGCCAGCTCTTCATGACCGGCCGCATCAAGGACCTGATCATCATCCGGGGCCGCAACGTCTACCCCTCCGACATCGAGGACAGCGTCCGGGAGTGCCACCGGGACATACGGCCCGGCGGCATCGTGGCCTTCGCCCTCGGACCGGACGACACCTTCCCCGGGGACGTGCAGGGCGACGACGACACCGAACGCCTGGTCGTCCTCGCCGAGACCGGCCGCAAGCGGATGGACGCCGACCTCGCCGCCGAGATCTGCGCAAGCGTCCGCAAGTTCGTCTACGCCGACCACCACCTGTCCTGCCACACCGTCGTCCTCGGCCGGCCCGGCCTGGTCCGCAAGACCACCAGCGGCAAGGTACGGCGCCGGGTGTCCAAGGCGGCCCTGCTCAGCGGCGAGATCGACCGCGAGCCCGGCACCCTCCTGGTGTCGGTGCAGAGCAACGAGACCTCCAGCCAGTTCACCGAGGGACCCTCATGAACCCCGACAACGGCCTGATCCTCGCGACCGGCCCCCGCGACCCGCGGATGTACGACGTCGACGACGACTTCCGGCGCGTCCTGATCGAGATGTCCGCGCTCACCGTGGCCTCCGACACCCGCCGGGACCGCTTCTTCCACGCCACCTCCACCGCGGCCCGCGGCACCCTCACCCTGCTCGACGCCCCCCGACTGCCCGCCCACGGCTTCCTGCGCCCCGGCCGCCGCTTCCCCGTCCTCGCCCGCTACAGCAACTCCGTGGGCACCGACGACGTCAAGCCCACCGTCCGCGGCCTCACCCTCCGTCTGCTGGCCGACGAGACGGGCGACACCGGACTGTTCGACCTCACCTTCAACACCGGCCCCACCTTCTTCGCCTCCACCGCCGAGACCTTCCGCCGCAGCTTCGGCACCCCCGAGGAACGGGCTGGCATCATCGCCGAGAAGCCCGAGGTCCGGACCGTCATCTGGAACAACATCAGGATCGCGGGCTCCTACGCCACCTACGACTTCTACTCCCAGGTACCGCAGGGATTCGTCGCCGCCGACGGCCGCCAGTGGCTCATCCGCTTCCGTGTCCACCCCGCCGGCGAACCGCTGGTGCGGGGCGACTTCGACCACGGCGACCTGTGGTGGCCGCCGGACGCGCCGCACGAGATACCCCGACCGCCCGGCGACACCCGCGAACCCGGCTTCCTGCGCGAGGAGTTGCGCACCCGACTGCGCACCACCGGAGTCCGCAGCGTCCTCCAGGCCCAGCTCCACCCCCTGGACGGCACCCAGGTCACCACCGCGACCGCCCTCGACCCGGCCCGCCCCTGGCCCGAGGACAGCTGCCCCTGGTTCGACCTCGGCGACCTGCGCCTGGACACCCTCGCCGACGACGGGACGGTCAACCGGACCGCCTTCGACCCCGGCCTCGCCCCGCCCGACCTCGGCATCGCCCTCGCCCGCTCGCCGTACACCACCGCCTCCCTCAACCACCTGCGGGCGCTGATCTACCAGGCCGCCTCCCACGCCCGCCTCGGTGAACGCCAACCAGCCGAACTGACACGGCTGTTGACACCGATCCGCCGGAGCGGCAGGCCGCGCACGGACAAGCGCCGGGTCGTCGTCATCGGCGCCGGGCCGAGCGG
The DNA here is from genome assembly GCF_040652235.1 of Streptomyces sp. NPDC048277. Taxonomy (NCBI): domain Bacteria; kingdom Bacillati; phylum Actinomycetota; class Actinomycetes; order Kitasatosporales; family Streptomycetaceae; genus Streptomyces; species Streptomyces sp. NPDC048277. The sequence goes on from NZ_JBEZLQ010000008.1 coordinate 32,830, forward strand.
ACTGACCGTCGCCCGCGAACTGGAGCGGGCCGGGCACCGGGTCACCGTCCTGGAGGCCCGGGAGTCGGTGGCCGGCAAGTGCGAGAGCGTGGAGATCGACGGCCGCGCCTACGACCTCGGCGGCCACATCTGCACCAGCCAGTACGAACGGGTCGCCGAACTGGCCACCGAACTGGGCGTGGCGACCGAGCAGACGACGCCGTACCGGATCCTCGACGTCGAGTGGGGCACCACGGCCTCGCAGGACACCTCCTTCTTCCGCACCGACGCCTTCCGCCGCTACCAGGCCCTGCGCGAGCGGGAGTTCCCGCACATCGGCGAACCGGGACTCGCACACTCCGCCAAGGCGCTCGCCGCCCCCGTGCGGGAGTGGCTCGCGGAACACGGCCTGGAGTCCATGGCCGCGTCCTTCGGCACCGGCTGCACGGCCGCCGGCTACGGCTACCCGGACGACGACGTGCCCGCGCTGTACTTCGTCAAGTACGCCGAGATGAGCGGGCTGTTGGGGAACAAGCCCGAACTCCTCGGCCACCCGGGCGCGTTCACCGTCAAGGGCGGCTTCGCCACCCTGTGGCGCCGGGCCGCCGAGGAACTGCGGGACCTGCGGCTCGGGGTGCGGGTCGAGGCGGTCGAGCGGCACGCGGGCGGCGTACGGGTGCGCACGGACACGGAGTCGATCGAGGCCGACGACCTGGTGCTCGCCGTCGCGCTGGACCGGCTGCTGCCCGTCCTGGACGCCACCGAGGAGGAACGCGCCCTCGCCGCCCGCATCAGGAGCAACGCCTATCACACGACCGTCGCCACCGCCGCCGGCCTGCCGGGCTCCGCCTTCCACTTCCTCGAACAGCACAACGACAGCCGTACCGCCACCGGCCACTGCGTCGCCTACCACCACCGCTACCCGGACAGCGACGTCCACACCTTCTACTCCTACGGCGACCCCGAGGACGTTCCCGAGCGGCTGCGGGAGGACATCGCGGCCCTCGGCGGCCGGCTCAAGGAGGTGCACCTGCACCGGGCGTGGGCGTTCATGCCGTACTTCGGCAGCGAGGACCTGCGCGCCGGTGTCCTGGACCGCTTCGAGGCGATGCAGGGCCGCCACCACACCTACTACGCGGGCGGTCTGCCCTCCTTCGAACTGGTCGAGTGCGTGGTCGCCCAGGCCCAGGAGCTGGCCCGCCGGCACTTCGCGGCCCCGGCCCGCACCACGGCCGCCGCCCCGGCGCAGCAGGCGTCCACGTCCGCCGCCGGACCCACCGCCTCCGCCGTACGCGACTGGCTGGTCACCCACATCGCCGCCGAACTGCGGCTGCCGGAAACCGAGTTGGACACCTCCCGGCCGCTGGAGGAGTACGCCCTGGAGTCGCTGTCCGTCGCGGCCCTGCAGGCGCGGCTCTCCGACTGGCTGGGATACCGCATCCCCCACACCCTGTTCCTGGAGGTGCCCACCATCGACGCGGCAGCCCGCTTCCTCGCGGAACCCGAGACCCCCGTCACCGACCGCCCCACCCCGGCACCCAGCCACCTGCTCCCGCTGAACTCGCCCCGCCCGTTCTTCTGCGCCGGAGGCGTCGGCGGATCAGCCCTCTACCTGACCGCGCTCGCCCGCGCGCTCGGCGACGCCCGCGCCTGTCACGCCTTCGAGGTCCCGGGCCTGGACGGCAGGGAGGAGCCCCTCGACGACCTGGAGGACCTCGCGGCCCTCTTCGCCGACGAGATCCAGCGCGTCCAGCCACACGGACCGTACCTCCTCGGCGGCCACTCCTTGGGCGGGATGATCGCCTACGAGGCGGCACGGCAGCTGCGTGAACGCGGCGAGCCGGTCCACCGGGTCGTCCTGTACGACACCTACGTACCGCTGCCCGGCCTGGGCGCGCCCGCCGACGACGATCCCCGGGCCGTGGAGGAACTCCTGGCGCTGCGGCACATGGTCTGCCTGGCGCTGGACGCCTGCAGTTGCGGCATCGACCGGTCCAGGCCCCTCGACGAGCAGGGCGAGCAGATCGCCCGCGCGCTCGGGGCCCGCGACCCGGAGTCGTACGAGACCCACCTCGTCAATCTGGTGGCCACCTACCAGGCGGGCCTGCGGGCCTTCGCCCTCTACGAACCGCTGCCCTCGGACCTGTCCGTGGTCCTGGTCAAGCCCGAGGCCGGGTTCGCGCCGCTGGCCCGCGAGGACCACCGCGTCCCGATGCACTTCGACGCGCCGAACGGCTGGGACACCGTCGACTTGGGCGACCTGTCCGTCATCCCCGTCACCGGCAACCACTTCACCCTCTTCATGCGGCCGCACCTGAAGGCTGTCGCCGAGGCCACCCGGATCAGCCTGGAGCGTGCCGGATGACCGGTACTCAGTCACCCACCGTCCCGCACTACGACCCCACCGACCCCGCCGTCCAGGCCGACCCCTACCCGCTGTACCGCACGCTCCGCGAGACCGACCCTCTCCACTGGAACCCGCCTGGCTTCTTCCTCCTCACGCGGTACGCGGACGTGCACGCACTGCTGCGCGATCCCCGGCTCGGGGCGGACAACGGGGCGGACAACGGGGGCGACACCGCCTCCGACGGCGACGGCGAGACGCACACCGAGCGCATGGCGGGCGGCGACACCCCGTCCATGATCCTCATGGACCCGCCCGGCCACACCCGGCTGCGCGCTCTCGTGAACAAGGTGTTCACCCCGCGCTCCATCGCGTATCTGCACGAGCGGATCGAGCGGATCGTCGACCGGCTGCTGGACAACTGGGGGACAGGGGAGGGGGACTTCGTCGAGGACTTCGCGTACCCGCTGCCCCTGGAGGTCATCTGCGAGATGCTCGGGGTGCCCGAGGCCGACCGTGCCGACGTCCGCGACTGGTCGGAGGACATGGCCCACCTCGTCGATCCCGTCGTCACACCCGAGACGGTGGCCCGGGGGTTGCGCGGCCGACGGCGGATCGTGGCGTACTTCCGGGACCTGGTCGCCGAGCGCCGGCGATTGCCGGGCGAGGACATCCTCAGCGGGCTGATCCGCGCCGGGACCGAGGGCGACCGGCTCACCTCCGACGAACTCCTCTCCACCGCCGCCCTGTTGGTGGTCGCCGGGCACGAGACCACCGCCAACATGATCGCCAACGGCATGCTCGCGCTGCTGCGCCACCCCGACCAACTGGCGCTGCTGCGCTCGTCCGGGCCGTCTCTCGTGCCCTCGGCGGTCGAGGAGATGCTGCGCTACGACGGCCCCGCCCAGGCCGTGGGACGGCGCGCGCTGACCGGCCTCGACCTGCACGGGGTGCGCGTGCCGCGCGGCGCCCGGCTCGTGCTGAGCCTCGGCGCGGCCAACCGGGACCCGGAGCGGTTCCCGGACCCGGACCGGTTCGACATCGCCCGCCGTGACAACCGGCACCTGGCGCTGAGCGGCGGCGCGCACTTCTGCGTCGGCGCACCGCTCGCCCGGATGGAGGCGGCGGTCGCCTTCACGGCGCTGCTACGACGGCACCCGCACCCCGAACTCGCCGCGGAGCCGCGGTGGCGGGAGCGGACGGGCCTGCGCGGCCTGCGTGAACTGCGCGTCCGGGTCTGAGCACTCCCCAGACACCGAGTCAGACCCGGAAGGCATGCCATGTCCCCCGACCACCGTGCTGCCCACGGCACTCGCCGCCGCCGCGCCGGGGACAAGCCCCACCGCCCCATCGGGTGCCGCCCCCCACCATGGTCCCGCCGGACCCGATCCCCGTCGACGCGCCGCCGCGGACAAGCCTCACCACTGTCCCGCCGGGCTCCTCCTCCGATGCCCTGCCCCGATCCGCCCTCGTCTGGCTGCCGGGCACGCTGAGCGACCTCTACGCCCTGCCCCCGGGAATCGGCGCCCGCGAGCGACTGGTCCGGATCGCGGTGCAGGACCACATCGCCCGCCGTGCCAGGATCCACCCCTAGGCCGTCATCCTGAGCCCTGACCTCACCGCCGGCCGGCCCGCGACGACGTACACGGTCGCCGTGCGCGAGACGGGCGACGAGATCGAGATTCGGGACGCCACCCCTCGGGAGTGAGCGCGCCCGGCCGCGCAAGGGTGCTGCCGAGCCGCTACGCGAGGGCGCGAACCGCGGCCTGCGTCAAGGTCGTTGCGGTGCGTACCGCGCTGGCGACGGCGTCTTCCGGGGCGAGCCCGCACAGGTCGGTGAGCGTGAAGAGCGCCTCCGCGCTGACGACCACGGCGAGGTCCCGCTTGAGCTGGGCGAACGCGTCCGGATCGGTCGCCCCCAGCGTGCCCTCCAGGGGAGTGAGCGCGTGGTCGATCAGGCCGAAGCGGATCCCGGGGCGCTCGGACACCGCCGCGGGCCGGGTGATGGTGGCCGAGATCATCGCGCGTACCGATCCCTGGCGGGCGAGTATGCCGCGCAGCAGGAACTCGCAGGCGAAGGCGGTGCGTTCGACGGGATCGGTGGAGTCCGCGACCGGCGCGAGCGCTTCGGCGGGGGACGGCCAGGCACCTGCCAGGGCCTCGCTGATCAGCGAGGGCAGGTCGGGGAAGTACCGGTAGGCGGTGGCCTCGGAGACCAGCGCCGCACGGGCGATCAGGGGCATGGTCACCTCGCCGCCCGTGCCGATGAGGTCGCGCGCGGCCGCCACGATCGCCGTACGCGTGCGCTTCTTCTGGTTGGTGCGGCCGGTGTCGGTCTGCGTCGTCGCCATCGGTAGGTCCTCGCTCCCCTCTGTGTCCGGGGACAGCTTATCACTGTGAGCCCTCTTCGTAAGAGTTCACTTGCATAACGAGAGTGGACTGCCTAGTCTCGTCCCCGAGAGCTCGTGAGAGCGAACTCTCACGAACGCGAAGGAGGCAGTGCAGCGATGAGCGACACGAACGACACGAACGGCATCAGCGGGAAGACGGACGTGAACAACGTTTCCGTCGTCGGCCCCGACGGCGGCGAGACGATCCGCCTCGGCCCGACGCGGATGCGCATCCTCGAGGACGGCAGCACCACCGGCCACCGCATCGGCATCGGCGAGATCACCGTCGCCCCGCACACCCAGGGCCCGCCCCAGCACCGCCACGCCCAGCACGACGAGGGCTTCTACGTCGTCTCCGGCACCGTGCACTTCACCGTCGGCGACACCACCCACGTCGCCCCGGCCGGATCGCTCGCCATGATCCCGCCCGGCGCCCCGCACACCTTCGCCAATCCCGGGGACGAACCGGCGGTGATCCTCAACACCTTCACGCCCGACCTGTATGTGCAGTACTTCCGCGACCTGCGGGACATGATCGCCGGCGGCCAGGAGCTGACACCGGAGTCGACGGTCAAGGTGATGAGCCACTACGCCACGGTCCCCGCCACCGACTTCGCGTGAGGACCGCCGCCATCGCGTCGCCCCCACCGCACAGAGACCCCCGACCCCCGTCCAGCACGGCCCGCTTGAGGAGAACCCCCATGACCGGCACCACCCACACCGTCTCCCTCGACGAGGGCGACCTCGACCTCACCGTCGACCGCCACGGCGACCAGGGGCGCCCCTTCCTGCTCCTGCACGGCGGTGGCGGCCCCCAGACCGTCGCCCCGTTCGCCGCACTCCTCTCCGCGCAGCGGCCGGCGAGGGTCTTCGCCCCCGTCCACCCCGGCTTCGGCGGCACCGCCCGCCCCGACTGGCTGACCGACGTCACCACTCTCGCCCAGGCCTACATACGGCTGCTCGACGTGCTCGGCCTGGAGGACGTCGCGGTCGTCGGCAACTCCATCGGGGGCTGGATCACCGCCGAGATCGCCGCGCTCGGCAGCGACCGGATCAGCAGCGTCACCCTCGTCAACGCGGTCGGAATCGACGTCCCCGGCCACCCCGTCGCCGACACCTTCCCGCTGACGCCCGTCGAGCTGTCCCGGCTCTCCTTCCACGACCCCTCGAAGTTCCGCTTCGACCCGGGCGCGCTCTCCGACGAGCAGCGCGCGGTCATGGCCGGCAACCGCGCCGCCCTGCGGATCTACTCGGGCTCCGACGACATGGCCGACCCCACCCTGCGCGAGCGCCTGGCCAAGGCGACGGTGCCCGCCCTCGTCGCCTGGGGCGAGAGCGACCAGGTCGTCGACGCCGACTACGGACGGGCCTACGCGGCGGCCATCCCCGGCGCCCGCTTCGAGCTGCTGCCCGGCACCGGCCACATGCCCCAGGTCGAGACCCCCGAACAACTCCTCCCCGTGGTCTGGGACTTCGCGGACACCCACACCGTCAACCGGCCCACCGACTGATCGGGGACGTCCTCGTGGCCGAACCCGGCCTTCGGCGAAGGCAGTCGATCGTCCTGAGCGTGTGCTGCCTGAGCGTACTGCTGGTCAGTCTCGACACCACCGTCCTCAACGTCGCGCTGCCCACCATGCAGCGGGACCTCGGCTCCTCGGTCTCCGGCCTGCAGTGGACCCTCGACGCCTACACCCTCGTGCTCGCCTCGCTCCTGACGCCGGCCGGCTCCACCGCCGACCGCGTCGGGCGGCGGCGGGTCTTCCGGCTCGGGCTTGTCCTGTTCACCGCCGGGTCGGCACTGTGCGGCCTGGCGCCGACCCTCGGGTGGCTGGTCGCCTTCCGGACGGTGCAGGCACTGGGCGGCTGCATGCTCACACCGGTCGCCATGGCCATCCTCACCAACACCTTCACCCGGCCCCGCGAGCGAGCGCGCGCGATCGGCGTGTGGGGCGGGGTCGTCGGCATCAGCATGGCGGCCGGGCCGATCCTCGGCGGCACGCTGGTGGAGTCGGCGGGCTGGCGGTCGGTGTTCTGGCTGAACGTCCCGATCGGACTGGCCACGCTGCTCCTCGCCACCCTGTACATCCCGGAGTCCCGGGCGCCCCGCCCCCGGCGCGCCGACCCGGTCGGCCAACTCCTGGTCGTCACCTTCCTCGGCACCCTGACCTACGCCGTCATCGAGGCGCCCGGCCACGGCTGGACCGCACCGCCGATCGTGGCCTGCCTGATCGTCGCGGCGGGCGCGCTGGCCGGCCTCGTACCGTACGAGAACCACCGCACCGAACCGCTCATCGACCCCCGTCTCTTCCGTAACGCGTCCTTCAGCGGGGCCACCGCCACCGCGGTCCTCGCCTTCGCCGCACTCGGCGGTTTCCTGTTCGCCAACACCCTCTATCTGCAACGGGTGCTGGGCCTGAGCGCCGTGGACACCGGCCTGCGGCTGCTCCCGATGGCGGTGCTTTCCCTGGTGTGCCCGCCGGTGTCGGGACGGATCGTCGGCAGCCGCGGGCCGCGCCTCCCGCTGCTGATCGCCGGTGCGGGCATCACCGCCAGCGGACTGCTGGCCGTGCTCGTCACCCGCTCTGCCCACCCTTCCCCCGCGCTTCTCTCCCTGACGTACGCGCTGTTCGGCCTCGGCTTCGGCTTCGTCAACGCGCCGATCACCGACACGGCGGTCGCCGGTCTGCCGCGTGCCCAGGCCGGGCTGGCCGCCGCCATCGCCGCCACCAGCCGGCAGGCCGGCACCTCGCTCGGCATCGCGGTGACCGGCGCCGCGATCGCGGCCGGGGCACGCCCGGCAGCCTGGTGGATCATCGCCGTCTGCGGCCTGGCCATCCTGGCCCTGACCACGGTGACCACGACCCGCCGGACACACGACGGTGGCGGAGGAGCCGACAGGGCGCATACGTCCCGGCGTCCACCTGGCGACGACCGACAGGCGGCACCGCCTCGACCAGGTCCCCGGGCGGGGCACTAGCCTGAGGCTCCTGTCGGCGAACCGGGCGGCAGCGCAGGGCACTTGCGGAGGTTGGCAGCTGATGACGACGAACCCCGAGAAGCCGTACTCTCCCGGGTTCATAGGCGGGTACGCGCTTCTCGGCCGGCTCGGCAGCGGTGGCATGGGCGTCGTCCACCTCGGGCGTTCGGCCTCGGGCCGGCAGGTCGCGGTGAAGGTCGTACACGCCCAGTACGCCCAGGACGAGGAGTTCCGCGTCCGCTTCCGGCAGGAGATCGCGGCAGCCCGTCGAGTGAGCGGGGCGTTCACCGCCCCGGTCGTCGATGCCGATCCCGATGCCGAACAGCCCTGGATGGCGACGCTGTACGTGCCGGGCCGTACGCTGGCCGACCTCGTGGCGAAGGAAGGGCCGCTGGCCGGGCGGGACCTGCGGGCGCTGGCGCTGGGGCTCGTCGAAGCGCTTCGGGACATCCACCAGGCGGGTGTGGTGCACCGGGACCTCAAGCCCGGCAACGTCCTGATGGCCGACGACGGCCCCCGCGTCATCGACTTCGGCATCTCGCGCGCCGCCGACCACCAGGCCCTCACCGTGACCGGACGGTTGATGGGCACCCCGCCCTTCATGTCACCCGAGCAGTTCTCGGCACCCCGCGACGTCACCGCGGCCTCCGACGTGTTCTCGCTGGGGTCCTTGCTGGTCTACGCGGCCACCGGGAACGGCCCGTTCGACCACGACAGCCCCTACATGACGGGCTATCAGATCGTGCACGAGCCTCCCGCACTGGATCGGGTCGCCCCGCCGCTGCGCGACATAGCCGAGCGCTGCCTGGACAAGGACCCCTCCGCGCGGCCCGGCCTCGACGAACTGCAGCGCCTGCTGCAGGCCCTGCCGGACACTCCGTCCGCACTCGCATCCGCATCCGTACCCGCGGCCGGACCGTATCCGGCCGTACCCCAGGCGACAACCGTCCGGCCCGGGCCTGGCGGCGCACGCCGCGGTGACGGCGGGGCGACGAGCGCGGTCGGCCGGGTACGCCGTTCCCGCAGGCCGGCCGCGGCCGTCGGAACAGCCCTGGTCCTCGCCGTCGGCGGGGTGTCGGCGTACCACTTCACGTCCGAGGCGAAGACCACCGGGGGCAGGTCCCCGGCCGGCACCTCCGCCTCGCCCGACCCGGTGCTGCCCGCGGGCTGGCGGCCGTGGCGGACGAACCTCACCCGGAGCGTCAAGAACGATTCCACGGTGGTCAACGTGGACACCGTGGACTCCGGCTGTGTGTCGTCCGGAGCGTCCCTGTACTGCGCGGGAACGGGTTTCACCGTCGCGCGGGTCGCCGCGGCGACCGGACGTGTCATCTGGCGTTTCGGGAGCACCTCCCAGGCCGCCGAACGACCCCTCGGGATCAGGGACGGACTCGTCTACGTCCATGTGCAGCCCAACGAGGACTCCGTGTACAGCACCCAGCAGCTGGTCGCCGTGGACACCGCCACCGGCAGCCGCGTCTGGACCCGAACGATCGACGCGGGACACCCCGCCGCCCTCTTCGACGACGGTCTTCTCACGATGTCCGACGGCGGCAAGGAGTTCGTCGCACTCGACGCCGCCACCGGAAAGGACCTGTGGCGCGCACCCGCGAAGTCCACGCAGGGCACCGCCTGCGGCCCGGCCGCCTACGGCGGCATCCCGTACGGCCTGTGCACCAATGCCGACGACCCCACCAAGGCCGAGGTCGGCTTTGTGCGCCTCGCTCCGTCCGACGGCACGGCACGGGAGTTCAAGTCGCTGCCGCTCACCGGCCAGCCGCTCGGCGCCGCCACCGACGGCCGGCCCGTCTTCGCGGTGCGCCGGAGCCTGGACAGCGAATCGGACAACGGGCGCGACGAGTCCTACACCTCCCTGCTGCGGGCCGACACGACCAGCGGCTCCCTGACGAAGGTCGCCCTGGACGGCGGTGTACGAGGCATGCCCGCCCTGGTCGGCGACACCGTGTACTTCGTCCGCCCCGACGGCACGGTCACCGCGATCAGGGCCGCCGACGGCAAGCGGCTGTGGCAGGTGAGGACACAGATCGAGAACCTGTCGGCACCGGTCCGGTCGGCCACGTACGACTGCCTCTACCTCGTCAACCGCTACGGCCGGCTCCTCTCCCTCGACCGCGAGAGCGGTGCCACCCGGTGGACGTCCGACGGCCTGAACGATCCGGGGTCCTCGGCGGAGCAGCGGCTGCCGAGCGTGCTGCTGGTGAACGACGCGATCGTGGCCGTGGCAGGGGACTACGCCTTCTCCGTACGACCCCGGTGACCCCCTCGGCTAGAGGAACGGTGTTCCGCCGTCCAGCCCCGACAGCACCCTGCCGTACAGCTCCAGGTTGGCGGCGGGGTTGACGAACGAGTGCAGGCTCAGGGCGTTCAGGTCCCGTACGATCCGCTGGACCGGCACCTCCCGGTGCAGGGACGAGGCACCCGAGGCGGACCCGATCAGGTCGGCGGCCTCCTTGCACAACCGCGTCAGATACCCGCACTGCGCCCTGATCCGGGCCCGTTCCTCCGTCGTGTACGGCTCTCCGGCGGCCGCCCTGGACTCGATCAGCCCCACGAAGTCGGCGATGAGCAGTTCCGCGGAGGAGACCTTCATCGCGGCCTCGGCGAACTGGAGATGCGTCACCGGGGCCTCGTGCTGGTGCTCGTAGAAGGTGTACGTGATGCCCCGCCGATGGATGCGCTCCCCGAACTCCGCCAGAGCCGCCCGTGCCAGACCGAGGGCGTTCGCGGCCGTCCAGGCGCAGAACAGCAGCAGCACCGGCATCCGGTAGAAGGGGTCGGCGCTGTTGCGCCGCGACGGAGACTCGCCCGCCAGCAAGGGCCCCACCGGCAGGACGCGATGGGCGGGCACATGGACGTCCTGGGCGACGACGGTGTTGCTGCCGCTCCCGGCCAGACCGGAGACGTTCCAGTCGTCCAGCACCTTGAGATCGGTCATGGGGATCGCCAGCCACAGCAGCTCCGGCGGGCCTTCACCGGTGTCGGCCGGCGCGGTCAGCAGATGCCAGTCGGCGTCCTGACAGCCGGTCGCGAAGGGGGAGTTGCCGCTCACCACATAACCGCCGTCCGCCGGAACGGCTTTCGCGGTCGGGATGAGAGTGCCACCGACCCGTACATCGGGACGGGTGAAGATCTCGTCCTGAGCCCGGTCGGGGAACAGGGCCGCGATGTACGCGCACCCGGCCTGGATCAGCGCCATGAACCCGGCCGACCCGCACGCGGCGGAGACCTCGCTCAGCGCGTCGACCTGGTTCCGTAACGAGGTCTGGTAACCCCCGTAGTGGCGGGGGACGTTCATACGGTGGATCCCGGCGCCCGTGAGAGCCTCGACGACCTCGCCGGTCACCCGCCGTTGCTGCTCCGCCCGCAGGGCGTGCGAGCGGATGAGCGGCTGGAGTTCGCGTACGCGTGCGACGAGGTCGGTGTCCGAACGGGGTACTGACGAACCGGCCAAGGGGCGACCTCCGGTCTCGGGCCACGGCAGAACCCTCACCGTCGCGCCGATCCCGCCGACTGTCAACGCCGCGTCAGATCACCGGGGTTACGCCTTGTGTGTCGTGCCGCGCCCCGCAATGCGCCGGGTCAGACGGATGCCAGCCAGGCCGTTGTGTCGTCGGGGCGGCCGAAGCGGAGGGTGTCGAGAGGGGCGAAGCGGGGATCGCGGACACGGCGTTCGATCTCGCGGCGACGGGGCCCGTGCTGGGACCAGGCCCACCAGGCCGGGTGTTCCCGGCTCAGCCAGCCCGTCCAGGTCTCCCTGTTGCCGCCGAAGAGGACCTCGCGTGTGACGGTGCGCCGGACGGACCGGCGCAGTACGCGGGGCATGATGACGCGTCTGGGATAGTCCAGCCAGATCACGGTGTCGGCCCGGTCCCACAGCAGGTCACGGACCTCCGGATAACCGAGAGAGTCGACGATCCAGCGAGGCCCGGCGGTGAGCCTCGACACGTCCTCGGTCAGTTCGCTGTTGACGGCCCAGCCGGGTCCGTTGAAGTACAGCGCGTCCATCTCAAGGTAGGGGAGGCCGAGTTGGCTGCTCAAGGCCTGGGCGAGCGTGGATTTGCCCGCACCGGTGACACCCACCACCAAGATCCGCTCCACGGCCGCACCTTATCGCTGGAAGGAGAGCGGGTCGGCGTCCTGGGTCAGGTCGCCCAGATGGGCCATGAACGCGATGTCGATGCCGTCACCAGGGGCCACTGTCATGTCCCTGTACAGCGAGTGGGGTCCCGGTGGCCCGTGGACCGGAGTGGCCGGGGTGTCCCCGGGGTGCCAGCCTGGAGTTCCGGCGGGCCGTGGAGGGGAGGGGAGCGGATGACCTCTGGCATCTCCGGCCCGGTCGTCTCCCGGCAGGAGTTCGACGAGCTGTTCGTGTCGCTGCGCACCTGGGGGCGCTGGCAGGCGGCGGATCGCGGGGCCTTCAACCGGGTGACCGCCGAGCACGCGCGGCGGGCCGCCGCCCTGGTGCGGTCCGGGACGGTCGTGCCGACGGCCCTGCCCTGGAACACCCGCTCCGGCCCGGACAACCTAAGGCCCGCCCTGCACCACATGACCGACCTCGGCGACGTGGAGAGCCCGGAACCGGCCACGCACAAGGACTTCATCGCCGCCGACTTCCACGGCAAGGGCATCTCCCACCTCGACGCGCTCAGTCACGTGGCCTACCGGGGCGAGCTGTACGACGGCCGCCGCGCCCGCGATCACATCGACGCGGGCGGTGCCCGTTTCGGAGCGGTGTCGGTGCTCGGCCCGCTCGTCACGACGGGCGTGCTGCTCGACGTGCCCGCCGTCCTCGGTGTCGACTGGCTGGAGCCGGGGCGGGCGGTACGCGCGGCGGACGTGCTCGCGGTCGAACAGGCGCTCGGTGTGACCATCGGTGAGGGCGATGCCGTGCTGCTGCGCTCCGGGCATGCCCGGCGCCGGCGGGAGCTCGGCGCCTGGGACTCGGGGGCGTCGAGCGCGGGGCTGCACGTGGACGCCGTACCCCTGCTGGCCGAACGGGGCATCGCGTTGCTCGGCGGGGACGGTGACAGCGACGTACGGCCCTCACCCGTGCCCGGGGTGCACTCGCCGGTGCACGCGCTGGCCGTGGCCGCGATGGGGGTGCCGCTGCTGGACAACCTCGACCTGGAGGCGCTGTCCGCCGCGGCGGCCGAGGCCGGCCGGTACACGTTCATGCTGGTCGTGGCGCCCCTCGACATCCCGGGCGGCACGGGATCGCCCGTCAATCCCGTGGCGGTGCTGTGACGGCCGGTCCGGTCCCGGCGGCCGGATGTCAAGGGGCTGGCCGGCCCATGACTCTCGTCGGCAATGTCCGTATTCTCGTGTATGTCGGAATTCTTTACGGAAAGATGATTGTTCGACTGTGAGTGAGGCAAGGTGTGATTCGGTCGGGCGGGCAACTGGTGCCGGTGAGGCGTCCGGAGGGTGGCTCGGGACCCGTTCGTTTCCGTGAACGGTTCCTGCAGGGTGAGCCGGTCGAGAGCGGCGTACGGGCGCCGATCATGGGCTCGTGGCTGCGCTGCCGGTCCCTCGGTATCTCGCCGGACGGGTCCGACCTGCCCTTCCGGGACGACTTCGACCCCGGCGGACGGATCGTGCGGGCCGCGCTGCCGGTGCTCGACAGGCTTCAGGCCCGGTTCTCGGGCAGCCAGATGAACATCTCCCTCGCCGACGCCAACGGCATCGTCCTGCTGCGCCGCTTCGGCGACCCGTCGTTGATCCGCAGCCTTCCCGCGATCCAGGTGGAGCCGGGCTTCGTCTTCGCCGAGCGGTTCGCCGGCACCAACGGAATCGGGCTCGCCCTCGCCGAGCGCAGCCTCGTCCGGGTCTTCGGCGCCGAGCACTTCGCGGAGCGCGCCCAGGGCAACGCCTGCATCGCGGCGCCCGTCCGTGACCCGCTCAGCGGGCGCATGGAGGGTGTGCTGTGCTTCGGCTACCAGCGCAGTGCCGAGGACCCGGCCTTCGGTGATGTCATCCGCCGGGCCGTACAGGCCGTGGAGCGCCGGCTGCTCCGGCAGAGTTCCGCACGCGAGCACGTCCTGCTGCGGGCCTACGAGTCCGCGGCGGGCCTCGGCTCCGCCCTCTCCGTGGACGAACAGACCCTGGATCTCCGCCCCGACGACCGGGCCATCCTTCTGGAGAAGGCCGCCGAGCTGATCTCCCACGCACGGCAGGCCGCCGCGGGCGTGTCCTTGTCCGACGGCCGCCGTGTCACGCTCGTCAGCCGCCCGGTGACCAGTGCCTCGGGGGTGCAGGGCCTCGCGGTCGAAATGCTGCTGCCGGGGCTGGCGGCGGGGGCGTCCCTGATCGTCTCGCGGCAGCAGGCGCTGCTGGGCGGGGCCCTCGGAGCGCCGGCCGCGACAGCCGGGCCCGGATCGGCGGGCTGCGCGGCGGAGGGGGGCCCGCTCGTCTTCTCCATGGACCGTGCGACCGGTGCCGGACAGCCCGCCGAAGGGGCGCCCGACCTCCTCGTGGGCGGCACCGCGGCATCGACGCCGCGAGCTGGGCCCGCCGCCGACACCAGTACCCGTGCCGGTGCCGATGCCGGCACCGATGCCGATGTCCGCGCCGAGATCGGTGCCGATACCCGTGCGGTGCCGGCCCCCGCGACCGACGCCCCGACGCAAGCGGCGACGTCCCCCTTCGGCCCCGGAACCCCCGCCGCCCCCGGCACCCCCGACGCGCCCCGCCGTCTCGTCCTCTTCGGTGAGCCCCAGGTGGGCGCCTACGCCCTGGCCGCGCGGCGCAGGCTCGAGCTGCTGTCCGAGGCCAGTGCCAGGATCGGTACCACGCTCGATGTCCGCCGTACCGCCGAGGAACTGGCGCAGACGGCCGTGCCCAGGCTGGCCGACTTCGTGACCGTCGATCTGCCCGATGCCGTGCTGCGCGGCGAGGAGGCCGACGACCCGCTGAGCGACCTGCGCCGGACGGTGGTGCACGGTGTCCGCGAAGGGCTGCCGTTCACCCCGGTCGGCAAACGGATCGACTTCGGTCCCACCACCCCGCAGCTGCGCTGTCTCACCAACGGCCGGGCGGAGCTGGAGCCGGATCTGCAGGTCGCCGCGGGCTGGCTCGCGCAGGATCCCGAGCACACCGAGCAGCTGCTGGCCCATGTGCACTCGCTGATCGCCGTACCGCTGGTGGCCCGGGGCGTCGTCCTGGGCATCGCCAGCTTCTACCGCGCCCAGGGCTCCGCCCCGTTCGGCGACGACGACCGTTCGCTCGCCCAGGAGCTGGCCGCCCGTGCCGCCCTCTCCATCGACAACGCCCGCCGGTACACCCACGAGCGCTCGATGGTCCTGGCCCTCCAGCGCAGACTGCTGCCGCACCGGCTGCCCGACCAGGACGCCGTGGAGATCGCCCACCGGTATCTGCCCGCCGAGTCGGACGTGGGCGGTGACTGGTACGACGTCATCCCCCTCTCCGGCGCCCGGATCGGGCTGCTCGTCGGCGATGTCGTGGGACACGGGATGCTCTCCGCCGCCACCATGGGCCGGCTGCGCACCGCCGCCCGCAGCTTCGCCGAGCTGGACTTCCCGCCGGACGAGGTGCTCAGCCACCTGGACAACCTGGTCGGCCGCCTCGACCGCGACGACCCCGACGGCGAGGGTTCCGGCATCATCGGCGCGACCTGCCTCTACGTCATCTACGACCCGACCGCGCAGCGCTGCGTCATGGCCCGCGCCGGCCACCCGCCGCCC
Source organism: Streptomyces sp. NPDC048277 (assembly GCF_040652235.1). Classification (NCBI taxonomy): domain Bacteria; kingdom Bacillati; phylum Actinomycetota; class Actinomycetes; order Kitasatosporales; family Streptomycetaceae; genus Streptomyces; species Streptomyces sp. NPDC048277. The sequence continues at coordinate 48,244 of NZ_JBEZLQ010000008.1, forward strand.
GCGCTGGTCCGCCCCGATGGCAGCGTCTCCTACCCGGACCTGCCCGCCGGACCCCCGCTCGGCCTGGGCGGGCTGCCCTTCGACTCCGTGGAGGTCGACCTGCCGGAGGGCAGCCAGATGGTCCTCTACACCGACGGACTCATCGAGGACCGCCACCGCGACGTGGACGCCGTACTCGAACAGCTGCGCGACGCCCTGGCCGACCGGCCGGAGCGCAGCCCCGAGGAGACCTGCCAGGCGATCCTGGACAGCGTGGCGCCCGCCCACCCGTGCGACGACATCGCCCTGCTCGTCGTCCGCACCCACGCCCTGGCCCCCGACCGGATCGCCACCTGGGAACTGCCCGCCGACCCGGCCCTGGTCGCCGAGATCCGCGCCGCCGCCCTTGCCAAGCTCACCGAATGGGGCCTCGACGAGACCGCGTTCGCCATGGAGCTGATCCTGAGCGAGCTGGTCACCAACGCCATCCGGCACGGCACCGGCCCCGTCCGGGTGCGGCTGCTGCACCACCGCACCCTGATCTGCGAGGTCTCCGACACCAGCAACACCGCCCCGCACCTGCGCCGGGCGGCCAGTACCGACGAGGGCGGCCGGGGCCTGTTCCTGGTGGCCCAGCTCTCCCGGGCCTGGGGCACCCGGCATCTGCCCGAGGGCAAGGTCATCTGGGCCGAATGCGGACTCGACGGCGTGTGAGGGGCGCCCGGACGCCCCATATCGTATGGATTGATGTAATTTTCTTGCGTGTGTGACGCTCCCGGCCAGGATGCGGCTCCCCCCTCCGCGGCGGAACCCGTGGTCAGCATCCGCGGGCTCGTCAAACGGTTCGGCGGGACCGTCGCACTGGGCGGCGTCGACCTCGACGTGCACGCAGGCAGCGTGCTCGCCCTCCTCGGGCCCAACGGTGCCGGAAAGTCCACGCTCATCAAGGTGCTGGCCGGCGTCCACCGCGCCGACGCCGGGCGGATCACCGTCACCGGGCACCCGCTCGGCAGCCACGCGGCCACCCGGGCGATGTCCTTCATCCACCAGGACCTGGGGCTCGTGGACTGGATGACGGTCGCCGAGAACATCGCCCTGAGCGCCGGGTACACCCGCCGCGCCCGCCTGATCTCCTGGCGCCGCACCCGTGAGCGCTGCGCCGACGCCCTGCGGACCGTCGCCGCACATCTCGACCCCGACGGGCCGGTCGCCCGGCTGGCCCCCGCCGAGCGCTCCCTGGTCGCCATCGCCCGGGCACTCGCGGTCGACGCGCGGCTCATCGTCCTCGACGAACCCACCGCCCGGCTCCCGGCCGTCGACTGCGCCCGGCTCTTCCGCGTCCTGCACGACCTGCGCGACCGCGGGCACGCGATCCTCTACGTCAGCCACCGCCTCGACGAGGTCCACCAGGTCGCCGACACCTTCGCCGTCCTGCGCGACGGCCGGCTCGTCAGCCGCGGCCCCCTCGCCGGGCACAGCCCCGCCCGTCTCGTCCACGACATCGTCGGCGAGCAGCCCCTCGGCCGCCGCCCAGCCGCCCAGACCCCCGCCGGGGCACCGGCCGTCCTCACCCTCGACGGCCTGCGCACCACCGGCACCGGCCCGGTGAGCCTGACCCTGCGGGCAGGCGAGGCCCTCGGTCTCGTCGGCCTCTCCGGCGCCGGACACGTGGAACTGGGCCGCGCCCTCGCCGGCGCCCTGCCCGTCCTCGGCGGCACCGTCACGCTCGGCGGCCGGCCCTACCGCCCCCGCACGGTCGCCGACGCCGTCGCCCGCGGCGTCGGCCTGGTCCCCGGCGACCGGCTCAGGGAGGGCTGCCTTCCCCAGCTGACCGTGCGCGAGAACCTCCTCGCCAACCCCCGCGCCGACGGCGTCCCGGCCCTGCACCCGATCCGCCCGCGCCGGGAACGGGCCGAGGCCGCCGAGCTGATCGACAGGCTCGCCGTGCGCCCGCGCGACCCCGAGGCGCCCGTCGCCACCCTCTCCGGCGGAAACCAGCAGAAGGTCATGATCGGCCGCTGGCTGCGCGCGGACCCCCGGCTGCTGATCCTGGAGGAGCCCACCGCGAGCGTCGACATCGGCGCCAAGGGCGCGATCCACCGCCTGCTCGACGAGGCCCTCGCCCAGGGCCTCGCGGTCCTGCTCGTCTCCACCGACTTCGAGGAGGTCGCGGACGTGTGCCGGCGCGCCGTCGTCCTCGTGCGGGGTTGGGTGACGGCCGAGCTGAGCGGCAGCGCCCTCACGGCCGCGGAACTCACCCGGGCGGCGTCGGCCGTGCCCCCGTCCGGAACCGGTGGCGGGCGATGACCGGCCGCGCGCCCCGGCCGGGCGGCCACCTGATCGGCTCCTACGGGCTGCTGGCCCTCACCCTCCTCCTCGTCCTGGTCTTCTCGCTCGTACTGCCCCGCACCTTCCCCACGCTCGACAACGTCGACTCGATCCTGTCCACCCAGTCGATCCCGGCCGTCCTCGCGCTCGCCGCCATGGTCCCCATCGTCACCGGCGCCTTCGACCTCTCCCTCGGCTACGGCCTCGGCCTCGCCCACGTCATGGTGCTGAAGCTGATCGTCGACGAGGGCTGGCCCTGGCCGCTCGCGTGCCTCGCCGTGGTCGTGGGCGGAGGCATCGCCGGGGTCCTCAACGGGGTCGTCGTGGAGTTCGGGCGGATCGACTCCTTCATCGCCACCCTCGGCACCGGCAGCATGATGTACGCGATCACCGGCTGGGTCACCGGCGGCGGCCGGATCGTCCCCGGCCCGCAAGGCCTCCCGGCCGCCTTCACCGACCTCTACGACGCGAGGTTCCTCGGCCTGCCGGTCCCCGCCTTCTACGTCCTCGCGCTCGCCGCCGTCCTCTGGCTCGTCCTGGAGCGGCTGCCGCTCGGCCGGTATCTGTACGTCGTCGGCTCCAACCGGAGCGCGGCCGAACTGGTCGGCATCCGCACCCACACCTGCACGGTGTACGCGTTCACCGCGGCGGGGCTCCTCGTCGGCCTGGCGGGGGTGCTGCTCGCCGCCCAGCAGCAGCTCGGCAACCCCAGCGTCGGTCTCGACTACCTGCTGCCCGCTTTCGTCGGCGCCCTCCTCGGCTCCACGGCGATCAGACCCGGCCGCCCCAACGTCCTCGGCACGGTCGTCGCCGTCGCCGTCCTCGCCGTGGGCCTCACCGGCATCGGCCAGCTGGGCGCCGACTTCTGGACCGTCCCCCTCTTCTACGGCGGCACCCTCCTGCTCGCCGTGGGCCTGGCGGGCTACGCCTCCCGGCGCCGCCTGCGCACCGGCACAGGCCCGCCGCCCGACCCGCCGAAGCCGGCGGAGGGGAGCGCCGCATGACCCGCCGAAGCCGGCGGCGGGGCGCCGCATGACCCTTCGCCCACGGTGTTGTCCACGAGGAGCACCCCTCCTGCCCTCCGCGAGGAGATCCTGTGCACGGCGTCCGCACCGCCCGCCCCGGTGTCCGGCCGGGCCGGTCCGCCCGTCGTACCGTCGCCCTGCTGGCGACCGTGGCCGTGCTCGCCGGCTGTGAACGCGGCTCCTCGCGGGGCGGGCCGGGGGAGTCGACCACCGGCCCGAGCGGCTGCCCCGCCGTCTACGACACCGCCCGCGCCGCCGTCCGGCACGCGGAACGCACCGACGTGCCCTGGACAGGACCGACCACCGGCCCGCGCGCGGTGCCGGGCAAGTCCCTCGTGTACGTGGCCCAGACCATGACCAACCCCGGTGTCGCCGGTGCCGCGCAGGGCATGCGGCAGGCCGCGCGGATCGTCGGCTGGAACGTCCGCGTGATCGACGGCGGCGGCACCCCGGCCGGCATCCAGGCCGCGATGGGCCAGGCCGTCGCGCTCAAGCCCTCCGGCATCGTCATCGGCGGCTTCGACCCCAACTCCACCTCGCAGCAGGTCTCCCGGGCCGTCGCCCAGAACATCCCGCTGGTGGGCTGGCACGCGGTCGCCGTACCGGGCCCCAGCCGACGGCCCCCGCTCTTCAGCAACGTCACCACGTACGTCCAGGACGTGGCCCGGATCAGCGCTCAATGGATCATCGGGCACTCGCGCGGCAGGGCCGGCGCGGTGGTCTTCACCGATGCCTCGATCCCGTTCGCCCGGACGAAGTCCGAGCTGATCAGGAAGGAGCTCGCCACCTGCCGGGGGGTGCGCGTCCTGGCGTACGAGAACATCCCGATCCCGGACGCCGGCAACCGCACCCCACGCGAGGTCGCCTCGCTGCTGTCCCGCTTCGGTGCCCGCTGGACCCACTCCGTCGCCATCAACGACCTCTACTTCGCCGACGCCGCGCCCGCCTTCCGCGCGGCCGGTGCACCGGGCTCGGGGCCGCCGTACAACATCGGCGCGGGCGACGGCGATCCGTCCGCCTTCCAGCGCATCAACAGCCGGCAGTACCAGTCCGCCACCGTCCCCGAGCCGCTGACCCAGCAGGGCTGGCAGCTCGTCGACGAGTTCAACCGCGCCTTCGCCGGCAGCCCGGCCAGCGGATACGCGGCACCCGTCCATGTCTCCACCGCCGGCAACACCGGCGGCGCCACCACCTGGGACCCGTCGGGCTACCGGGAGGCGTACCGGAAGATCTGGGGTGGGTGACCCCCTGCTTCAGCCGCGGCTGTTCGTGGACACCGGCGGGACGGACGCGTCGGCCTGCCGGAGTTCGGCGAGCAGGACGTTCTGCCCGTCGAGCAGTTCGGTCAGGATACGGCGGGCCGCGCGCAGCAGTTCGGCGACGTCGCCGCCGGCCAGCGCGTAGCTGACGGTGGACCCCTCCCGGATGGACACCACGATGCCGGACCGGCGCAGCACGGCCAGTTGCTGCGACAGGCTGGACGGCTCGATCTCGATGTCGGCGAGCAGATCCCGGACGGGGACGGGGCCGTGCTGGAGCAGCTCGAGGACCCTGATCCGTACGGGGTGCCCGAGCATGCGGAAGAAGTCCGCCTTGGCCTGGTAGAGGGGGACTTGCATGACCGCTCGCTCTCTGCCGGGTGGGGTGGGTCGCCGGGGTGCGGCGGCGCCCTCGCGGCACCGCCGCACTGGCCCTGTACAGCCGATCCTTGCCGCCCGGGGCCGCGCGCAGGCATGACTTGGGATCATGCTGATGTGGTGACTTGAAGAAGTTTTCACATCGTGGGCGCACGAAACCCCGGGCTCGGGAACGTCGCTAGACCTCGAGCTGTTCCTCGACCCGCTTCAGCTGGTGACGGGCCATGGCGAGGTTCGAGCGCTGCTTGTCGAGCACCAGATAGAGGAACAGGCCGTTCCCGCTGCGGCCGGTGATCAGGCGGATGAGGTGGTACTGCTTCTCGAGGGTGATCAGGATGTCCTCGATCCGGCCCTTGAGGCCCAGTTCCTCCATCGTGCGCACCTTGGCGCGGATGACATCCGTGTTCCCGGCCGCGGCGACCGTCAGATTGAGGTCCTTGCTGCCGCCCAGCGTCCCCAGCGCCATGCCGCTGGTGTAGTCGACGACCGCGGCTCCCAGCGCCCCCTCGACCCCGGCCATCATTTCCTTCAGCGACACTTCCACGCTCGCCATAGCGGCGCCTCCCCTTTGCCTGTGGGTTGCGACGGGCCGGCGGTCGCCGTCCCGTCCGATGCATGGACCGTAGGTCGGGGGGAGTCACGCCGGGACGGCGTCTCTGGGTCTGACGGATGATGGCCGAAGAACCGCGGAATCAGTTCGTTTGTGCGACGGAAACTGGTGCGAGAGAGGCCGAAGTTGACACTGCGCCCCCTGCCGGGGGCGGGGAGGTCCTACGGCCGTGACAGCCGCCGCAGTACGTCCCGGCTCGCCGTGGCGATCAGCGGGGGTACGGCGAGATCGTCGAGCATGTCCGCGGCGGCCTGCATCTCGGCGGCGCGGCGTACGGCGTGCCGGTGGCTGCCGTCGACGAGCCGGTCCAGCGTCGCCGCGTCCGCACGCGTCAACTCGTCGGCGATGTGCTGCCGCAGCCACGCCTCGCAGTCGGCCGCCCGCGCCGCTTCGAGCGCCTCGACGACGGCCGCCGCCACCCCCTTGTAGAAGACGCTGCGCAGCAGCTTGCGTTCGGCGGCCAGACCGGCCGGTCCGTCGAGTACGTCCACCGTCGCGCCGAGTGCCTGAAGCAGCTCGGCGTAGCGCCCGGCCGCCGCGCCCGAGGCGAGCATCGGCGTCCGCAGGCCTCTGCCGGGCACCGACGCCATCAGGGACACGTCGACGAAGCCGACGCCCGCCTCCGCCGCGACCTCGCCGAGACGCCGTTTCACCGTGGGGGACGCGGTGTTGAGGTCGGCCCACAGACAGCCCGGAGCGGTCCCCGCGAGGCCGGCGCGCAGGGCGTCCAGGGCGGCCGACGCGCTGTTGACGCTCAGCACGAGCGCGCTGCCCCGGGCCGCCTCCGCCTCGCTGCCGGTGCCGACGACACCCGGCGGCGCCGCGACCACCGGGTCGTAGCCGCGCACGCACACACCGAGGGCGACCAGATCGGCCGCGATGGCGCCGCCCGCCTCGCCCAGTCCGAGTACGGCGACGTGCAGGTCTTCCCCGGCGGTGGAGCCCACAGATGCCTCCCGGTTCGCGCGAATCATGCGTGTTCAGAGGCCATCACGGCAGGGCCGGATCGGCAACAATATCGTTGTCGATTCAGCCGTCCGCCGCGCGCCCACTTTTTCGGCCAGGTCGGCCGAATTCGATGCCTGTTCCGGTCCATTGCGGGGCGTGACGTCACGTCAGGTGCGAACCGGGTCAATCGTGTTCGGATAAAGAACCTGAAATTCTCGGGCGTCCGTCCACAGCAAGACATAGGCGCGTCCGAGTGCCACTCGATGTCATCCATAGCGGCGACTGGTCGAATTTATCTCGCCCAGACAACGGGCGGGGCGCTCCGGGAGACGCTCTTTCGTCGGATATCAGATCTCCGCCTGTCCGATCGGCGGGGATCCGCCGGCTGAATTGACGCGCGCGATTTCCGGAATTCCCGCGATACCTATTCCGAAGGGACCGGCAAGGTGCCAGAGAACAACGATCACCGCAGGGTGAAGAGCAAGTGGAAGCGCGCGGGCGTGGCCTTCGCGGCGGGAACGGCGCTGCTCTTCGGCGCGGTCTACGTCAACGCGAACGCCGCGACCGTCCAGAGCGACGCCTCGGCCGGCGGCGCTGCCAGTGCCGCTGCCAGTGCCGCCGCCGGCGACACGGCGACGACCACCGCGTCGTCCAGCGTGTCGGACGTGGTCGACGCGGCCAACACGTTCCTGGACACCCTGGACGACGACCAGCAGTCCTCGGTGCTCCTCGACTTCACCCAGGCGAACGCCACCGCCTGGTCCAACCTCCCGTGCGGCTCGACCTGCCGGGTCGGCATCGAGCTGAGCTCGCTCAGCGACGAACAGCTGACCGCCGCCAAGGCGGTGATCAAGGCGGCGACCGGCACCGGCACCGACACCGGCGACGACCAGATCACCCAGATCCTGGCCGCCGACGACTACCTCGGCAAGACCGCCACCGGCTACGGCAGCGGCAACTACTACCTGGCGTTCCTCGGCACCCCGAGCACCAGCGGCACCTGGCAGCTGCACTTCGGCGGCCACCACCTCGCGCTGAACCTCACCTACAAGGACGGCGAGGTCGAGGGCACCACGCCGTACTTCGTCGGGGTGGAGCCGACCAGCTGGACCGGCGACGACGGCACCTCGTACGCACCCCTGGACGGGATGCACGACGCGATGCTGAACATGCTCGCCGGCCTGAGCGACGACGAGCTGTCCGAGGCGAAGCTGTCCGAGTCCTTCAGCGACGTGCTGCTCGGCCCGGACGACGACGGCGGCTTCCCGACGACCAAGGAAGGCCTCCAGGTCGGCGAACTCACCGACGACCAGCGGCAACTGGTCCTCGACGCCATCGAACCGTGGGTCGACGCGGCGGACGACACGACCGCCGCCGACGTGCTCAGCACCTACAAGTCCGAGCTCGACGACACCTACATCTCCTACTCCGGCAGCACCGACCTGAGCGCCCAGGGCGACTACGTGCGCATCGACGGACCGGGTGTCTGGATCGAGTTCGTCTGCCAGGACGGCGTCGTCTACACCAACCAGGTGCACTACCACACCGTGTATCGCGACCACAGCACCGACTACGGAGGAGAGTTCACGTTCTCATGAGCCGCCGGCCGATCTCACTGACGCATGCGCTGCGCATGCTGACCGGGATCGCGGTGGCGGTGACGGCGGCGCTGCTCCTGGCAGCGCCGCCCGCTGCCGCGCATCCCATGCCGCACTCGGTGCTCCTGCTCGACGTGCACGAGACGTCGGTGGCCGCCGAACTGGAGCTGCCGGTCAGCGACTTCTCGCGGGCCAGCGGTATCGGCCTGGACGGCGACACCACGGCCCGGCAGCTCACGGCGCGGACCGCCGCGATCCGCACCTACCTGGCCGCCCATGTGCGTCCCACGACCACCCGGGGCACGGCCTGGACCGTCGCCCTCGGCGCCATGGCCCTGAGCCGGACCGAGCAGACCTCCACCGGCCCGTACCGTGAACTGACCGTCCAGGCCACGCTCACCCCGCCCGCCGGCGGGGACCCGCGCCGGTTCGTCCTCGACTACGACGCCATCGTCCACCAGGTCGTCACCCACACCGTCCTGGTCTCCGTACGACAGGACTGGGCCACCGGCAAAGTGGCCGACGAGGGCCAGGACAGCGCGACCCAGGTCGGTGTCATCCGCATCGACTCCCGGACGATGACCGTAGCCCCGCTCAGCGTCAACTTGGAGAGCGGAAGCATCTGGAGCGGGACGTACGCCATGTTCCGGCTCGGCGCCGGCCACATTCTCGAAGGCACCGATCACCTGTTGTTCCTGCTGATCCTGCTGCTGCCCGCGCCACTGCTGACGGCTGGAAAACGCTGGAGCGGGCTGACGAGCACGAAGACCGCTGTCGGCCGAATCGGCCGTACGACGCTCGCCTTCACCATCGGGCATTCCGTCGCACTCGCCGTGAGCGCCTTCGGCCGTCTCGACATTCCGGCCCAGCCGGTCGAGGCATTTATCGCCCTCAGTATTCTCGTCGGCGCCGTCCACGCCATTCGGCCGCTGTTTCCGGGGCGCGAGGCGGTCGTCGCCGGAGTCTTCGGTCTCGGGCACGGCCTGGCCTTCTCGCTGACTCTCGCCGAGATGCACCTTTCCACCACCCAATTGGCGCTCAGTCTCGCGGGGTTCAATTTCGGCATCGAATGCATGCAACTCGTCCTGGTCCTGCTCGCCCTGCCCAGCCTGATCTGCCTCACCCGCCTGCCCAGGCACGCGGCGGTGCGTACCGCCTGCGCGGCGCTGACCGCCGGTGCGGCCCTGGGCTGGCTGGTGGACCGCCTCGGCCTGCCCAACCCCGTCGCCCGTGCCGCGGACAGCGCGGGGACGCACACCTCCCAGCTGCTCCTGGTGCTGGTCACCACTGCGCTGCTCGCGACGCTCCGGATGGCCGTCAGCCGTGGCCACCCGCGTCGATCTTGGCGTTTCGCTCACCGTTCATAACGCCCTCACCTGCGCGAAGGAGGTTGTTCGGGAGGCGTAGGAAAGGTCCTGGCGGCCTGTCAGAACGAAGCCCCAGGAACCCCAGGACGGATTTCGTGACCGAATCACGCGTACGCCGGTGGCGCCGCAGCCTCCGTGTCCTGCTCGTCGCCGTCGCCGGACCGACGCTCGCCGTCGGTGCCCTGACCGCGTCGCCCGCCCACGCGGCGGCGGCCGACGACATCCGGATCAACGAGGTGGTGACCACCGGGAGCGTCAACGACTCGGTGGAGCTCTACAACAAGGGCACCGCCTCGGTCGACCTCTCCGGCTGGATCCTCAAGGACGACAACAACAGCTCGAAGTACGCGATAGCCTCCGGGACCACCCTTGCGCCCGGCGGCTTCGTGGCCTTCGACGTGCACAACGCCTTCGGTCTCGGCTCCTCCGACCAGGCGCGCCTCTACCTCGCCGACGGCACCACCCTGGTCGACAGCTTCGGCTGGACCCAGCACTCCGCCCCCTCGTGGTCGCGCTGCCCCGACGGCACCGGCGACTTCGGCTCGGCCGCCGTGACCCTCGGCGCCGCCAACGACTGCGGCAGCGGCGGTGTCTCGGCGACGGCGTGGCCGGGCGGCAGCTCGATCGCCACCGCCGACACCAAGAACGCCTTCGGCTCGGACATGAGCGGCCTCTACCAGGAGGGGAGCGTGATGTGGGCGGCACAGAACAGCGGCAAGCTCTGGCGTCTGGTGCCGAACGGCACCACCGCCTGGAAGGCCGACACCAGTAACGGCTGGACCTCCGGCAAGACCCTCAAGTTCCCGAGCGGCTCCGGCACGCCCGACGACGAGGGCGTCACCCTGACCGGCGCCGGCTCCGCCGGGGGTGTGTACGTCAGCAGTGAGCGCAACGCGGACTCCTCCGGCACCAGCCGCCTGTCCGTCCTGAAGTACGACGTGAGCGGCACCGGCACCACGATCAACGCCACCACCGAGTGGAACCTGACCTCCGACCTGCCGGCCGTGGGCTCCAACCTCGGCCTGGAAGGCATCACCTGGGTCCCCGACGCCACCCTGACCGCCGCCGGATTCAAGGACGCCTCCACCGGCGCCGCCTACAACCCGAGCGGCTACGGCTCCCACACCGGCGGGGTGTTCTTCGTCGGCGTCGAGGGCACCGGCATGATCTACGGCTACGTCCTCAAGGACGACGGCACCTACACCCGTATCGCCTCCGTCAGCAGCGGCATGGCCGGTGTCATGGAACTCCAGTGGGAGCCGCAGGCCGCCCGCCTCTGGGTCGTCTGCGACGACACCTGCTCAGGACAGCACCGCACCCTGGGGATCAACTCGTCCGGCGTCTTCGCCACCACGGCGATCTACAACCGCCCGGCCGGCATGGACAACTTCAACAACGAGGGCTTCAGCGTCTCCGGGTCCGACGCGTGCAGCGGTGGCACCAAGCCCGTGTACTGGTCCGACGACAGCAACGACAACGGTCACGCACTGCGCCGGGGCACGATCACCTGCTGAGACCGGCGGACACCCGCCGAGACCGCGCATTCCGGCGCGGCCGGACGCGCTGTATCGTACCCGCGGCACCTCACGCACCACCGGAACACGCGTCAACTCCCGTACCGGCACGTCGAGTTCATCGGCGTGCCGGTTCCTTTCGCCGCTCCCCGGAGGAATCGTGGCAACAAGCCGCCCGCACCGTTCCCGTGTGCCGCTCACCCGACGCAGATCCCTCGCCCTGGCAACCGGCCTCGCCGCCGTCTGCTGCCTCGCCCTCACCCGGCCCGCCCCCGCGCACGCGGCCACCGCCGACGACCGCGCCGCCCTCGCCCAGTGGTGGGCCCCCGTCAACTTCCAGGACGTCGACTCCACCGGCGAGACCGCGCTCGGCGGCAAGTCCGACTACATCACGTCGTACGACTACGACGGCGACCTCAACGGCCGCAACAACTGGGAGAACACCAGCCAGTTCCCGCTCGCGGCGCATGTCTACTACTCGGTCGTCCAGACCCCGTCCTTCTCCTACCTGCTGTACATGTACTTCCACCCGCGCGACTGGTCGGACGGAATCCTCGACAACTACCAGGAGGACCTGACCGAGCACGAGAACGACGCCGAGGGCGTGCTGGAAGTCGTGGCCAACGACGGTTCGGAACACGGCCGGTTGAAGGCCGCCATCACCGTCGCGCACAGCAACTTCTACTCCTGGGTGCCCTCGGGCAGCGACTTCACGAGCGGGCAGGAGAGCGTCGACGGCACGCTCAAACTGCAGGGCGACCCGCACGACGACGGCCACGGCCGCCCGTTCACGACCCAGCAGCCCAACACCCATGCCGCGTGGGCCGAGGGATACCTGTCCAAGGAGCGCGACCAGTACGCGAACGGCGACGGCATCGTCTACTACCCCGGCTCCACCGCCGAGGTGCCCGACGGCTCCGACGACCGTGATGTGCAGTACACGCTGACCGACATCTTCGCCCCGAACGGGATGTGGGCCAACCGCACTCTGACAACGTTGTTCGCGACCCCCGACAACTTCGCCGGCGACGACAGCTCCAACCCCTACGGAGCAGCGTGCGGCGCGGGCGGCGTCCTCGGCCCCGCCTACGGCGCCTGCGACACCGACGCGGCCAACCCGCCCTGGGCCTGGGACGACGCCGACGACCTGCCCGGCCGGGGCTACCTCGCCACCAACCCCGCCGAACTCGTCTGGGACTACTTCGACTGGACCGGAAAGCCCTCCGCGCCCGACCTCGCCTACACCTGGGACCAGTACAACGGCATCACGTCCTGACCGGTCCGGGCCGACCGGTCCGGACACCCCCTAGGACGCCCCGGTGAGGTCGGTCATCACCTGGCTCAGCTGCTCCTCCGACAGGGCAGCCGCCGGCAGCGGATGGGCGGCCGCCGTGCGCAGGCCGTCGAGCATGAAGGCGACCCCCCGGCGCCAGGCGTCGGGGGCGGAGTCCTGCACGGCCCGGGCCAGCAGGGCGTTGGTGCCGAAGAAGTACAGCAGGTCCGCGTGTCTGAAGTCGGGGCGCAGCGCGCCGGCCTGCTGGGCGCGCTCGATGATCCGCGCGGCGGCGGCATGCGACCGCTCGCAGACGGTCATAAGGCGGGTGGCGTCCGGATAGCGGCCGGTGACCACGTCGCTGATCGCGGGATCCGTGACCTGCAGCTCGCAGATCGTCTCGATGTAGTACGCGAAGCCGTCCCACGCGTCGTCGTGGGCCAGGGCCTGCTCGGCGGCCTCGTCGAGCCGGCTCGCGGCCAGCTCGGTGACCACCTCGTCGATGAGCGCCTCGCGGGTGCCGAAGAGGTTGTAGAGGGTGCCGTGGCTGACGCCGGCCCGGCGGGCGATCTCCTTCAGCGGGGCCTGGAGGCCGCGCTCCTGGAAGAGCTCGGCCGCCGCTGCCCGCAGCTTCTCCGCGTTGCGTTGCGCGTCGGCCCGCATCCGGCGCTCCTCCTCGTCGTGTGGTCGGTGTCCATGGTCCCATCTCCGTCGCGCGCCATAACTTGACCCTCGGGTCAAGTTATGTGTTACGGTCGCCAGGAAACTTGACCAGAGGGTCAAGATAGTTCTGTGCGAGGAGCAGCCCCATGTCCAAAGTGATCGCCGTCTTCGGCGCCGGTACCGGTCTGGGCGTGTCGGTCGCCCGCCGCTTCGGCAAGGAGGGCTTCCGGGTCGCCCTGGTCGCCCGCCGCAAGGAGCGGCTGGACGACCTCGTCGCACGCCTCGCCGACGAGGGCATCGAGGCCGCCGCCTTCCCCGCCGACCTGTCCGACCCGACGGGCGTGCCCGCCCTGGTCGACGCCGTCCGCGCCCGCTTCGGCAGGATCGACGTCGTCGAGTATGGCCCGATCGGCGCCGACGCGGCCTTCACCCCGGCCGCCGAGCTGGACGCGGCCACCCTGGAGAGGTTCGCCCGGGTGCTGCTGTTCACCCCCGTCGAGCTGTTCCGCACGGTGCTCCCGGAGCTGACCGGGCGCGGCGACGGCGCCCTGCTGATGACCACCGCCCTGACCGCCGTACACCCCACGCCCCGGCTCAGCGGTCCCGGTCCGGTGATGGCCGCGGCCCGCAACTACCTGTACTCCCTCCACGGCGAACTCGCCGGCACCGGCGTCTACGCCGGCACCCTCACCATCGGCGCCATGATCACCGGCAGCGAGGCGGCCGAGCGGGTCGCCGAGACCCAGGTCGAGGACGACATCCGGGACGCCGGCATGGCGACGCCCGCTGTCCACCCCGACGAACTGGCCGAGCACTACTGGGACATGTACACCCGCCGCGACCGCGTCGAGCAGGCCCACCCCGCTGCCGCCGCCGTATGAGCACCCCTACGACGAGGAGACCCCTCATGCCCGACTCCCCACGGCGGGACGAGACCGCCCCCGACGTCCTCCCGGAAGGCGTCCTCCCGGAAGACGACCTTGCGGAAGACGCCCGTTCGCACAGCCGCCTTCCGGAAGCCGAGGAGGCCGCCGTCCCCGCCCTCACGGTCCTCGGCTCCGGGGCCGCCGCCGTCTGCACGGACGGGGTGTGTGCCCTGTGAGTACGCTCCGCACGCTCCGGGTGGACGTCTGGTCCGACGTCGTCTGCCCGTGGTGCTACATCGGCAAGCGGCGCCTGGAGGCGGCGCTCGACCGGTTCGGGCACGCCGACGAGGTCGAGGTGCACTGGCACAGCTTCCAGCTCGACCCCGCCCACCCCCGGGGCGAGCGCCGGCCCGTCTTCGAGACGCTCGCGCAGAAGACCGGGGCACCGCCCGCCCAGGTCCGGGCCATGACCCGCCAGGTCACCGAGCTCGCCGCCGCCGAGGGGCTGCGCTACGACCTCGAGCGTGCCGTCGCCGTCAACACGATCGACGCCCATCGCCTCGGCCACCTCGCCGAGGCGCACGGCCTGGGCGCCCGGATGCACGAGCGGCTGCTCCGCGCCCACCTGGGCGAGGGCGAGGTCGTCGACGACCCCGACACGCTGGTGCGGCTCGGCACCGAGGTCGGCGTGCCCGAGGACGAGATACGGCGGATGCTCGCCGGCGACGCGTACGCGGACGCCGTCGAGGCCGACATCCGCGAGGCACGCCGCTACGGCGTCACGGGCGTGCCGTTCTTCGTCCTCGACCGCACCTACGGCCTCTCCGGCGCCCAGCCCGCCGACACCTTTCTCTCCGCCCTGCGCACCGCCCACGCGGACGCCGCCTCCGCCCAGCGCTGAGCGCCCGGGGGCTCGACGCGCGCGATCGCCCCGGAGCTGGTGTGCTGGGTGAAGGGGTTCCGAACCGTTCCCGTGGCACCAGCTCCGGGAGATTCCGGAAGATTCCGGGAGAGACGCATGAGTACCTACCGAGTCGCGCAGGTGACCACCGCAGGCGGGCCGTTCGAGATCGTCGAGCGGGAGGTGGCGCGGCCGGGCCCCCGTCACGCGCGGGTCGCCGTGGAGGCCTGCGGCGTCTGCCACAGCGATTCCCTCTTCGTGAACGCCGCGGTACCGGGCATCACGTTCCCGGTGGTGCCCGGACATGAGATCGCCGGGCGGATCGATGAACTCGGCGAGGGCATCGACGCCTGGGGCTGGCGGGTCGGCGACCGGGTGGCGGTGGGCTGGTTCGGCGGCAGCTGCGGCCACTGCACGCAGTGCCGGCAGGGCGACTTCATCGTCTGCCAGAACCTGAAGACACCCGGCTGGAGCTACGACGGCGGCTTCGGCGAGCAGGTGATCGCACCGGTCGACGCCCTGGCCCGGATCCCCGAGGGGCTGACCGCGGCCGACGCCGGGCCCATGGCCTGCGCGGGTGTGACCACCTTCAACGGGCTCAGGCGCAGCCCGGCCGAGCCCGGTGACCTGGTCGCCGTCGTCGGTCTCGGCGGGCTCGGCCACCTCGGCGTGAAGTACGCGGTGGCCATGGGCTTCGAGACGGTGGCCGTCGCCCGCGGCGCGGAGAAGGCCGACTTCGCCAAGCAGCTCGGCGCCCACCACTACGTCGACTCCACGGCCGCGACCCCGGTCGCGGAGGCGCTCCAGTCGCTCGGCGGCGCCAAGGCCGTGCTCGCCACCGCGGGCAACTCCCAGGCCATCACCGCGGCCGTCGATGGGCTGGCACCCCGGGGCGAGCTGGTGGTGATCGGCGCCGACCCCGAGCCGCTCGGGATCAGCCCGCTCCAGCTGCTCATGAGCGGGCGCGTGGTCCGCGGCCATCCGTCCGGCACCGCGCAGGACGTGCAGGACACCATGGAGTTCAGCGCCCTGCACGGGATCCGCCCGACGATCGAGACCGTACCGCTGGAGCAGGCGGGCGAGGCCTACCAGAAGATGATGTCCGGGGGCGCGCGCTTCCGGATGGTGCTCAGCGCGGACTGACGCCCGCTGCTTCGTTGACGCCGGGTGGCACCGCACGCGCCGCGAGCAGCGCGATGTCGTCCTCGGAGCCGGTCGCGAGGCGGGCCAGGACCGTGTCGAGGATCTTGTCCAGCGGGTCGGTGGGGCACAGGGACAGTCCCAGCAGGCGCTCCAGACCACGGTCGATGTCCTCGCCGCGCCGCTCCACCAGCCCGTCGGTGTACAGGAGCAGCACACCCCCGCGTTCCGGGAAGACCCGCTGCTCGTACCGGCCCAGACCGCTGCCCAGCGGCGGGCCCACCGGCACCGGGACCAGTTGCATCCTGCCCTTGGGACTGAGCCAGGCCGGCGGCAGGTGGCCCGCGCTGGCGTACGTCAGGGTGGCGACGTCCGCGTCGCCGAGCACGAGGAAGCAGGTGGCCACCCGGTCGAAGCCGGAGTCGGCGACCATCCGGTCGGCGTGCTGCAGGATACGGCGCGGCGACAGCCCCGCGAGGGCCAGGGCACGCAGCGTCGAACGGTAGTGGGTCATGGCCACCGCCGCCTCCACGCCGTGACCCATCACATCCCCGATGACCAGCATCGTACGGCCGTCGGGCAGGGCCAGGACGTCGTACCAGTCGCCGCCGATCAGCGAGCCGTCGTCGGCGGGGCGGTAGCGTGCGATGGTCTCCACACCGGCGCGCTGCTGCAGCTGGCCCGGTTCGGCCAGCAGGGCCCGCTGGAGTTCCAGGGCCATGGTGTGCTCGCGCTCGAAGCGGACCGCGCGGTCCAGGGCGCGCGCGGCGCGGGCGGCGAGTTCGCGGGCCACGGTGGCGTCCTCGTTCGAGAACGGCGCCGAGTCCTGGGCCCGGGCCAGCATCAGGATGCCGAGGACGCGGCCGTCCGAGACCAGGGGGGCGAGGAGCACCGAGTGGACACCCGCCGTCAGGCACGCGCGGGCCGGCGGCCAGCGCGGGATCAGCGACCGCCACTGCGCCGCGGTGATCCCGCTGCGCCGCCAGACCCGGCCCGCCGCCAGGTTCCGCCGGGTCCCGGCGCCGCGCGGCCATCCGACCAGCTCCCCGCGCGCGTCGAGCGCCGCGAGACCGGTGACCAGCCCGGGACGCGTGGCGTACGCCATGAGCCGGGTGGGCGTCCGCCGCGCCGACACCGTGTCCGTGGCACCGAGCTCCACCCCGGCCGCGTCCGCCAGCTCCGGTACGACGAACTCCGCCAGCTCCCGGCAGGTCTCGGCGACATCGGTGCCCGTCCCGATCCGGGACGCGGCCGAGTCCAGCAGCGCCAGCCGCCGGTGGGCGCGCTCCAGCTCGTACACGTACTGCTGTGGCTCACTGATCTCCAGGCCCACCCCGGCGACCCCCACGACCTTGCCCGTGCTGTCCACCATCCGGTGGTACATGCACCGCCACTCCCGGACCTGGTACGGCGAGTCCGCCCAGGTCCGCCCGGTCACGACGATCTCGCGGGGCCGTCCGTCGCGCAGGACGTCCCGCAGCACCTCCTCCGACCGCTGGATGTGCGGAAGCACCTCGTGCAGCTTGTGGCCGATGTACGCGGCGGCGGGCAGGCCCGTCATCTGGGCCATGTGCGGATTGACGTACAGATAGCGCAGCTCGGTGTCGAGGACGACGAACGCGGCGGCCGAGTCCTCGACCAGGCCGCGCAGCAGATCCACGTGGCCGAGGTCCATCGCCGGTGCGGACGAGGAGGGCGGTGCGGACGGTCGTCGCGAGGAGGTGTCCCTGTCCACCCGGACCTCCTCGCCTGCCCCCTCCCACGGCCGCCCTCATCGTGCCCCAGGTCGCCGGGCGGCGCATCTCGGACGGTCCCGCTCACATCGCCCGGGGCGGGTGTGTGCGGTGGCCTTAACCCCCGTTGATCAGGAGCGGTGACGCCGACGTAATCACCTGTACATACGGTCGAGGTCGGATGGAAGAGGCTGACCAGCAAGAACAGGGGGCGCCCGTGGCCGCGCCGGACTCGCGCAGCAAGGACACCGGCAGGGTGCGGACCGTCTGCTCGTACTGCGGAGTCGGCTGCGGCATGGTCCTGGACATCGGCACGGGCCCGGACGGCCGCCGTACGGTCCTCAAGGCGTCCGGCGACAAGGAGCACCCGGCGAACTTCGGGCGGCTGTGCACCAAGGGCGCCACTACCGCCGACATGCTCGCCGCGCCCGGCCGGCTGACCACCGCGCTGCTGCGGCCGGAGCGGGGCGAGGAGGCCGTCCCCTCGGCCGTGGACGCGGCGGTCGCCGAGACCGCGCGGCGGCTGCGCGCGATCGTCGACGAGCACGGCCCGGACGCGGTCGCCCTCTATGTCTCCGGGCAGATGAGCCTGGAGGCCCAGTACCTGGCGAACAAGCTCACCAAGGGCTATCTGCGCACCAACAACATCGAGTCGAACTCCCGGCTGTGCATGGCCAGCGCCGGCACCGGCTACAAGCTCTCCCTCGGCGCCGACGGCCCGCCCGGCTCCTACGAGGACCTCGACAAGGCCGACGTCTTCCTGGTCATCGGCGCCAACATGGCCGACTGCCACCCGATCCTCTTCCTGCGCCTGATGGACCGGGTGAAGGCGGGCGCGAAGCTGATCGTCGTCGACCCGCGCCGCACCGCCACCGCGGCCAAGGCCGACCTGTTCCTGCAGGTCAGGCCGGGCACCGACCTCGCCCTCCTCAACGGACTGCTCCACCTGCTGCACGAGAACGGGCACACCGACCCCGACTTCGTCGCCGCGTACACCGAGGGCTGGGAGGCGATGCCGGAGTTCCTCGCCGACCACCCGCCCGCCGCCGTCTCCGAGATCACCGGCATCCCCGAGGCCGACCTGCGCACGGCGGCCCGGCTGATCGGCGAGGCGGGGGAGTGGACCAGCTGCTGGACCATGGGCCTCAACCAGTCCACGCACGGCACCTGGAACACCAACGCCCTGGTCAACCTGCACCTCGCGACGGGGAAGATCTGCCGCCCCGGCAGCGGTCCCTTCTCCCTCACCGGCCAGCCCAACGCGATGGGCGGACGCGAGATGGGCTACATGGGACCCGGGCTGCCCGGCCAGCGCTCGGTCCTGGTCGACGCCGACCGTGCCTTCGTCGAGGACGTGTGGGGACTGGAGCCCGGCACGATCCGCGCCGACGGGGTCGGCAAGGGCACCGTGGAGATGTACCGGAAGATGGCCGACGGCGAGATCAAGGCCTGCTGGATCATCTGCACCAACCCGGTCGCCTCCGTCGGCAACCGCAAGACGGTCATCGAGGGCCTGGAGGCCGCCGAGCTCGTCGTCACCCAGGACGTCTTCACCGACACCGAGACCAACGCCTACGCCGACGTCGTGCTGCCCGCCGCCCTGTGGACCGAGACCGAGGGCGTCCTCATCAACAGCGAGCGCAACCTCACCCTCGCCCGCCCCGCCGCCGACCCGCCCGGCGAGGCCACCGCCGACTGGCGCCTGATCGCCGCCGTCGCCCGCGCCATGGGATACGAGGACGGCTTCGGCTACGACAGCGCGGAGGAGATCTTCGAGGAGATCAAGCGCTTCCACAACCCGGCAACCGGCTACGACCTGCGCGGTGTGACCTACGACCGGCTCCGCGAGACCCCCGTCCAGTGGCCCGCCGCCACCGCCGACGGCCCCGACCGCAACCCGATCCGGTACGTCAACGCCGACGGCACCCTCACCTTCGCCACCGCCTCCGGACGCGCCGTCTTCCACGCCCGCCCGCATCTGGACCCCGCCGAGATGCCGGACGACGACTACCCGTTCGTCCTCAACACCGGCCGTCTGCAGCACCAGTGGCACACCCTGACCAAGACCGCCAAGGTCGCCAAGCTCAACAAGCTCAACCCCGGTCCGTTCGTGGAGGTCCACCCCGAGGACGCGGCGGTCCTCGGCCTCACCGACGGCGACTCCGTCGAGGTCGCCTCGCGGCGCGGCCGGGCCGTGCTGCCGGCGGTCGTCACGGACCGGGTGCTGCCCGGGGCCTGCTTCGCGCCCTTCCACTGGAACGACCTGTTCGGCGAGTACCTCAGCGTCAACGCGGTGACCAGCGACGCGGTCGACCCGCTCTCCTTCCAGCCCGAGCTGAAGGTGTGCGCGGTGTCGCTGACCAAGGTGTCCACACCGGTGACCGTGCAGACGCCGGGTGCCGAGGAGAGCCCGGCCACCGCCGTGATACCCGCCGCGCCGGTCGTCGCTCCCACCGCCGTGCTGCCCTCCGCCGCCTCCGTCTTCGGCCTGGAGCCCACCCCACCGCCGGTCCTCACCGCGGGCGAGCGGCAGTACCTGGTCGGCTTCCTCGCGGGCATCCAGGCCGGCGTCCCCGGCGTCCCCGTCCTGCCGCCGGACGCGCCCTTCAGCCCCGAGCACGCCCTGTGGGTCAACGGCACCCTCGCCGGCATGTACTCCCGGTCCGCCGCGGCGACCGTGCCGGCACCGGCGCCCGGCCGCCACGTGGTCGTCCTCTGGGCCTCGCAGACCGGCAACGCCGAGGACTTCGCCGCCACCACCGCCGAGCGCATCACCGCGGGCGGCCACGCGGCCTCCCTCGTCGCCATGGACGAGGCCGACCCGGACGCCCTGCCCGCGGACGCCGACCTGCTGCTGATCACCAGCACCTTCGGCGACGGCGACGCCCCCGACAACGGCGCCGGTTTCTGGGACGGCCTCGCCGCCCTCGACTCCGGCCGGCTCGCGGGCCGCCGGTACGCGGTCCTGGCCTTCGGCGACTCCAGCTACGACGACTTCTGCGGGCACGGACGGCGCCTGGACAGCCGTCTGGACGAACTCGGCGCCGTCCGGCTCGCCCCGCGCACCGACTGCGAACCGGACTACGAGCCCCAGGCGCAGGCCTGGCTGGACCAGGTGCTGACCGCCCTCAAGGACGAGCCGGGCGCCCTCACGGAAAAGCAGACCGTAGCTCCTGCCCCGACCGCCGCGCCCGCCGGGTCCCGGCGCCCCGCCCCCGTCACCGCCCGGCTCGTCGGCAACCAGCTGCTCAGCCTGCCCGGCGCCGGCAAGGAGGTCCGCCGCTTCACCTTCGACACCCGCGACAGCGAGACCCCGCTGGTCTACGAAGCGGGCGACGCGCTCGGGGTGCGGCCCCTCAACTCCCGCGATCTGGTGGCCGAATGGCTGACCGTGACCGGAGCGGACCCCGCAACGGGCGTCACGGTCAACGGAGTCGGTGAAGTCCCCTTCTCCGAGGCGCTGTTGCGGCATCTGGACATCACCCGGATCTCCCCGGACCTGCTCCGCTTCGTCGCCGAACGCGCCCGTGACCCACGCGAGTTGCGCAAGCTGCTGCGCCCCGACAACAAGGACGAGCTGGCCAAGTGGTCCTGGGGACGGCAGGCGGTCGACGCGGCCGCCGAGTTCGGGATCCGCGCCGAGGCCGGAGAGTGGGCCGGCGTGCTGGGCAGGCTGCAACCGCGCCTGTACTCCATCTCGTCCAGCCCGCTCACCGACCCCCACCAGGTCTCCCTCACCGTCTCGGTCGTCCGCTACGAGAACCTGCGCGGCAGGCCCCGGCAGGGCGTCTGCTCCCCGTTCCTCGCCGACGCCGAGCCCGGCACCGAGGTCCCGGTGCACGTCCAGCGCTCCCCGCACTTCCGCCCGCCCGCCGACCCGGCGACCCCGATGGTGATGGTCGGCCCCGGCACCGGCGTGGCCCCGTTCGTCGGCTTCCTGGAGGAGCGCCGGGCCCGCGGCCACCGAGCCCCCAACTGGCTGTTCTTCGGCGAGCAGCACCGGTCCAGCGACTTCTACTACGAGGAGGAGCTCACCGCGCTGCTCGCCGAGGGCACCCTGAGCCGCCTGGACACGGCCTTCTCCCGCGACCAGCGCGCCAAGGTCTACGTCCAGGACCGGATGCGCGAACACGGTCCGTTGCTGTGGTCCTGGCTCCAGGACGGCGCCCACTTCTACGTCTGCGGCGACGCCTCCCGCATGGCCAAGGACGTCGACCGCGCCCTCAAGGACATCGCCACCGTGCACGGCGGACTGACCGAGGGCGAGGCGACGGTCTACGTCAAGCAACTGGCCACGGACAAGCGCTACGTCCGGGACGTCTACTGATCCCGCCGCCGGACGCTCTTATTGATTCCTCGTCAGATGGCGCATGGTGAGGGCGAGTTGCAGCCGGAACCGGCCCTGCGGGGTGCGCACCGGCCAGCCCAGCAGATGTTCCGCGTGCGTCAACCGGTCCTGGAGCGTGGAGTGATGGACGTTGATCTCGACGGCCGCCGCCCGCAGACTCGCCGTGGCCGCGACCGCGTGCAGGGTGCGCAGCATCCAGGGCGCGTCCGCCGCCGCGGCCTCCACGGCACGGACGTCCGGCGCCGGTTCGGCACCGGGTACGGCGAGACCGGCGAGCAGCGCGACATCGCCCAGGTCGTCGCTGTGCACGACGGGCCGGCCGCCCGGCTCCTGCGTGTCGCCGTCGGAGGCGAACCGCAGCGCGACGCGGGCCGCCGCCCAGGAGTGGGGGAGATCCGCGACAGCCACGGCCGGCCCCACACCCGCGCGCTCCACCGACGACACCGGACGCCCACCGCCCACGATCCCGTGCGTGCCGTCCACCGTGGTCCGGGGCCGACCGTCGCTCGCGATGCGGGGCGCACCGTCGGTCACGATGCGGGGCGGGCCGTCCGCCGTCGCCACCGCCCGGAACCGCGCCGCCGGGTCGCCGGTGCCGAGACCGAGCCGCCGGGCCGCGTGCAGCCGGGCCGGTAGCGGGGCGTCGGCGTCCAGAACCGTCTCCACCAGCGCGGGATCGTCCGTCCGCGGCGCCGGGGCCCGCCCCCGGGTGCGGTCGAGCACGGATCGTACGGCCGCCGAGGCCCGCTCCAGGATCACCGCGTCCACGACGCTCGGCCCGGCGTCCTCGGCCCGCTCCAGCCAGAGCGCGGGCGGCCCGTCCGGCACCAGCGAAACGCTCGGCCAGCCGGGCTCGGGCAGTCCCTCGCCGTCCTTGCGCCGGCCGTCCGGCTCCACCCGCAGCCAGACCCGCCGCTCCTCGTCGGCCAGCCGCGCCGGACACCCGGCGAGCACCGCGGCCCCGCGCACCAGCGCCTCCAGACCGGCCCGGGTCTCGACCAGCCGGTCGAAATAGGCGATCACCGCGACGGCGGCCCCGGCATCCGGGTCCACCGCGGCCAGCCGCCCCGCCAGCTCTTTCATACGGCCATGATGCGCCATCCGGCGGTACGGCGAGGAGGCACGCAACCGATGCGGGCGCTCACCCCTCATAGCTGTCGAGACACAGCCACCCCACAGGCACGCGACCACAAGCACTCGCCACAGGTGCTCGGCCACAGGCACTCGGCACACGCATCGACCGACAGGAGCCCTCGCTTGGACCGCAACGAGCCCGTGCGGGCCGCCGGACCGTCCCGCCGGAGATTCATGGTCTACACGGTGGCCGCGGCCACCCTCACGGTCGCCGCCCCGCTCGGCTGCGACACCTCGCGGGCCGACGGCGCCACCCGGGCCTCCGACGTCCTGGTCACCGGCACCGACGAGGAGATGCTGGTCCTGGAGGTCACGGCCGCCAACAAGGTCGTCGTACGGCTGCCCCGCGTCGAGGTCGGCCAGGGCATCACCACCGCCGTCGCCATGATGATCGCCGAGGAGCTGGACGCCCGCCTCGCCGATGTCCAGGTCCCGCTCGCCGACGCCCGCAGCAAGGGGAACCAGTACACCGGCGGCTCCAGCTCGGTCAGGTCCCTGTACGACCCCGCCCGGCAGCTCGCCGCCACCGCACGCGCCCGGCTGATCACCGCGGCCGCCCGCCGCTGGAAGCTGCCCGCGCACTCCCTGCGGACCTGGAACACCCTGGTCGTCGCCCCCGACGGCCGGACGGCCACCTTCGGGTCGCTCACCGCGAGCGCCGCCCGGATCCGCACCCCGGACGTGTCGGCCAAGCCCAAGCCGGCCTCCCGGCACCGGGTGATCGGGAAACCGACGACGAGGATCGACGCCCGGGACATCGTCACCGGCGCCGCGAAGTACACGGGGGACCTGGCGGTGGCCGGGGCCAAGCCGACCGTGGTGGCCAGGCCGCCGACACTGCGCGGCAGGCTCGTCTCCCTCGACGACACGGCGGCCCGCGCCCTGCCCGGAGTACAGGCGGTCGTCAAGATACCCGGCGGGGTCGCCGTCGTGGCCGACACCTTCCACCACGCCTTCCAGGCCCGCGACGCGTTGAAGATCACCTGGGCCCCGGGCCCGCTGGCAGCCCTGTCCGACAAGGAGATCCGCGCCCGGCTGCGGGCCGCGGTACCCCGGCACGGCACTCCGCCGCGCGGATCGACGCAGGTCGAGGGCGAGTTCGCGTTCGCCTTCGTCAGCCATGCCCCGATGGAGGTGCTGACCGCGATCGCCGACGTCCGCTCCGACCGGGCCGAGATGTGGTTCTCCACGCAGACGCCGATGGACGCCCGGGACACGATCGCCGATCTGCTCGGGCTGGCGAAGTCGGCCGTACACGTCCATGTGATGCGCGGCGGCGGCTCGTTCGGGCGGCGGCTCGAATTCGACGCGGCGATCGAGGCGGCGCTCATCTCCCAAGCGGCCCGCAAACCGGTGAAGTTGATGTGGAGCCGCAACGACGACACCCGGCACGGCCGGATGCGCCCCGCGAGCCACCACCGGATCCGGGCCAGCGTCGCCGGCGGCCGGGTGGTGGCCTTCGAGCACATGATGGCCTCGGTGGGCGAGTCGTCCGACGGCGGCACCGGCCCGACCGCGCAGAACCGCGGGGTCCGCCCGCTGCCCAGTGACAGCGGGCTCTACAACTTCGGCCGCGTGGGCGGCGATTCGGGCGGTATCGAGCTGGCGATCCCGCTGGGTGCCTGGCGCTCGGTGGACTCCGGGACGATGCGCACGGCGGAGGAGATCGTCGTCGACGAGGTCGCGCGAGGCCTGCACCAGGATCCGGTCGCCTTCCGCCGCACCACCCTGCGCGGCAAGACGGTGAAGGCGGTCCTCGCCAAGGCGGCCGCCGCCGGGCACTGGGGCCGCCCCATGCCCGCCGGAACCGCCCAGGGCGTGGCCGTCCACGAGGAGTACGGGTCCGCCGTCGCCTGCCTCGCCGAGATCGACGCCACCGATCCGAAGAACCCCCGGGTCACCAAGGTGGTGATGGCCGCCGACGTCGGTACGGCCGTCAACCCGCGCGGCCTTCAGGCCCAGCTCATGGGCACCGCCGTCGACGGCATCTCCACCGTGCTGCGGGCCGGGCTGCACATCGACCGGGGCGCGGTGCGCGAGGGCAGCTTCGCCGACTTCCACTACGCCCGCCAGCGGCA
This sequence comes from Streptomyces sp. NPDC048277, assembly GCF_040652235.1. Classification (NCBI taxonomy): domain Bacteria; kingdom Bacillati; phylum Actinomycetota; class Actinomycetes; order Kitasatosporales; family Streptomycetaceae; genus Streptomyces; species Streptomyces sp. NPDC048277. The sequence continues at coordinate 73,386 of NZ_JBEZLQ010000008.1, forward strand.
CGCCCCGCTGGAGTTCGAGGCGCACATCCTTGCGTCCGGCCGGGAACCGGGCGGCGCCGGCGAACTCGGCGTCCCCGCGGCGGCAGGCGCGGTCGCCAACGCCTACGCCCGCGCCACCGGCACCGCGCCCCGCAGTTTCCCCCTCGACTTCTGAGCTCCTTTTCCGATCCCCTTGCAGGCCGCCGACTCCCAGAAGGCACCGATGCGTTCGTATTCCTTCGTCCTCAACGGCAAACCGGTCACCGTCGAGGCCCCCGCCGACATGCCCCTCCTGTGGGTCCTGCGCGACCTGCTGGGGGTCACCGGCCCCAAGTACGGCTGCGGGGTGGGCGTCTGCCGCGCCTGCACCAGCCACCTCGACGGCGAGGAGATCCAGCCGTGCACGGTCCCGGTCGCCGACTGCGCGGCCCGGACGGTCACCACCATCGAGGGCCTGGCCGACGGCGACACCCTGCACCCCGTCCAACAGGCCTGGCTGGACTGCGACGTGGCCCAGTGCGGCTTCTGCCAGCCCGGCCAGATCATGGCGGCGGCCGCCCTTCTCCAGCGCACCCCGCACCCGACGGACGCCGACATCGACCGCATCGAGAACGTCTGCCGCTGCGGCACCTACTCCAGGATCAGGGAGGCGATCAAGAAGGCGTCCGCGACGGGGAGTTGAGAGCGCCTCGGCGCCTCAGCGGGCCAGCAGCCGTCGCAGCCAGTCCAGATGGGCCGCCCGCGCCGACTGGGACAGGGCCGCCTGCGGGGCGAAGCCGTCGAAGCCGTGGAAGCCGCCCGGCCAGACGTGGAGTTCGGCGATGCCGCCGGACTGCCAGATGCGGGAGGCGTAGGTGATCGTCTCGTCGCGGAAGGTCTCGGCGGAGCCGACGTCGAGGAAGGCCGGCGGGAGGTTGGTGAGGTCGGTGGCGCGGGCGGGGGCCGCGTAGGGGGAGACGTCGGGGCCGCCCCGGGCGGTGCCGAGGAGAGCGGTCCAGCCGGTCTCGTTGGACGTGTGGTCCCAGACGCCGAGGCCCTTCATCTGATGGCTGGAGGGTGTGTCGTTGCGGTCGTCGAGCATCGGGCACATGAGCATCTGGCCGATGACCGACGGACCCTGACGGTCCCTCAGGAGCAGGGCAAGGGCGGCGGTGAGGCCGCCGCCCGCGCTGGCGCCGGCGATCACGATCCGGTCCGGGTCGCCGCCGATCTCCTTCGCGTGCTCCGCCGTCCACAGCAGCCCGGCGTACACGTCCTCGACCGGCGCCGGATGCGGGTGCTCGGGCGCCAGCCGGTACTCCACCGACACCACCACCGCGCCCAGCTCCTTCGCCCAGGCCAGCGGGACGTCCACGCCCACCCGGTTGTTGCCGATCACCATGCCGCCGCCGTGCACGTGGTAGATCACGGGCAGCGGAGCAGAGGCCTCGGAGGCGACCGGACGGCAGATCAGGAGCGAGATCTCCGGCGCGTCCGCCGGGCCGGGCACCGTGCGGTCCTGCACCTCGAACGCCCCGTCCATGGTGAGGTCCAGCTCGGCGAGCAGCTGGATCCCCGCACCCTGCCGGATCGTGGCGATGTCCTCCATCGTGAACGACGGAGAGATCACATCCTTGATCAGCTCCAGGGCGGCGGAGAGTTCGGGGTCGAACGGGGGCGGTACGGAAGTCATGGCTGCTCCTCGCGGCGGTGTACTGCGGCTCGTACGCCCATGATCCGCGCCGCCGTACGCGCACCGGGGGCCGCCGTACGGCGGAAGCTCCCCGCCATCCGGCGGGTGCCCGGTCCGGAACCCGCGCCGCGGCTTGACTTCGAGCGCGCTCGAAGATCTAGCGTCGGTGGGGCAGACGACCATCCGGGCGGAACGGAGAACGGCCATGCGCGTGGGCGTGCACATCAACCGGTTCAACCACCCCGGCGGCGGGCCCGCCCTCGGCGCCGAACTCGCCGCCGCCGGTGCCGCGGCCGAGGCGGCGGGCGTCAGCTGGGTCTCGGTGATGGACCACTACTTCCAGATGGAGTTCAACGGCGGCGCCGAGGACCCGATGCTGGAGGCCTACACCACCCTCGGCTACCTCGCCGGCCGCACCTCCACGGTCCGGCTCGGCGCCCTGGTGACCGGAGTGACGTACCGCCACCCCGGACTCCTCGCCAAGATCGCCACCACCCTCGACGTGGTGTCCGGCGGCCGGGCCACGCTCGGCATCGGGGCCGCCTGGTACGACCGTGAGCACCACGGTCTCGGCGTGCCGTACCCGCCGCTCGCGGAGCGCTTCGAGCGGCTGGAGGAGACCCTCAGGATCTGCTTGCAGATGTGGGACCCGGAGAACAACGGTCCGTTCGAGGGCAAGCACTACAGGCTCGCCGAGACGCTCTGCGTACCGGCGCCGGTCAGCCGGCCGCACCCCGAGATCATGATCGGCGGGGGCGGGGAGAAGAAGACCCTGCGGCTGGTCGCCCAGTACGCGGACGCCTGCAACCTGATCCCCGGCTCCCCGGAAGAGCTGCGGCACAAGCTGGAGGTCCTGCGCGGCCACTGCGACGCCGTCGGGCGCGACTACGACACCATCCGCAAGACCATCGCGTACGGGGCCGAGCCGGCCACCGAGGGTGACCTGGACGCCTTCACCCGGGACATCGAGGGGTACGCGAAGCTGGGGCTCGACACCGTCATCCTGTCGCCGCGCCTGGGCGAGACCTCGGGGTGGATGGAGAGCTTCGTCGCCCCGGCCGTCGAGCGGCTCGCCGGGATCGAGTGACCGACGGGACGCGAAAGGGGCCGGAGCGCAGAGCTCCGGCCCCTCTTCACGGGGTGCCTCAGGCGGCCACGCCCACGTTGCCGTGCAGCCGCGCGACGACCTCGGCCAGGTCGGCGGCGACCTCGGCGTCGTCGGCCGGGTGGGTCTCGGCGAAGCGGACCACGGAACCGGCGATGGACAGCTTGACGTCCTCCAGCACCTTGCCGCCGGCGATGCCCACGGCCTTGCGGGTCTCGTCCTGCGCCCACACGCCACCGAACTGGCCGAACGCGGTGCCGACGACGGCGACCGGCTTGCCGCCGAAGGCGCCGGCGCCGTACGGGCGGGACAGCCAGTCGATGGCGTTCTTCAGGACGGCCGGGATCGTGCCGTTGTACTCGGGGGAGAACAGCAGGAACGCGTCGGAAGCCTGGGCGGCCTCACGCAGCTTCGCGGCGGCGGCCGGGACGCTGCCCTCGACGTCGATGTCCTCGTTGTAGAACGGGATGTCGGCGAGGCCCTCGAAGAGGACCACCTCGGCACCCTCGGGGGCGAGCTTGACGGCCGCCTCGGCGAGCTGGCGGTTGTGCGAACCGGCGCGGAGGCTGCCGACGAGCGCAAGGATGCGGACAGACATGGGAACTCCAGGGGGGCTGTTAACACTGCTGTAGCAAATCCGGACCGGGGTCCGGTTGAATTTCTAACATCCTAAGCGGACCGCGGTCCAGTTTTGTTCCCGATGCTTTACGCTGTCTTCATGTCCAGCGCCCTGCCGCCCTTCCCGCAACCCCAGGAGCCCTTCGACACACCGCAGTTGCTCGAAGTGGGCACCGGCCCCGAAGAGCCGTGCCTGCGTGCCGATGCGGCCCGCAACCGTGCCCGACTGCTGGAGGCCGCCGCCCGGCTGATCGCCGAGCACGGGGTGGACGGGGTCACCATGGAGGCGGTCGCGGCCGCGGCCGAGGTGGGCAAGGGCACGGTCTTCCGCCGCTTCGGCGACCGCACCGGCCTGCTGTCGGCGCTCCTCGACCACTCGTCGCGGCAGCTGCAGGCCGACTTCCTCGGCGGACCGCCCCCGCTGGGCCCCGGCGCCCCGCCGGTCGAGCGGCTGCGGGCGTTCGGTACCGCCGTGCTCTACCGCACGGCCGAGCAGCTGGACCTGCGGCTGGCCGCCCAGCCCGAGCCGAACCGGCGCTACTCCCACCCCTCGGTCCTCGCGCTGCGGACCCATCTCACGGTGCTGCTGCGCCAGATCCAGCCGGACGCGGACTGCGATCTGCTCGCGCAGACGATGCTCGCCTATCTCGACCCGGCGCAGATCCACCATCTGACCAAGCAGTGCGGGATGCCCATGGAGCGGCTGGAGGCCGGCTGGATCGACCTGGTCGCCCGCGTCACGCGCACGGAGCCGCCCCGCTGACGACCGCCGGGCCCAGTTCGTCCAACCGTGAACCATCTTGCCCCGCCGGTCCCCCCTTCCCGGCCTTCTGCCAAGATGCGGTACGTCATGGTGCAGATACCGAAACCGCCCTCGGCGGCGTCGCCGACACCGCACTCGGTCCCCACGAGTGCCGATGTGGCCCGTCTGGCCGGCGTCTCCCGCGCGACCGTCTCCTACGTCCTCAACAACACCAGCGCCGTACGGATCAGCGAGCCCACCCGCCGCCGCGTCCGCCAGGCCGCCAAGGAACTCGGGTACGTCCCCCATGCGGCCGCCCGCAGCCTGCGCGCCGGGCACAGCCGGATGGTCCTGATGTCCGCCCCGGCCATCGCGATGGGCGAGCTGTACGGCCGGTTCATCAACGACCTCCAGTGGGCCCTGAGCCGCCTCGACTACACGGTCGTCCAGTACAGCACCGCGGGCCTGCGCGGCGACGAAGCCGCCCGCGCCTGGGCCGAGTTGAGGCCGGTGGCCGTGCTGGTCCCGGACGTCGAGGTCGGTTCTGAGGGCGTCGCCGTCCTCAAGCGGGCCGGTGCCCGCGCCGTGGTCACCTTCGGCCCCGAGCGGGTCGACGGCGCCCACGCCCTGCTGATGGACCACGACGCCGTCGGCCGCTGCGCCGGCGCCCATCTCCACGCCCGCGGCCGGCGCCGCATCGGCGTGGTCGTCCCCGAGGAGACCGGCCTGGACACCTACTCCCGGCCCCGCGTCGAGGGCCTGCGCGAGGCCCTGCGCGGCACCGACGCCACGGTGACCGAGCTCCCGCTCGCCTGCACGGAGGAGTCGGCGGCCGAACTCGCCGCCCGCTGGCCGGAGTTGGGGATCGACGGGGTGTTCGCGTACAACGACGAGTACGCGATGCTGTTCATGCGCGCACTCCAGGACGAGGGCGTCCGCATCCCCGAGGACATCGCTGTGGTCGGCGCCGACGACCTGATGCTCGGCCGGCTGCTGCGGCCCCGGCTCTCCACCGTCCATATCGACCTGCCGTCCGGCCGTGACCTCGCCGAACTCGTCGACCGCGCGGTGCGCGACTCGGGCGGCGAACCGGAGACGCACAAGGTGCTCGGCGCCTCGGTGGTCCAACGCGACTCCAGCTGATGGGTCACCCTGGTCGGGGGCGGTGCATTTCCGGACCCCCTGGCTAGGATGTTGCGCGCTCAACCAAACGGCTCATGGGTGCCTTGGGCCGCGCAACCCCGGTGATCGATCGGAGAGCCGTCATGCCGTTGCTCGACCCGAAGACCTGGCAGGCAAGCACCCTGTCCGGCCCGCAGTACGCCGTCACCGAGCCCGCCACCGGCGACACGCTCGGCACGGTCGTCCTCGCCGCCCCCGCCGACGTCTCCCGGACCGCCACGGCCGCCCGTGCCGCACAGCGCGACTGGGCCCGGACACCGCACTTCGTCCGGGCCCAAGTGCTGCGCAGGGCGGGCGACCTGTTCACGGAGCACGCCGACGAACTGCGGGAGTGGATCGTCCGCGAGTCCGGCTCGATACCCGGCAAGGCGGACTTCGAACTGCACGTCGCCGCCCAGGAGTGCTACGAGGCCGCCGCCCTCGCCTCCCGCCCGGCCGGCCAGGTACTGCCCAGCGAGGCGCCCCGGCTGTCGTACACCCGCCGGATCCCGGTCGGCGTGGTCGGGGTGATCTCGCCGTTCAACGCGCCGCTGATCCTGTCCATACGATCCGTCGCGCCCGCCCTCGCCCTGGGCAACGGGGTCGTCCTGAAGCCGGATCCGCGCACCGCCGTCTGCGGCGGCCTCGCGCTCGCCGCCGTGTTCGCCGAGGCCGGGCTGCCCGACGGGCTCCTGCACGTGCTGCCCGGCGGGGCCGACGTCGGTGCCGCCCTGGTCGAGGACCCGCGGGTGCCGGTCATCTCCTTCACCGGCTCGACCGCGGCCGGCCGCGCGGTCGGCGAGGCGGCGGGCCGCCATCTCAAGCGCGCCCATCTCGAACTCGGCGGCAACTCCGCCCTGATCGTCCTGGAGGACGCCGACCTCGACGCGGTCATCTCCACGGCCGCCTGGGGATCCTTCTTCCACCAGGGCCAGATCTGCATGACCACCGGACGGCACCTGGTGCACGACTCGCTGGTGGAGGAGTACGTCGAACGCCTCGCCGCCAAGGCCGACTCGCTCGCCGTCGGAGACCCGTTCCGCGAGCAGGTCCACCTCGGCCCGATCATCGACAGCGGTCAACTCGCCAAGATCCACGGCCTGGTGGAGTCGAGCACCGCCCACGGCGCACGACTCGCGGCCGGCGGCACCCATGAGGACCTCTTCTACCGGCCCACGGTCCTGACCGTCGTCGACGACCGGACACCCGCCTACGCGGAGGAGGTCTTCGGACCGGTCGCGCCGGTCCGCGCCTTCGCCGACGCGGACGAGGCCGCCGCGCTCGCGGCCGACAGCTCCTACGGCCTCTCCCTCGGCATCGTCACCCGGGACACCGCACGCGGACTCGACCTCGCCGAACGCATCCCGACCGGCATCGTCCACATCAACGACCAGACCGTGAACGACGAGGCCGTGGCCCCCTTCGGCGGAGTCGCCGCCTCCGGCACCGGAGTCCGGTTCGGCGGCGAGTCCAACCTGGAGGCCTTCACCGACGTGCGCTGGACGACCGTACGCGGAGACGTGGCGCCGTACCCCTTCTAACCCCGGTTACAAGGTGTCACTCGCGGGTCACTCGCCCTGGGCGCCGGCCTGCTGTGCGGCGATGCTCTTGCGGACCTCGTCCATGTCCAGCTTGCGGGCCTGGCCGATGACGTCCGCCAGGGCGGCCTCCGGCAGGGCGCCCGGCTGGGCGTACACGGCGACCTGGTCGCGGACGATCATCAGGGTCGGGATCGACTGGATGTCGAAGGCCGCGGCCAGCTCCGGCTGGGCCTCGGTGTCGACCTTGGCGAAGACCAGGTCGGGGTTGGCCTCCGCCGCCTTCTCGTAGACCGGGGCGAACATCCGGCACGGGCCGCACCAGGACGCCCAGAAGTCGATGAGAACGAACTCGTTCTCGGTGACCGTCCGGTCGAAGTTCTCCTTGGTGAGCTCCACGGTGCTGCTCATGCGTGCTTCCCTCTTCCTGATGTGGGGGCGACCCGGTGTGGGGCGAAACCGCTGGCGACAACATGTCCGGCCGGGCAGGTATTCCGCCCCCTACCCGTGTGGCCCGAGCGCACACCACCCGCAAGACTGACCCCATGACGGAAACGGAATCCATCGCTTACGACGTCGTGGTGCTCGGGGCCGGGCCCGTGGGGGAGAACGTGGCCGACCGCACCCGTGCGGCCGGTCTCACCACCGCGGTCGTGGAGAGCGAACTCGTCGGCGGCGAGTGCTCGTACTGGGCGTGCATGCCCAGCAAGGCCCTGCTGCGCCCGGTCATCGCCCAGTCCGACGCCCGCCACCTGCCCGGCCTCGGCCAGGCGGTCCAGGGCCCCCTCGACACCCCCGCGGTCCTCGCCCGCCGCAACTACTTCACCTCGAACTGGAAGGACGACGGCCAGGTCGCCTGGCTCGACGGCATCGGTGCCGACCTCCACCGCGGCCACGGCCGCCTCGCCGGCCCCCGCACGGTCACCGTGACCGGCCCCGACGGCACGCTCACCACGCTCACCGCCCGGCACGCGGTCGCCGTCGCCACCGGCACCCGCGCCCTGCTGCCCGACCTGCCCGGACTCGCCGAGGTCAAGCCCTGGACCAGTCGCGAGGCCACCAGCGCCCAGGAGGCACCCGGACGGCTGATCGTCGTCGGCGGCGGTGTCGTCGCCACCGAGATGGCCACCGCCTGGCAGGCCCTCGGCTCCCAGGTCACCCTCCTGGTCCGTGGCAAGGGCCTGCTCAACCGCATGGAGCCGTTCGCCGGCGAACTCGTGGCCGACGCGCTCAAGGAGGCGGGCGTCGACGTCCGCACCGGTACCTCCGTCCGGTCGGTGACCCGCGAGAACGGCACCGTCGTGGCCGTGACCGACAGCGGCGACCGTATCGAGGCCGACGAGATCCTCTTCGCCACGGGGCGCGTTCCGCACACCGACGACATCGGCCTCGACACGGTCGGTCTGGAGCCGGGCTCGTGGCTGTCGGCCGACGACAGCCTGCTGGTCGAGGGCACCGACTGGCTCTACGCCGTCGGGGACGTCAACCACCGGGCGCTCCTCACCCACCAGGGCAAGTACCAGGCCCGGATCGCGGGCGCCGCCATCGCCGCGCGCGCCGCGGGTACGCCGCTGCTGGACGCGCCGTGGGGTGCGCATGCGGCCACCGCCGACCACGGCGCCGTGCCGCAGGTCGTCTTCACCGACCCCGAGGCGGCGGCCGTCGGGATCTCCCTCGCGGAGGCGGAGCAGGCCGGCCACCGGGTGCGGGCCGTCGACGTCGAGTTCTCGTCGGTCGCCGGAGCGGGGCTGTACGCCGACGGGTACAAGGGGCGCGCCCGCATGGTCGTCGACCTGGACTCGGAGACCCTGCGCGGAGTCACGTTCGTGGGGCCGGGGGTGGGCGAGCTGATCCACTCGGCGACGGTCGCCGTGGCCGGTGAGGTGCCGATCAGCCGGTTGTGGCATGCGGTGCCGTCTTATCCGACGTTGAGTGAGGTGTGGTTGCGGCTGCTTGAGGCGTATCGGGGGTAGGGCCGAAGGGGGGATGGGGCGTGGGTTGTCTGCGGGCCGGTGGGGGCTGGTCGCGCAGTTCCCCGCGCCCCTGGCGGGGCGCTGCAGCTCACGGCAGTTCGAAGCCCAGCTCCTCTGCTGCCGCCTTGGGAGTCGGCTCGGTCCAGCGCCTCGCCATTTCCTCGGTGGACGACAGTGAGCGCAGTTCCGCGCGGTCCAGGTACAGCATGCCGTCGAGGTGGTCGGTCTCGTGCTGGACGATGCGGGCAGGCCAGCCCGTGAACAACTCGTCCACCGCGCCGCCGTGTTCGTCCTGGCCGCGCAGTCGTACCTCGGCGTGCCGGGCCACCACCGCCTGCCAGCCCGGCACGCTCAGGCAGCCCTCGAAGAAGGCGGCGCGGGTGGTGCCCACGGGCTCGTAGGCCGGGTTGACCAGCACCCGGAAGGGCTGCGGGACCCGGCCCCGGGCCACCGCCACCTCCTCCGGCACCGGTGCAGGGTCCTCGATGACCGCGATCCGGAGCGGGACGCCGACCTGGGGCGCCGCGAGGCCCACGCCCGGTGCCGCGTGCATGGTGACGCGCAGCGCCTCGATGAAACGGGCCAGCAGCTCGGGGCCCAACTGGCCGTCGTACGGCTCGGTTCCGCGCCGCAGGACCGGGTCGCCGGCCGCGACGATGGTCAACGGGCCGTCGACGGCGAGGAGTTGCTCGACCCGCTCGGCAAGGGGTGCGCGATCACTGGGGGATGCCATCGCGCAAGCATGACACGGCGGAGAGTGTGACGCGGGTCACTTCGGCTGCCGGGAACTCGGTCCCTGCACCTCCCGACTACTGGACCGTCACCGCTCAGCCCCGAGTCCCCGGAGAACCCCGCCATGTCCACCGCTCCCTCGACTGCCACGGACGAGGCCCCGCAACCCACCGCCCCGGCCGTGTCGCCGAGCCGCTGGGCCCCGCTGCGCCCCCTCGTCCTGCGCCTGCACTTCTACGCCGGCGTCCTGGTCGCCCCCTTCCTGCTCGTCGCCGCCGTCACCGGCCTGCTGTACGCCTTCTCCTTCCAGGCCGAGAAGCTGGTGTACGCCCATGAGCTGACCGTCCCGGTGGGGAAGACCGAGCTGCCGATCTCCGAGCAGGTCGCCGCGGCCCGCAAGGCCCACCCCGAGGGGACCGTCTCCGCGATACGGCCCGCTCCGGAGGCGGATGCGACCACCAGGGTGCTGCTGTCGGGGGTGAAGGGCGTCGCCGCGGACCACACCCTCGCCGTGTTCGTCGACCCGTACACCGGCAAGGTGCGCGGCGCGCTCGAACAGTACGGCTCGACCGGCGCGCTGCCGCTGCGCACCTGGATCGACGAACTCCACCGCGATCTCCACCTCGGCGACACCGGCCGGCTCTACAGCGAGTTCGCGGCCAGCTGGCTGTGGGTGATCTCGGGCGGCGGCCTGGTGCTGTGGTTCTCCCGGCGGCGGGCGCTGCGCACGGTGCGCGGCACCAGCGGGCGGCGGCGCACCCTCGGTCTGCACGGCAGCGTCGGCGTCTGGGCGGCGGCCGGGTTCGTCTTCCTGTCGGCGACCGGCCTGACCTGGTCCACCTACGCCGGCGCCAACATCGACGAGCTGCGCACCTCCCTCGGCCAGGCCACCCCGTCCGTGTCGGCGGCCGCGAGCGGCGGCGAGCACGCGGGCCACGACATGGCGTCCATGACCGGCGGCGACGCCGAACACGGGGTCGGCCTCGACAAGGTGCTGGCCGCCGCCCGCGCGAAGGGGCTGGGCGACCCCGTCGAGATCGTCCCGCCCGCCGACGCGAACAGCACGTACGTCGTGAAGCAGGTCCAGCGGAGCTGGCCCGAGAAGCAGGACTCGGTCGCCGTCGACCCGAACACCGGCAAGGTGACCGACGTGCTCCGCTTCGCCGACTATCCGGTGCTCGCCAAACTCACCCGCTGGGGCATCGACCTGCACACCGGCATCCTCTTCGGCATCGTCAACCAGCTCGCCCTGGCCCTGCTCGCCCTCTCCCTGATCCTGCTGATCCTGTGGGGCTACCGCATGTGGTGGCAGCGCGGCCGCGGCTCCGCCTTCGGCAGGCCGATCCCGCGCGGGGCCTGGGCGGAGGTCCCGCCGTACCTCCTCGTCCCGGCGATGGCGCTGATCGCGGTACTGGGCTACTTCGTCCCGCTGCTCGGCATCCCGCTGGCCGCCTTCCTCGCCGTGGACATCGTGCTCGGCGAGATCGCGCACCGCCGCGGACAGCGGACGTACGGGGGCCGGGCCGGCGTGAAGTAGCGTGGTCAGACACGCCCTGGTGCGTGTCAGCACACGCGTACACCGACTGCGGCGCCCCGGAGGCGAACCGAGCCCAGGAAAGGGGAGACGGGACTATGGAGCGCGCCCGGCGCGGGCAGGGGGAGCTGGAGGGGCAGGTGCTCGGCGCGCTGCGGGAGGCCGACGGTCCCGTCACCGCAGCCTGGGTGCAGGAGCGGCTCGGCGGCGACCTCGCCTACACCACCGTGGTGACCATCCTGACCCGGCTGCTCGCCAAGGACGTCGTCGCCCGCGAACGGCAGGGCCGCTCCTTCCTGTGGACGCCGACCGCCGACGTGGCCCGGCTCGCCGCCCTGCGGATGCGCCGGCTCCTCGACGGCGAGCGGGACCGCGAGGCCGTCCTGGCGAGCTTCGTCACCGCCCTGCCGCCCGGTGACGAGCGGGTGCTGCGGGCCCTGCTGGATGCCGCCGGACCGGGCCCGGTGACCACCCGGAACACCGCGGCCACGGACCACGGCGGTACGGAAGACTGACGGTTCATGGGGGTCTTCGTCTTCCTGCCGCTGGTCCTGCCGCTGACCGCCTGGCCCGTCGCCCGGCTGGCCGAGGGGCGGCTGCACCCGCGCACCGCCACCCGGCTGCTCACCGCGGTGGCCCTGGTCATGGCCGTGTGCAGCACGCTCTGCCTGGCGCTGCTGATGGTGGTCGGCACCGCCCAGCTCCCCGGCAATCCCCTCCCCGACGGCTGGTCCGACCCGGAGGTACGGGCCGCCGTCCCGCACGACGAGATCGTGGGGCGCGCCGCCATCCCGGCGCTCGGCACGGTCGCCGTACTCGGCGGCCGCACCCTCCACCGGCACCGCCGGGTCACCCGGCTGGCCCGCCGGGCACTGACCGGACTGCCCGGCCGGGCGGTCTCCGTGCTGCCCGACAGCGCGCCCTACGCCTACGCGCTCCCCGACCGCATCGTCGTCACCACCGCGCTTCTCCACGGCCTCGCACCCGGCGAACGCCGGGCCCTGTTCGCCCATGAACGCGCCCATGTCGCCGCCCGGCACCACCGGCATCTGCTCGCCGTGCACCTGGCGGCCCGCGCCAACCCCTTCCTGCGGCCGTTGCGCACCGCCGTCGTCTACACGGCCGAGCGCTGGGCGGACGAGGAGGCGGCCCGGACGGTGGGGGACCGGCACACGGTGGCGCGGGCCATCGGCAAGGCGGCGCTGCTGTCGACGGGCACCCCGGCCCCGACCCTGGCCGCGCTGGCCGCCACCGGCCCGGTGCCGCGCCGGGTCGCCGCGCTGCTGGGCCCGGCCCCGACGGCCCACGACTGGCCGTCGGCTTTCACCGCGGCCGGCCTCGCCGTCTGGGGCGCGGCCGCGGGCGCCCTGGTATCGGCGATGTCCTCGGCGAACTCGGCGGTCACCCTGTTCCTGATCCTGCAGGCGGCCACGCCGTTGTGACGGCCGAAGGGCCCCGGACATGTCCGGGGCCCTTCGGCGGACCGCTGCTCACTCCTGGGGGAAGTCCCCGGCGAGCGCCGAGGCGATCCGCAGATGCGGCTCCGCCTCCTCGTGCCGGGCCTGCCGCTGGAGCGTCCGGCCCAGCATCAGCCGGGCGTAGTGCTCCACCGGGTCGCGCTCGACGATCTCGCGCAACTCGGCCTCCGCGCGGCGCAGTTGGGCCGAGTGGTAGTAGGCGCGCGCCAGCAGCAGCCGGGGTCCGGTCTGCTCCGGCGCCTCCTCGACCAGCCCGGCGAGCACCCGCGCGGCGCCCGCGTAGTCCTTGGCGTCGAAGAACAGCTGAGCACGGTCCCAGCGCTCGGCGGCGGTTCCCTGCTCGTAGTACGTCGTGTCCACTCGTGACCTCCTTCGGTGTCGCCAACGGAACGTGGTGATTGAATATTCCACTACTACTCGAGGGATGCCGGGATGCGCTCCAGGACTCCGCCCGCGAACACGTCGTACAGCGGCAGCGTCTCCAGATGGACATAGCCGATATGGCAGTCGCAGCTGGTCAGCGGGCAGCCGCGGGGGCGCAGGGCGGCGCGGTAGGAGCCGTCGTAGAGGTTGCCGAGCGGGGCGGGGACGAAGTGGCAGCGGCGGACCGTGCCCTCGCCGTCCACGGAGACGACCGACTCGCCGGTCCGGCAGGGCAGCCCCGCGCTGGCGTGCGGATGGCGGCTGTACGGGAAGAGCGGGTCGAGGTCCGTCCACAGGCCGGCCTCCGGATCCGTGTAGCTGTGTCCCTCGGCCGCGTTGACCCAGAGATAGACGTCCTCGGGCAGGTCCGCGCGCAGCCGCCGGGCCGCCGCGAGGTGCTCGGGGAGACCGACGATCCCCACGCTGAAGCGGATGCCCCGGTCGGCGAGGTCACGGCACTTGCCGAGGAAGCGGTCGTAGGGGGTCTGGCCCGGGTGGTAGGTGCACCACAGGGCGAGCGTGGCCGGGTCGGCGTCGGCGAGCCAGTCGGTGCGGCAGCTGAGGTTGGTCTGGATCGCCACCCGGCGGATGTGCGGGAGCCGGGACAGCTCGGCGAGGGTGCGCCGGTACCAGGAGCGGACCAGGCCCTCGCCCCAGGGCGTGAACAGGATCGAGAGCCGGTCGTCGGTCCCCCGCCGCGCCCAGTCCGCGAAGCGGGCCAACGCGGCACGGTCCGCGCGGAGTTGGTCCACGCTGTCGCGCCGCTTGGCGAACGGGCAGTACGGGCAGTCGTAGTCGCAGGAGGCGAGCGGGCCCCGGTAGAGCAGGGTCAGGTCCATGGCCGGGCCGTCACTTCCGCTCGTAGGCGGCCATCGCGGCCCGGACCGCCGGGGAGAACAGCTCGGGGCCGATCGCGTCGGAGTGCGCGAGGCCCTCGGGAGTGAGACGGAGGACGGTGGTGTCCTCGGCGAGCCAGCCGCGGTCGGCGAAGCGGCCGAGTTCCGGGCCGAAGTGGTCGGCCGGGGCGGCGCCGAAGCGGGCGCGGTAGTCGTCGTGGCGCAGGCCCTCCGCCTGGAGCAGGGACTGCAGGAGATGCCGGCGCCGGGCCTCGTCGCCGTCGACACGGCGGCCGATCTCGGCGTACCCGAAGTCCCCGGCCGGGCGGGAGACATAGTCGTCGATGATCCCGCGTATCTCGTGCATGTCCACGGCGTAGTCGAACGAGTAGTGCAGACCCGAGGTGTACGACCGGGCGCCGCAGCCCAGTCCGATCATGCCGTCCGTCTGGCAGGCGTAGTCGTCGGCACCCTGCGGCGGGGCGTCGGCGCGGCGGAACATGCGCATCGACTGCTGGGTGTAGCCGTGGGCGAGGAGATGGTCGCGGCCGGTCCGGTAGAGGCGCAGGCGCTGCGCGTCCCAGGCCGGGTCGGGGTCCGTGGCGGTGCGGCGGCCGAGTCCGGTGAGGGGGCGGACGTAGAGGGGGTAGAGGTACAGCTCCTCGGGGTGCCAGGCGAGGGCCGCGTCCAGCGAGCGCAGCCAGGTCTGCTCCGTCTGGCCGACGATGCCGTAGATCAGGTCGATGTTGAGCACGGGGATACGGGACTCGCGGACCCGGGTCAGGGCGGCCTCCACATCGGCGCGGCGCTGCGGTCGTACGGCCGCCCGTGCCTCGGAGTCCACGAAGCTCTGCACGCCGATGCTGAGCCGGGTGGTGCCGCGCTCGGCGAGCACCGCGAGCCGGTCGGCGGTCGCGGTGGCGGGCGAGGCCTCCACCGACAGCGGCACGGCGCGCAGGTCGGCGCCCATCCGCTGTTCCGCGATGTCGCAGAGCCGGGTCAGTTCCGCGGCGGTGAGGAAGGTCGGGGTGCCGCCGCCGAAGGCCGCCGTGGCGAACCGCACCTCGTCCCCGCCGCCGAGCGCCTCGCGCACGGCGGCGGCCTGGCGCTCCAGGGCGTCCAGGTAGGCGCCGGTCAGGCCGTCGGGGGCGCCGATGCGGGTGAACAGGTTGCAGAAGCCGCAGCGGACCTCGCAGAACGGGATGTGGAGATAGAGGGAGAGCGCGTTCTTCGGCTCGGCGGCCCACAGGTCGCGCAGCGCGGGGCGGTCGGGCAGGCGGCGGTAGGCGGTCTTGTGGGGGTACGCGTAGACGTAGCTCTGGTAGGGGCTCGCCGCGGTCGCGGTGGTCGCTGTGGTCATCGGGCGGCCTCCGCCGGGTCCAGGAAGAAGTGGGCGTACGGCACGGTCCACACGGACTCGTGGCCGAGGCGATGGCCGGTGTAGCCGTCGTCGCCGTAGGCGGTGCCGTGGTCGGAGCAGACGATCGCGAAGCAGCGGCGCCTGCTGCTCGCGGCGGCGAACAGGCGGCCGATGTGCCGGTCCACGTACTCCAGGGCGGCCGCGTGGGTGGCCCGGCTGTCGCCGGCCTCGCGGGTCGCGCCGGGCAGATGGAACCAGTTGGGCTGGTGCAGGGCCGAGACGTTGACGAAGAGGAACAGCCGCTGTTCGTGGGGGAGTTCGCGCACGATCTGTTCGGCGCGGGTCACCTGGTTCTCGAAGGAGTGCGGTGAGGTGACGCCGAACTCCGGTGCCCAGTGCGCCTCGTGGAACAGTCCGGGCAGGACGGAGCCCAGCGGGCCCTGCTGGTTGAAGAAGCCGACGCCGCCGATGCACACGGTGCGGTAGCCGGCCTCGGCGAGGCCGGAGACCAGGTCCGGGGTGTCGTACACGAAGGTGCGGGTGGCCGTGGTCTCGCTGCCCGCGAAGCTCGCCGCGAACAGGCGGGGGTGCGGGCCGGGGGCGGCCGGGGTCGGCAGGAAGCCCGCGAAGATCGCCTGGTGGGAGGCGTAGGTGAAGCTGCCCGGGGCGTGCCGCTTCTCCCAGACCCCGCCGGGGAGATGGCGGGTGAGATGGGGGAGACGGCCCTCGGCGGCGAGTTCCGCGGCGACGTCGTGGCGCAGGGTGTCGAGGGTGACGAGGAGCAGGTCGTGGCTGCCGACCACCTCGTTCATGTCCGGCTCAGCGGCCGGGGCGGGCGAACGCATGCGGGGTTCCTTCTGAGTACGGGTGGTGCGGGTGGTGCGAGGGGGCGAAGCGGCGCAGGGCGGCGCGGACTTGTGCGGCGTAGGTGTCCAGGCCCTCCGCGCCGCTGCCGGGCAGACCGGTGAGGCGGGGGAGCAGGTCGCCGAAGGCGTTCACCTCGCCGACGGCCGCCCGGCGCCAGCCGACGGCCGGGAGCAGATCGACGCCGACGCACAGGGTGCGCGGGAAGCAGGCGGCGGCCCGCTCGCACACGCCGAGCACGTCGGACCAGCGGGCACCGGCCGCCTCGACCGCCTGCCGGGCCGCGTCCAGGTCCCCACGGCGGCCGCCGAGGTGCAGGTTGGTCAGCGGGGAGCGGCTGGTGCGGACGACCGCGTGCGTGGCCCGGCCGCCGACCACGACGACCCGCAGATCGGCGGCCCGCCCCTGCTGGGCGGCCTTCGGCAGCCACCGCTCCAGGTGCAGCCCGTCCGGTGCGAGCGTGTCGACGATCGCGGCGATCTCCGGCTCGCGGTCGTAGCGGCGCACCTTCAGGGAGTTGTGCAGCGTGCCGTCGGCCGCGCGCTCCACCGAGGTGGTCGCCCGGATCCGGCCGCCGCCCGCCGACTCCACCGCGAGCACCCCGGACGCGGACGAACCGTGCGCGGGCTTGACGAACAGCCGGGGCATCCGGTGCTCCCGCATCAGCGCCCGCACGTCGTCCCAGCCGCGCACCGGTGCCGCCCCGGGGCCCGAGGTGGGCGAGGCGGGCACCGGTATTCCGGCCGCGTCCAGGACGGCGTGGCAGCGGCGCTTGTCGAACAGCACGGCGAGGTCGTCCGGGTCGTCGAGGCGCAGGCCGCCGCGCAGGGTGCCCAGCGCGGCGACGAGCCCGGCGTACCAGCGTGCCGATCCCGTCACCCGGGTCGGCTCGCCCGCGCCCCGCAGCAGCCGGTCGACCTCCGTGTTCTCCCCGGGCGAGTCGATCCGGACGATCTCGCCGGCGCCGAACCCGGCCCCGCCGTCGCGCAGTACGTCCCGCCAGGCGACCACCCGGGGCCCGGGAAGCCCGGCGGCCCGGACCGCGTCCGCGAAGAGGGTGACCCGGCGGTTCTCGGGATTGCCGACGACCGCGAACCGCGCGCCTGCCTCAGCGGCCGGTCCCGGACGACCGCCGGGCTCTGCCGGGGTGTTCGGCATGCGTCCGTCCGTCACTCGCCGATGGCGACGTACCGCCACACCGTGCCGTCGTCGTCCTTGTCCTCGTCGGCGTCGTCGCGGTCGAGGTCCACCTCGACGCCGGCGGGTATCAGGGTCGCGCGGACACGGTCCTGGAGCGGCTCGGTCAGGTAGTTGTGGTGGAGGTCGAGCTTCTTGAGGTGGGTGAGCGGACGCCCGTCCAGGAGCGCGGTGGCCCCCTCGTCGGTGAGGACGCCCATGGACAGGTCCAGCACCTCCAGCCGGTCCAGGACCGGGGAGTCGGCCACGGCGGCGGCCACGTCGTCCTGCATCTCGCTGTTGCGCAGGGCCAGATGACGCAGACTCGGCAGCCCGGCGCCGGACAGGATGCCCGCCAGGTCGGCCACCTCGCTGTCGCCGCCGTAGTCGGGGGTGCCCAGCCACAGGTCGAGGCGTTCGAGGGCGGGCAGGTCGCTGGCCCCCACCCCGCGCACCACCTCGGCGGGCAGCCCGCCGGCCTCCATGGTCAGCCGGCGCAGCGCGGTGTGCCGCAGCCCGGTGAGGCGCAGTCCGGAACCGCCGCGCACCCCGAACTCCTCCAGCTCCGGGAAGCCTTCGAGCAGCGGGGTCACATCGGTCTGGTTGATCCAGGAGATCTCGCACTCCTCCATCACCATGTCGCCCAGGAACAGCGCGCGCAGTGCCGGGAGCCGGTCCCGCGCGGCCAGCAGCGCCTCGACCACGGCGGACGGATCGGTGTCGTACGCCTCCTGCCAGGCGCCGACTATCAGCGCCCGCACCCGCGTGGTGTCGACGGCGGTGACGAAGCGGGCGAACGCGTCCGCCCAGTCCTCGTCCGCGTCGTACACGTCACTGGTGATCCGCCAGGCGACGGACTCGGCGTCGGGCAGGTCGCCGGCCGGCGCACCGGGACCGGGAAAGGTGTGCGCACGCAGCCGATACAGGGTGGAGAGGTGCTCATGGATGGTCATACGGCTGCTCCTGTGACGGAATCGAGGGCGCTCGGTGATGATCGCAGTTGTACCAAGCGGCACTGACAACGCGGCGTCCGGCCGGTGAAACCCGTCTTGTTCGACCCTACGAACTTTCTGTGCGACGACTACACAACACCGCCCATCACTGGTAGGAAACCTTCCTATCAGTGAGTGTGCGTCAACTGCCCACCCCCCACCACCTTCTGGAGCCCCCGTGAGGCAACCGAACAACGCCACGACGAACCCCGTCCTGACCTCCCGCCGCACCCTGCTCGCCCTGCTCGGCGCGTCCGCGGCCGGAGCCGTGCTGCTGCGCCCCGCTCATGCCGCCGCCTCCACCGCCGCGAGCTGCGCGGGCCTCGACGACCCGGCGAAGAAGGAGATCGCCATGAAGCTGGTGTCGAGCGCGGAGAACTCCTCGCTCGACTGGAAGGCGCAGTACAAGTACATCGAGGACATCGGCGACGGCCGCGGCTACACCGCCGGGATCATCGGATTCTGCTCCGGCACCGGCGACATGCTCGACCTCGTCCAGCTCTACACCGACCGCAAGCCCGGCAACGTGCTCGCCAAGTACCTGCCGGCGCTGCGCCGGGTCAACGGCAGCGACTCGCACGACGGCCTCGACCCGAACTTCCCCAAGGACTGGCGCAAGGCGGCCCAGGACAGCGCGTTCCAGCAGGCGCAGAACGACGAGCGGGACCGGGTGTACTTCAACCCGGCCGTGAGCCAGGGCAAGACGGACGGGCTGGGCACGCTGGGCCAGTTCACCTACTACGACGCCATCGTCATGCACGGCGACGGCGACGACGCCACCAGCTTCCGCAACATACGCAAGCGCGCCCTGAACAAGGCCAAGCCGCCGGCCCAGGGCGGCGACGAGACGACGTACCTGAACGCCTTCCTCGACGCCCGGGTCTGGGCCATGAAGCAGGAGGAGGCGCACAGCGACACCACCCGGGTCGACACCGAGCAGCGGGTCTTCCTGCGCAAGGGCAACCTGTGCCTGAACACCCCGCTGGACTGGAAGGTCTACGGGGACAGCTACCACATCGACTGACCGGGTCCGGGCTGTCGTACCGTCACGTCACCGTGCGGTACGACAGCCCGCCCGAGCTACGGCTTGATGCCCACCCCGGTCCACAGGCTGACCTCCGCGTCGGTGGCGGTCGGTTCGGCGTCCGGGCGCCAGCGGTGGCCGACGGAGACGCCCGGGTCGAGCAGTTCGAGCCCGTCGAAGAAGCGCTCCACGTCCCCGCGTGAGCGGAACTGCACCGGAGTGCCGGCGCCGTTGTAGATGTCGGTGACCTTCTGCCAGGTCGCCGGGTCGAAGTCGGGCGTGCAGTGGCTCAGCGCGAGCGCGCTGCCCGAGGGGAGCACGTCCAGCAGCCGGGCGACGATGCCGTACGGGTCCTGGGCGTCCGTGACGAAGTGCATCAGGGCGTTGAGGGACAGCGCCACCGGCCGGTCCAGGTCCAGGACCTCGGCCAGCTCGGGGGCGTCCAGCAGCGACTGCGGGTCGTTGACGTCCGCCTCTATGTAGGTGGTGCGGCCCTGCGCCGTGCTGCGCATCAGACGCTCGGCGTACTTGAGGACGAGCGGGTCGTTGTCGGCGTACACCACCCGCGCCTCGGGCACCACGGACTGGGCCACCTGGTGCAGGTTCGGCTCGGTGGGGATGCCGGTGCCGATGTCGAGCCACTGCCGGATGCCGTGCTCCCGGGCGAGGACGCGGGTGGCGCGGTGCATGAAGGCCCGGTTCTCGCGGGCGCAGACGAAGATGCCCGGGTAGGCGGCCGCCACGGTCTCGGCCGCCTTCGTGTCGATGTCGAAGTGGTCCTTGCCGCCGAGGTAGTAGTCGTACATACGGGCGGAGTGGGGCCTGCTGGTGTCGATGTCCCGCGCCGTGTGCGAGGTGCTCATCCTGAACCTTTCAGAGGGGGAGGTGGGGGAGGAGTGGGGAGGGCGGAGGCGGTCAGCCAGTGGTCAGATGGTCGGCGAGGCCCCGTTTGACCCCGGCGACGAACGCCGTGATCTCCTCCGGGGTGTAGATCAGCGCGGGGCCGGCGGGATCGGTCGACTGGCGGAGCGCCACCCGGCCGTCGGCGAGCTGCTTCGTCTGCACGCACTGGCCTCCGTTGGGGCCGCTCCAGGGAGACTCCCAGCCCTGCTCACCGAGGTCCGAGGCGGGCATGCCGTTGTACACGTCGTGGGCACTGCCGTCCATGATGGTCATGCGTACTCCTTGCGCATGCGGTTCAGGAGCGCCGTGCTCTGTGCGTCGGAGGTCAGCAGGGACATGCGGTTGTGCGCCTCGAGATGGGCGACGACGTCGGAGCGCTGGTCCAGGTACATCGCGCCGGAGAGGATCTCGCTGTAGACGACGTCCGGAAGCTCGGGCTCCTCGAAGCGGAAGTAGGTGAACGGGGCGCACGCGCCGACATGGGCCCCGGCGGTGAACGGGACGACGTCGACGCTGACGTGCTCCAGCTCCATGACCTCCAGGAGCCGTTCGATCTGCGCCCGCATCACCTCGGGGCCGCCGACCACCCGGTGCAGGACGGCCTCCTCCATGACCACCCACAGCGTGGGCGCGTCCGTCCGCTCCAGCAGGGCCTGGCGGTGCAGCCGCAGGTTCACCCGCCGTTCCAGGTCCTCGTCACGGTCGTTGGGGAAGCCGCCGCCGAGCACGGCGCGCGCGTACTCGCGGGTCTGCAGCAGTCCCGTGACGTAGTGCGGCTCGTAGGTGCGCAGGGTCTTCGCCCCGGTCTCCAGGCTCACATAGGCGCTGAACCAGGTGGGCAGCACATCGCGGTAGGTGTGCCACCAGCCGGGCTCGTTGGCCCGCTCGGCGAAGGCGACGAACTCCTCCGTCTCCTGCCGGTCGGCGCCGTAGGTCTCGAGGAGCTTCTCCACGTAGAGAGGCTTGAGCGCCACCTCCGCCTTCTCCAGGCGGCGGATGGTCAGCGGGGCGACCCGAAGGGCCCGTGCGGCGTCCTCCAGTGACACGCCCGCTTCCTGGCGCCGCTCCTGGAGCCTGCGGCCCAGGATCATGCGCAGCACGGTGGGCGCACTGCCGCTGCCCGCGTTCGACCGGCCTTCGCTCACGCCCTACCTCCTGAAGGACTGTCACCAGGACGAGTGTGACAGGCACTTGATGATGCGACCACACCGACACCGGCATTCTGAAATTATCAGGGAGTGTGTTGCAGGTTGAACTTGGGTGCGCGCATAGTTACTTGAGCAATTCGCGTGCACGACCCCGGGCAACGTCCGGCCCCCGTCGGGATGTTGTCCAGCTCTGCCTGCTCGCCGCCGCGTCCGCCTCACGGAAGGCAACCACCGTGTCCCCCCACACGACGTCCCCTCTCGACCTGTTAGACGTAGTCGACCCCGACCAGGCCCACTGGATCGAGCTGCCCTCGCACCGCTCCAGCGTCAGAGTCGCCCGCCGCTCCGTGCGGGAGCGGCTCACCGCCTGGGGGCTGCCCGGCGAGCTGTGCGAGGACGCGGTGCTGCTCGTGTCCGAGCTCGCCACCAACGCCGTCCGGCACACGTTCAGCGTGCGCATCCTGTGCGGCATGGGCATGGTCGCCGACGGCTGTCTGCGGCTGGAGGTCCATGACCACGACTACTCGCGCCGGAGTCTGCTCCGGCGCGAACCCGGCCCCGACGACGAGGGCGGCCGGGGACTGCTGCTCGTCGAGCAGCTCGCCGACTCCTGGGGCGTCGACCGCTCCAGGCTCACCAGCGGCCACGCGGTCTGGGCCACACTGACGGCCTGAGACGGCGCCGGGCACCCAGGGGGTTTGATCGGGTGCCGGTCGGGCGGGCATGGGGGGCTCGCCCGGACCGTCCCTGCGGGCAACCGCCAGGGACGGCGCCGGCCCGGGTGGGCACGGTCGCCCCTTAGGGGGAGGGACGACCGTGCCCGCGCCGCGGTGGACATCACCACATACGCACGTGCCCGGCGCTCGTCGATGTACGCGCGTAGACCTGCATGAGCCGCCCTGTCGGGGGCATCTGGTAGGTATGGAAGGCGCGCCTGTGATCGTGCAGCCGCCGGGCGCTGACGGTGGCCGGCGGGTCACCATCCGTGGCGAGTACGTGGGTACTGCGTACCACCTGCTCGACGTCGTGGAGTTTCTGCGCGTGGCGGGCCTGCCCGAGTCCAGTACGACGGTCGACGACCCCGATCTGATCGAGTGGCGGGGCATGGGACCGAGGGCCTGGACGGCGGCGGGCTGACCCGGACACTCCGGGCGGTCAGGGCAGGTCGAACCGGTGACGCGGCACCGACCGGTCGGCCGCGTCGCGGTAGCGCTGCCGGACGCTCGGCCGCGGTGGCCAGCGCTCATGCGACGCCGGTCCTCGACTCGTCAGCTCGTCGTTTGGGCGGCGGGGCGGGGACGCCACCGCCGGGGATGGCCGCGAGCAGCTCGCGGGTGTACTCGTGGCGGGGGCTGGTGAAGAGCTCCTCCGGCGGGCCCGTCTCGACGATCCGGCCGGCCCGCATCACCGCGACCTCGTGCGCGATCTGCCGTACGACGGCCAGGTCGTGGGAGATGAACAGGTACGCCACGCCCGTGTCGGCCTGCAACTCGGCCAGCAGGTCCAGGACTTGGGCCTGCACGGACACGTCGAGCGCGGAGACCGGCTCGTCGCAGACCACCAGGTCGGGGGAGAGCGCGAGGGCACGGGCGATCGCCACCCGCTGTCGCTGCCCGCCGGACAGCTCCGCCGGCCGGCGCTCCAGCATCGTGGCCGGAAGGGCCACCCGGTCGAGCAGCTCGCGGGCCCGGACGAGCCGGGACGCACGGTCGCCGACCTTGAAGGCGCGCAGCGGCTCGGTGACGACCTCGCCGACGGAGAAACGCGGATCGAGCGAGGCGTACGGGTTCTGGTAGACGAGCTGGGCGCGGCGGCGCAGCTCCCTTTCGGGGGCGCCCTTGACGTGGGTGACGTCGGCGCCGTCGAACAGGACCTGCCCGGCGGTCGCGTCGGCGAGCCGGAGCACCAGGCGGGCTGTGGTGGACTTGCCCGAGCCCGACTCGCCGACCAGGGCGAGGGTCCGGCCGCGGTGCAGGGTGAAACCGACGTCGTCGACCGCGCGGAGGGTGCGGGGGCCGTCGCCCGTGCGGGGGAGCCTGAACTCCTTGACCAGACCGCGTGCTTCGACCAGGGGCGCGGTGTCCGCCTTCGGCGCGGGGACGGCGGCGCGTGGCCGGGCGGCGGTCAGGCTGGGCGCGCGGGCCAGCAGGCGACGGGTGTACTCGTGCTGGGGATCGGCCAGGATCTCCCGGGTGGGGCCCGCCTCGACCACCCTGCCCTGGGACATGACGACCAGGCGCTGGGCCCGGTCGGCGGCGACCCCGAGGTCATGGGTCACCAGCAGGATGGCGGTGCCCGACTCCTCGGTGAGGCGCTGGAGACGGTCGAGGATGACCCGCTGCACGGTGACGTCCAGCGCGCTGGTCGGCTCGTCGGCGATGATCAGCTCCGGCTGCGCGGCGACGGCGATGGCGATCAGCGCGCGCTGCCGCATGCCGCCGGAGAGTTCGTGCGGGTACTGGCGGGCCCGGACGGCCGCGTCGGGCAGCCCGGCCCGGTCCAGGACGGCGATCGCCTCGGCGGGGGCCGAGCGGCGGGTCGCGAGACCGTGGATGCGCAGCACCTCCGCGACCTGTTCGCCGATCCGCTTGACGGGGTTGAGCGACACCGTCGGGTCCTGCGGGACCAGCCCGATCCGCGCCCCGCGCACGGTGCGCAGCTCCGCCTCCGACAGCGCGGCCAGATCGTGCCGGCCGAAGCGGACCGTGCCCGCGTCGACGGCGCCGTTGCCCGGCAGCAGCCGGGTGATCGCGTGCGCGGTGGTGCTCTTGCCGGAGCCGGACTCGCCGACCACCGCCGTCACCTGCCCCGGCCACACGTCGAGGTCCACGCCCCGCACGGCCGCCACCGGGCCGCCCCGGGTGCGGTACGACACGGACAGGCCGCGTATCTCCAGCAGTGGTGTGGTCACGTCCTCACCGTTCTCATGTTCGTCGGTCATCGCTGCCGGGACCATTCGCCGTCCAGTGCCCGGGCGACGCGGTTGGCGGCCAGTACGGTCGCGGCGATCGCCAGCCCGGGCAGCGCGGTCAGCCACCAGGCGTTGGCCAGGTAGTTGCGGCCGTCGGAGATCAACGTGCCCCACTCCGGGGCCGGCGGCGGCGCCCCGTAGCCGAGGAAGCTCAGCGCCGACACCGCCAGGATGGAGGAGCCGAAGTCGAGGGTGGCCAGCACGACCACCGGGCCCGCGGCGTTGGGCAGCACATGCCGGCCGAGCACCGAGTACCAGCGGGCCCCGCTCGCGCGCGACGCCTCGACGAACACCGCCTGCCGCACCCGGAGTACCTCCGAGCGGGCCACCCGGGCGAACGAGGCGACACTCGCGATGCCGACCGCGACCGCCACCTTCACCGTGCCGTAGCCGAGCGCGGTGACGATCGCCAGGGACATGAACAGCGCCGGGATGGACAGGAGGACGTCCACGAACCGCATCAGCACGTCGTCCACCCAGCGGCCCACGAACCCGGCGACCACCCCGAGCAGACCGCCGACGACGAACGCGACCAGCACCGCGATCAGTGTGGCCTTCAGGGAGAGCTGGGCGCCGTGCACCACGCGGGAGAAGACGTCTCGGCCCAGCTCGTCGGTGCCGAACCAGTGTGCGCCGCTCGGGCCGCGGAAGTTCTGGGCCGGCACCCCCGTCAGCGGGTCCTGCGAGGTGAACAGGTCCGGCCGGAAGGAGGCCAGCACCACGAGTACGACGATCAGGACCGACAGCAGCAGACCGGGGCGGCGCACCACGAAGCGCAGCAACCGCCGTACGTCCACGCGGCGTTCCGGCTCCGGTCCCGTCCCGACGGGCCGGGCGGGGCCGAGCGCCGCCTCGGCCGCGTCGGCCGTGCCGTCGGCAAGGCTCCGACTCATGCGAGCGCCGCCTTTCTCTCCGGGGCCACCACGATCCGCGGATCCAGCAGCGGGTAGACGAGGTCGACGACCAGGTTCGTCGCCACGAAGATCAGTGCCCCGAACACCACCACCCCCTGGACCAGCGGGATGTCCTGAGCGGTGACGGCCGCGGCGGTCACCCGGCCGAGGCCGTCGCGCGAGAACACCGTCTCGACCACCACAGAACCGGCGATCAGCTGCCCGACCAGCAGGCCGACGACCGTCAGCGCGGGCAGTGAGGCGTTGCGCAGCGCGTGCCGCAGATGGACCCGCCGGCGGCCCGCGCCCTTGGCCCGCGCGGTCTCCACGTACGCCTGGTCCAGCGCGGTCAGCAGGCTCTTGGCCAGTACCTGCGCGACCTGTGCGCCGGTCGGGACCGCCAGGGTCAGGGCCGGCAGGATCAGGCCGCGCAACCCGTCGTTGCCGAACGCCGGGAACCAGTGCAGGCGGAAGGAGAACGCCTCCACCAGCAGCAGACCCACCCAGAACGTGGGTACCGACACCCCCAGCGGCGGTAGCGACAGCAGGAACTGCCGCAGCCAGCGCCGGGAGGTGTACGTCGCCACCACGGCCAGCCCGCCGCCGAGGACCACCGCGAACAGCAGCGCGGCAGCGGTCAGTTGGAGGGTCTGCGGCAGCGCGTCGGCCAGCGTCGAGGTCACCGGCCTGCCGGTGGACACCGAGTCGCCGAAGTCCCCGCGCACCGCCCGGCCGAGGTACTCCGCGTACTGCACGAGCACGGGCTTGTCGAAGCCGTACTCGTGCCGCAGGGCGGCCAGCTGCTTCGGATCGACCTGCCCCGAGTCCATCCCGGCACTGGCCATCGCAGTCACCGGATCACCCGGCAGGTAGTCGAGGACGAGGAACGACACCGTGTACGCCGCCCACAGCACCCCGACCGCCTGCGCGAGCCGCTTGATCACATACCGGCGCACGGTCTAGCCGATCCAGGTGTCGTGCAGCCGGATCCGGCTGGAGGCGTCGAAGTCCAGGTCGTGCACCTTCTTCGCGATGCCAAGCTGGGTCTGGAGCTCCACCACCGGCGCGTAGTAGGCGTTCTGCACGATCAGCTTCTGCGTGTCGTCGACCAGTTGCCCGCGCTGCACCGTGTCGGTGGTGGCCGCCTGACCGGCCACCCGGGTGTCGAGCGGGCCCGCCGGGATGCGGTACCAGTTGGCCAGCCGGGTGGAGAAGGAGCTGCGCAGGATGTCCGGGTCGGCCCGGGTCACGTTGCCCCACGCCGCGTCGAAGTCACCCGACTGCAGGGTCGGGGCGAACCGGGTGAGCTGGAGTTGCTTGAGGACGACGTCGACACCGACGGCCTTGAGCTGCTGCTGGATCAGCTCCAGCGCGGGCTGGTTGGTGGCCGCGTTGGGGATCCAGTCGATGGTCAGACTCAGCTTCTTGCCGCCCTTGGTCCGGATGCCGTCGCCGCCGGTCTTCCAACCTGCCTGGTCCAAGAGGGACTTGGCCCTGGCCGCGGCGAAGGGGAGATCCGCGGCGAGGTCCGTGTAGTCGGGCGTGGTGTGCGCGAGGATGCTGGTCGCGGCCTTGGTGCCGGTCGGGAAGACGGTGTCGGCGATCTGCTGCCGGTCGATGGCGAACAGGATCGCCTGCCGCACCCTGGCGTCCTTGAGGACCGGGCGTGAGTTGTTGAAGCCCAGGCCGAACACCACGCCGGGGTTGGCCCGACTCCGCAGGGCGACCTGGCCGCCCTTGAGCGCCGCCTCGTCGGCCCTGCCCACGCTGCTGATGGCGTCCACCTGGCCGGACCGGAGACTGCCGGCCCGTACGCCGGCCTCGGGCACGACCTTGAACACCAGCTTGTCCAGGTACGCCTCGCCCTTCTTGCTCCACAGCGAGGAACCCCAGTCGTACCCGGTGCGCCTGGCCAGGGTGACCGACTGGTTCTGCACGTACTGCTTCAGCACGAAGGGACCGGACCCGATCACCCCGTCGCTGCACTTCTGCTGCGGGGTCCTCTGCACGCTCGCCGAGGACTCGATACCCAGCGAATGCGTCGAAGTAGTTTGCAGGAACTGGGCGTTGGGCTGCTGGAAGGTCACCTCGACGGTGAGCGGGTCGACCACGGTGGTGGATTTGACGCCGCTCAGGTAGCCCTCGGCCAGGGTGCCCAGCGCACCGAGCTTCGGCACCGCGTCGAAGTTGTCCTTGACCACCTGCGCGGTCAGCTCGGAGCCGTCGCTGAAGGTGACACCGGACCGCAGGTGGAAGGTGAACGTCGTGGCGTCGGAGCTGATGTCCCAGCTCTTCGCCAGCCACGGCACGATTTTGCCGGTCTTCGGATCCTGGTCGGTAAGGGAGTCCACGGTCTGGCGCACCGAGTAGATGGTGTCGTTGCTGGCGACCTGCTGCGGATCCACGCAGCCGGCGTCCGACCCCACCGCGAAGGTCAGGGTGCCGCCGGACTTCGGCCGGCCGCCGCCGGAACCGGAATCGTCGCCGCTCGATCCGCAGGCGGTCAGCAGCACGCTGGTGGTCAGGAGGGCGGTCAGGGCGGTCCAGCGGGAAAGTCTGAGATCCGGAAGTGCGGTCACGGAAGGGGTTCTCCTGCTCGTGTCACCAGGCACCGGGTGCCGTGCGGGCACGGCCGTGCCTGGGCGTGCGGCCCCGGTCGGCGTGCCGCCGGTCACGGGGGAGCGCTGTTCGGACGGGGGTCAGGTGGATGCCACCGCGCACGGTGGCGGGAGGTGCCTGCGGCCGCGGCCGGTGACTCGACGTCAGCCGGTGGCGCGCAGACTCGTCAGACCTGACAGAGACAGCTGGTCGAGCGCTGCAGATCGATGTGGCGCCGACGCGAGAGCCGGGAGAACACCGAGACGACGGCGAAGGAGGCAGTCGGGTCACCGCTGTGCCGCATGCCGGTCCCTCCCCGTCTCCGGCCCCGCTCACGGGGCCACGCGCTTGCGGGGATCATCGGTGATCCCGCCGGGCTTTCACCTGGAGCACCCCACCGCGCGGGAGGGTTGCCGGTCAGCGAGCCAGGGCTTGACGCTGACACTCAATGCCGGACGCGATCGTACGGAGCGGTTTTGGCGTACGTCAATGGCGAACCGTCCGGCACACGGCGGCAGGGGCGTACGGGAGCACTGTCGCGGACCGGTACGACCGCCGCGCCCGGCGTACCCCGGGACTGAGCCGTACACCGGCTGCGGCCGGGTGGGGGCTGAGCGCGCAGTTCCCCTCGCCCCTTGCGGGGCGCTGCCCCGCTGCCGGCCGGGGGACCGCCATGCGGGTGATTCGTGGTCCCCGTCCCGGTGCGAAACCCGGGGAATACGGCGCGCTGGATCAGTCCTCCGGCACGGCCGAGCAAGGGACATAAGTGGCATGCGGTCCACTGCCTGGACAAACTGAATCCGCCGGTTCGTGATCAGGAACATCCACGTTCTCGAGGAGATCGCATGATGGAGCAGTCCTCCGAGGTCGTGTCGGTGCCGGACGGACCTTCGGTCGTCCCGAGTCACACCGGCGGCAGGGGAGCGGAGACCGAGCGGGAGCTGGCGCAGGCACTGGCCGAACTCCTGAGCACCGAGCACGTTCCGGCCGACAGCAACTTCTTCACCGACCTCGGCGCCAACTCCCTGGTCATGGCCCAGTTCTGCGCCCGAATACGCAAGCGGCCGGACCTGCCGTCCCCGTCCATGAGGGACATCTACCGGCACCCCACGATCCACAGCCTGGCGGCGGCGCTCGGCGAGGCCGCCCCCGTTCCCGCCGAGCCGGTGAGCGCCCCCTCGGCGCCCGAGCGGCCGCGCGGCAACCGGTGGAGCCATCTGCTCTGCGGCACGCTCCAGTTGCTGGTCTTCCTCGGCTACTCCTTCGTCTCCGGTTTCGCCACCGCCGTGGGGTACGAGTGGATCGCCACCGGCAAGGGCGTGGCAGACATCTATCTGCGGTCCCTGCTGTTCGGAGGCATCGGCTTCGTGGCGCTGTGCGCGTTCCCGGTCGTCGCGAAATGGCTTCTGGTGGGCCGCTGGAGACCGGGCGAGTTCCCCGTCTGGGGCCTGGCGTACGTGCGCTTCTGGATCGTCAAGGTGCTGCTGCACGCCAACCCGATGGTCCTTCTCACCGGAACCCCGCTGTACGTGCTGTACCTGCGGGCCCTCGGCGCGCGGATCGGCAAGGGGGTCACGATCCTCTCCCACTCCGTCCCGG
The DNA here is from genome assembly GCF_040652235.1 of Streptomyces sp. NPDC048277. Lineage (NCBI taxonomy): Bacteria > Bacillati > Actinomycetota > Actinomycetes > Kitasatosporales > Streptomycetaceae > Streptomyces > Streptomyces sp. NPDC048277. The sequence goes on from NZ_JBEZLQ010000008.1 coordinate 102,705, forward strand.
TCTGCACCGACCTGCTGACGATCGGCTCCGGCACGGTCATCCGCAAGGACTCGTTCCTCCTCTGCTACCGGGCCCACGCGGGACACATCCAGACCGGCCGGATCACCCTCGGCACGGACGTCTACGTCGGCGAGAAGACCGTCCTGGACATCGACACCGCCATGGGCGACGGTGCCCAACTCGGCCACTCCTCCGCCCTCCACCGGGGGCAGGCGGTCCCGGACGGCGAGCACTGGCACGGCTCCCCGGCGGAACCCACCCGGACCGACTACCTCAGGGTCGCCCCGGCCCGCTGCGGCACCCTGCGACGGGTCTGGTTCGGACTCGGCACGCTGGTCCAGCTGTTCTTCCTGTACCTACCGCTGCTCGTCGGCGGAATGTACATGCTGTTCACCGAGGTACCGGCGATCGGCAGGCGACTCGACCCGGCGACGGCCGCACTGACCCCGTCGCAACTCGTGCCCGACGCACTGGTGCTGTCCCTCGTGCTGTTCTTCGGGTTCGTCGTCCTGGGGCTGCTGGCCCTGTGCACCCTTCCGCGGCTGGTGGGTCTGGTCGTCAAGCCCGACAGGACGTATCCGCTCTACGGATTCCACTACGCGCTGCACCGGGCCACGGCCCGCATGACGAACATCAAGTTCTTCGCCTGGCTCTTCGGCGACAGCTCCTACATCGTGTACTACCTCCGCGGAATCGGCTACGACCTGTCACGGGTCGAGCAGACCGGATCGAACTTCGGCACCGAAGTCCAGCACGAGACACCCCTGCTGGTCTCCGTCGGCAGCGGCACGATGGTGGCCGACGGCCTGTCCGTGGTCAACGCCGACTACTCCAGCACATCCTTCCGGGTGGCCAGGGTGGCGATCGGGCCGCACAACTTCCTCGGCAACAACATCGCCTATCCGGCGGACGGCAGGACCGGCGACAACTGCCTGCTCGCGACGAAGGTGATGATCCCCCTCGACGGCGAGATCAGGGAAGGCGTGGGGCTCCTCGGCTCACCGTGCTTCGAGATCCCCCGCTCGGTGGACCGTGACGCACGCTTCGACCACCTCAGGTCGGGCGACACCCTCCGCCGCCGGCTCGCCGCGAAGAACCGCTACAACCTCCGCTCCATGCTGATCATGCTGTTCGTGCGCTGGCTGCACACCTTCGCGCTCACCCTGTTCGGCCTCGTCTCCGCGGACCTGTACGGCACGGTCGGACATGTGGTGATCGCCGGGTACCTGGCGTTCACACTCGCCTTCTCCACCGTGTACTTCGTCCTGGTGGAGCGCTGCATCGGGTCCTTCCGTGCGCTGAGCCCCCGGCTGTGCTCCATTTACGACCCGTACTTCTGGTGGCACGAACGGCTGTGGAAGGTACCGGACCACTTCCTCGAGATCTTCAACGGAACCCCCTACAAGAGCCTGGTCTGGCGACTGCTGGGCGTGCGCATCGGCCGCCGGGTCTTCGACGACGGCTGCTACCTGACCGAGCGGACACTCGCCACCATCGGCGACGACTGCACCCTCAACGTCGGCAGCAAGATCCAGTGCCACTCGCAGGAGGACGGCACCTTCAAGTCCGACGCCACCACGCTCGGCGCCGGCTGCACGCTGGGCGTCGCCTCCCATGTGCACTACGGCGTGACCATGGGCGACGGTTCGGTGCTGGCACCCGACTCCTTCCTCATGAAGGGCGAGGAAATGCCCCCGAACGCACAGTGGGGCGGCAACCCGGCGGTGGACATGCCGGAGACCGGCAGCCGGTCCACCGCCAACGGCAGGGTCACGTCCAAAGCCAACGCCACCACGGCGACCGTGAGTTGAGGAAGGCCATTCGATGGGAACGCGCGTGGAAGCGGACCGGGAGTTCTGGAGCCGGGTACTGACCGCCGGCGGTGTCACCACCGTGCCCCGGTGGGTCCGGGAGCCGGCAGCGGGAACGGCCGAACACGAGATACCGGTGCCGGACGACGTGACGGCGGCGGTGCGGGAACTGGCCGGGCGCCAGGGCCTGCCGGCCGACGCGCTGATGCTGGCCGCGCACCTCAAGGTGCTGGCCGTGCTCTCCGGCGAGCCGGACGTGGTCACGGGGTACACCACCGGTACGCGCGGCGAGCCGCTGCCCTGCCGGACGGCCCTCCCCCCGGGGCCCTGGCAGGCACTCCTCACGACCGTCGGACACGCCGAGGCGGAGGTGCTGGCGCACCGCGACTTCCCGGTGGAGAAGCTGCGGCGGGAACTGGGGCTGACGGAGCCGCCGTACGAGACCGTGTGCGGTCCCCTCGGCGCCGACGAGCCCCACGCCGACGACGGTGTCCTGCACGTGCGCTGGTCCGACCACGGGGGACGGCTGACACTGCGGCTGCGCCACCGCACGGACGTACTCGACGCCACGGCCGCGGCCCGGATCGGCGGCTACCACCTGACCGCGCTGCGGCTGCTGACGGCGGACCCCGACGCCGACCACACCCGGCAGAGCCTGCTGTCGGCCGAGGAGGAACGGGAGCAGCTGGACGGCCTGGCCGGACCCCACCGGCCGCTGCCGGACGCCCGGGCACACGAACTGTTCGAGCAGCGGGCGCGGGCACATCCGGAGGCCGTGGCCGCCGTGCACGGCGGGCGCGAGTGGACGTACGGCGAACTCGACCGGCGCGCCAACCGGCTGGCGCGGGCCCTGCTGGCGCGGGGCCTGGGCCGGGAGGACGTCGTCGCCGTCGTCACCGAGCGCAACCTCGACTGGCCGGCCGCGGTGCTGGCGGTGTTCAAGGCGGGCGGCGTCTACCTGCCCATCGAGCCGCACTTCCCGGCCGGCCGCATCCGGGCGACGCTCTCGCGAGCGGGCTGCCGGCTGGTCCTGACCGAATCCGGCAGCACCGACACCCTCGACCAGGCGCTGGCCGGCCTGCCGGACGTCGAGAAGCTGCTCCTCGACACGGCGTACGCCGAATCGCACGCCGACGACGACCTCGGCATCGAGGTGGACCCCGGCCAACTCGCCTACATCTACTTCACCTCCGGCTCCACCGGTGAGCCGAAGGGCGCGATGTGCGAACACGCGGGCATGCTCAACCATCTCCACGCCAAGATCGACGACCTGGCGATCGGCGAGGGGTCCGTGGTGGCGCAGACGGCCCCGCAGTGCTTCGACATCTCCCTGTGGCAGCTCATCGCCCCGCTGCTGGTCGGCGGGCGAACCCTGCTGGTCGAGCAGGACGTGATCACGGACGTGGAACGGTTCGTCGACACCCTGGAGCACGGCCGGGTCGGCGTGGCGCAGGTCGTGCCGTCCTATCTGGAGGTCGTGGTCTCCTACCTGGAACGGCATCCGCGCCCGCTGCCCGACCTGCGATGTGTGTCGGTGACCGGCGAGGCCCTGAAACGGGAGCTGGTCCAGCGCTGGTTCGCGGTCCAGCCGGGCATCGGGCTCCTCAACGCCTACGGGCTGACGGAGACGTCGGACGACACCAACCACGAGGTCCTCCACGAAGTGCCCGACCGGGTGCTGCTCGGACGGCCCGTCAACAACGTGCGCGTCCACGTCGTGGACGAGCATCTGTCGCTGGTACCGCTGGGTGCCCCCGGGCTGATCGCGTTCTCCGGTGTCTGCGTGGGCCGGGGGTACGTCAACGATCCCGAGCGCACCCGGGAGGCGTACCGGACGGACCCGTACCGCCCCGGTGAACGGCTCTACCTGGGCGGGGACTGGGGACGCTGGCATCCCGGCGGCAAGCTGGAGTTCCTCGGCCGCCGGGACAGCCAGGTCAAGATCCGCGGCTTCCGCATCGAGATCGGCGAGATCGAGAACTCCCTGCTGCGGGTCGACGGAGTACGGGACGGCGCGGTGGTCGTCGCCGAACGGCCCGGCGGCGGCAAGCAGTTGATCGCCTTCTACGCCGGCGGGCGGCAGCGGCCGGAGACCCTGCGCGAGGAACTCGCCTCGGTCCTGCCCGCCTACATGGTCCCGTCGGCCTTCCACCGGCAGGACAGCCTGCCGCTGACCGCCAACGGCAAGATCGACCGGAAGGCCCTGACCGCACTGGCCCAGGAGTCGGCCCCGCGGCGGGAGGCGGAGCACGATCTCAGCCCGGCCGAGCGGCGGCTGGCCGCGGCCTGGGCCGAGCTGCTCGGGGTGCCCGAACGGCAGATCGGCCGCACGGACCACTTCTTCGACTCCGGCGGCACCTCCCTCACCGCGGTCAGACTCAGCCTCGCGCTCGACCGCGCGGTGTCCCTCAAGGACATCACCCGCCATCCGGTCCTCGCCGACCTCGCCGCCCTCCTCGACGGCAACGGCGGTGATGGTGACAGCGCCGGCGGTGGTGGTGCGGGTGCCGGTACGGCCCGGCGGCGCCCGGAGCTGCTGCTGTCCCTGTCCGGCGAGGGCGGTGTGCCTGAATGTGCCCTGGTGTGCTTCCCGTACGCGGGCGGCAACGCCGTCAACTACCAGCCGATGGCGAGCGCGCTGGCGGGCAGCGGTCTGGCGGTCCTCGCCGTGGACCTGCCCGGTCACAACCTGGCCGCGCCCCCCGAACCCTTCGCGCCGATCGAGCAGGTGGCCGAGCAGGTCGCCGCCGAGATCACGGCACGCGGCCTGACCCGCGTCATGCTGTGGGGCCACTCCTCCGGGACCGCACCGGCCGTCGAGACGGCCAGGAAGCTCCAGCAGCGGGGCGTCCAGGTGACGCGGCTCTTCCTCGGCGCGCAGCTGCTCGGCACCGCCGCCGAGCGGCAGACCGCCGTCGCCGACCTGGCCGGCCGCAGCGACGCCGAGCTCGCCGCCCGGCTGGCCACGGACGGCGGCCACACCGAACTCGCGGAACTCGACACACGGCACGCCGAACACATAGCCGCCGCCTACCGGCACGACTGCGTCTCGGCGCACCGCTACTTCCACGAGGCCCTGGCAGCCCCACCCCCGGTGAAGCTGTCCGCGCCGGTCACGGTGGTGGTCGCCGCCGACGACCCCCACACCCCCGGCCACGCCCTGCACCACCGGGACTGGCTGCTCCTGGCCGACCACGTCGAGCTCCACGAACTCGCCGACGGCGGCCACCACTTCCTCCGCACCCGACCGGCCGAGACGGCACGGGCCGTCCAGCCGGCCGTCGTACCACTCACCTCCTCCTGACCACCGTCGAGCTGATCACTCTCGAACCGATCACTCTCGAACTGACCACCGTCGAAACCCAGACGGTCGCCCGAAAGGAACCCGAGATGCCGTTCTCATCCCTGGCATCACCGCTCGATGTGCAGCTACGGCCGGACGGACCGGCACTCCTGCACGTCGATCCGCCCGACGACGCCCCGCGCTGGGCGGGCGAACACCGTGAAGCGCTGCGCGCACAGGTCGCGGAGCACGGGGCGCTGGTCGTCCGCGGCCTCGGTCTGCGGGACACCGGCCAGGTCGGTGCCGTCTTCGGGCGGCTGGCCGGTGACCTCATGACCGAGCGGGAGGCCTTCGCCCCCCGCGAGGCCCACGGCCGCGGGCTCTACTCCGCCACGCCGTGGCCTGCCAACCAGCCGATGTGCATGCACCACGAGCTGAGCTACCAGCTCCAGGTGCCCGGCCTGATGCTGTTCGCCTGCCTGACCGCGCCCGAGCAGGGCGGAGCGACGGCGGTGGCCGACGCCGAGGAGGTGCTGCGGGCCCTGCCCGGCGCGCTCACCGAACGGTTCGAGCGGGACGGATGGATCCTGACCCGCAGCTACAACGACGAGATCGGGGCGAGCCTGACGGAGTCGTTCGGCACCGGCGACCGCGCCGAGATCGAGCGCTACTGCCGGGCCAACGCCATCGACTTCCGCTGGCAGCCCGACGGCTCGCTGCGCACCGAGCAGCGCCGCAACGCCGTCGTCCGGCACCCGGCCACGGGCCGGCGCTGCTGGTTCAACCAGATCGCCTTCCTCAACGAGTGGACCCTCGCCCCCGAGGTGCGCGAGTACCTCGTGGACGTCTACGGCGCCGACGGCCTGCCGTTCAACACCCGCCACAGCGACGGCACTCCGATCGAGGAGGACGTCGTCCAGCTCATCAACTCCACCTACGAGGCACACACCCGGCGCGAACCCTGGCAGGCCGGTGACCTGCTGCTGGTGGACAACATCCGCACCGCGCACAGCCGAGAGGCGTTCACCGGGGAACGGCAGGTGCTGGTCGGCATGGCCGAGCCCGTGCGGCCGGCCGACGACTGCGCGGCGACGGAGGCGAGCGAGCGATGACCGATGTGCTGTCGTCGGCCGACCGTTCGGCCACGTCCGGGCGGGGTGGCGTACCGACCTTCGCGGTGATCACCGGTGAGCAGGTGCAGCGAGCGCTGAGCGGACGCGAGAAACAGCTCATGGAGCTGGTCGAGACCGTCTACCGGCTGCACGACGCCGGAGACTCGGTCAACCCGCCGTCGTACTTCCTGCGCTTCGCCGACCGCCCCACCTCACGGATCATCGCGCTGCCTGCCTCCCTCGGCGGACAGGTCCACGTGGACGGCCTGAAGTGGGTCTCCAGCTTCCCGGAGAACGTGAGCGCAGGGCTGCCGCGGGCCTCCGCGGTGCTCATCCTCAACGAGCACGACACGGGCTACCCGTTCGCCTGCCTGGAGAGCTCGATCATCAGCGCCACCAGGACGGCGGCGTCCGCGGCCCTGGCCGCCGACTGGCTCAGCCGCGGCCGGACCCGCCCCACCCGGGTCGGGTTCTTCGGCACCGGCCTGATCGCCCGCTACATCCACACCTTCCTGGCCGGCACCGGCTGGGACTTCGACGAGGTCGGCGTGCACGACCTGTCCGCCGACAGCGCCGCCGGCTTCAGCGGCTACCTGCGGGGGACCGGCACCGGCGCGCGGATCACCGTCCACGACAGCGCCGAGGACCTCGTCCGCGCCAGCGACCTCGTGGTCTTCGCCACCATCGCAGGCCGGCCGCATGTCACGGACCCGGCCCTGTTCACCCACAACCCGCTGGTCCTGCACGTGTCCCTGCGCGACCTCGCCCCCGAGGTCCTGCTGGCCTCGGCCAACTTCGTCGACGACGTCGAGCACTGCCTGAAGGCCGACACGTCGCCCCATCTGGTCGAACAGCTCACCGGCAACCGCGACTTCCTCAACGGAACCCTCGGCGACGTGATGGCCGGACGGGCCGCGCCGCCGGCCGACCGCCCGGTGATCTTCTCGCCCTTCGGACTCGGCGTCCTGGACCTCGCCGTCGGCAAGTACGTCTACGACGAGGTGACCCGGGCCGGAGACCTGCGTCTCATCGATGACTTCTTCCACGAACTGCGCCGGTACGGCTGAGACCGTCGTCCTCGGCCCGGCACCAGGAGGCCCGCCGTGCCCGTCATATCCGCCCCCCACGCCTTCAACGAGGGCGACCTCTTCGTCGACCTCGCGTCGATCTGCGGATACCCGCTGTATCTCAAGTGCGAGGCCTTCAACTTCGCCGGTTCCATCAAGTTGAAGGCCGCGAACGAGATGGTGGAGAGCGCCGAGCGGGACGGAATCCTGACCGCGGATTCCGTCCTCGTAGAGTCCTCGTCCGGCAACCTGGGCGTGGCACTCAGCATGATCGCCGCGAGCAAGGGCTACCGGTTCCTGTGCGTGACGGACTCCCGGTGCAACCTGTCGACCCGGCTCCTGATGGAGGCGCTCGGCAGCGAGGTGCACATCGTGGCCGACCAGGACTCCAACGGCGGGTTCCTCGGCACACGGATCGAGTACGTCCGCAACCTGTGCGCCACCGACGACCGGTACGTCTGGCTCAGCCAGTACACCAACGCCGGCAACTGGCTGGCCCACTACCGTACGACCGGCCCGGAGATCACCCGGCGGTTCCCCAACCTCGACGTCCTGTTCGTCGGGGCGGGCACCACCGGAACCCTGATGGGCTGCGCACGCTACTTCCGCGAGTACCACCGTCCGGTCCGGATCGTCGCCGTGGACGCCGTCGGCTCGGTGGCGTTCGGCGGCGAACCGGGCCGCCGGATGATCCCGGGGCTCGGGATGAGCATGCGCCCGCCGCTGCTCGACGAGTCCTTCGTCGACGAGGTGATCCGGGTGGAGGAGACGGACACCATCCGGATGTGCCACCGCCTGGCCAGACACGGCTTCCTGTTCGGCGGCTCCACCGGCACGGTGGTCAGCGGCGCCGCGGACTGGCTGTCCCGGCACGACACCAGTGACATCACCGCGGTCGCCGTCGCACCGGACCTCGGCGAGCGCTACCTCGACACCATCTACCAGACCAACTGGCTGCAGGACCTGTACGGCGACCAGGTGCTCGACACCGAGGAGACCGTACGGCCGAAGCCGAAGCCGAAGCCGCTGCCCCGGGAGGCCAAGCCGGCCTCACGACGCGCACCGGTCCGCAGACGCAGCCCCTGACAGCACCACGGCACCACGTTCCCTGCCGAAGGGAAGCCCCTCGGAGCCGCCGGCACGGCAGCACCCGAGGGGCGGGCCGTTCGGCCCCCGGAGCCCGGGGTGCGGCCGATCGCACTCGACGAGCCGAGTTCCCGGTCAGCCGGAGGCCGGGGGGCCGTCGGCCGTGTCGGTGGTGCGCAGCAGGCGCAGGAACGCCTTCACGCCCGCGATGATCTCCTGGTTGTCGGTGAGCCGGTTCACCGTGGACTCGAACTCCCTGCCCAGCGCCGCGATCCTGCGGTCCGCCTCCTCGGCCCGCTCGTACGTGCCCATCGCCAACGCGTCCACGGCGCGGCGCAGTTCGCCGAGGGCTCGGTACTGTTCCTCCGCCTTCTCCTCCAGGACCCGCGTGCCGGCCTCGGCGCGGTTCAGCCGCGCGTGCAGCTCGACGACGTCGTCCCGCGGATACGTGACGTCCTTCAGCAGGGTGCCGAGGCGCCGCCGGAGCTGGCCGAAGTACGCGCCGGCCGGGCGGAAGAAGGTGCTCAGCAGGAAGAACGCGGCGAACCAGTAGCCCGTGAACTCGCCCGTCGACCAGGTGACCGCCAGGACGACCGCCGCCGTCAGGAGGTGCCCCGCGACCGCTGCCCGGAGCATGGTGCGGGCGATGCGCGCGGCCTCGGCATCCCGGGTCGGCGAGACCTCGATCCCCTTCTCCCGGCTGACCGCGATCTCGGCGAGCACCGCATGCGCGCGGAAGTACAGGTTCCACGGCAGCGTGAGCAGGAGCAGCAGCCACAGCAGACTCAGCACGCCCGCCCCGACGCCGAACACCACCGCGGGCGGAGCCCCCGCCACGTATGCGAAGACCAGTGCCGCGGCCGCCGCCGCGACCGCTGCCACCGCCCCCAGAAATCTGCCCATGCCCCCGTCTCCTGTCCGTGCGCCGACACAGCCCATCGTCCCCGGCCCGGTGCCGGCCGGCATGAGTAGGCGTACTCAGCGGAGGTTGCGGCGCGCCCGCCGTTCGCCGGCGGAGTGCTCGTCGTACACCGGCGTCGTATACCGGGCCAAGTGGCCTGTCCCGGTACGAGGGAGTCGATACCTTGCACCGTCACCAGCTGGCCCGGTGACCAGCCCGGCCGACCTCTGGATCCGAACGCCTCGGCGAACTCGGCGTCCGCGAACAACTCGCCCAGCTCGTCACGGACCCGCATCGCCAACGGATACGGGCCCCGTGCTGCCAGCGCCCGCGCCACCTGCACGGTCAGCTCAGACACCTTCGGCCACGGCCTCGGCCGCATCGACATTCCACACCCCACCCGCGACCGGGAACGCCAAGACGGCCGCTGCTGCCCCATGAACGAGCCACCAGCACCGCTGGGGAGGTTCCGGCCTGTTACTCGAAGATGACCAGGTCCTCGATCCTGGCCTCGTCCAGGACGAGGTTCTGACAGTCGGTCGACTGCTGGTCGGTCGACACCCGTTTGTAGACCAGGTTGGCCATGCCGCTCCCCGTGTCTGTGGTCGCATTCGACCCTAGCTGTCAGCAAACCCTGTCATCATCCGCGATTGGATCCGATTGGATCGGCGCCGCCGTCGGGCCCCGGGAAGTCCGGATTCGTTGGACGCCCGCCGCGCCTGTCGGAGCGTGGTACTGCTGGTGACCGCGCTACCCCGGCGGCATGAGTTTTGGATGGGAAACATGCCTCCCGCACCGGCGGCCGGGCGGATGTCCCGGCATGCCTTCCGGCGTGCATGACACGAACTGGATTTACAAATATATCTTTAGGTGTTAAATGTGTAGCCATGCCGAAAGTTCCGTCCGCCCAGGTCGTACTCGACAGTGCCTACCGCTGCTTCTGCCGCAACGGCTTCCGCCGCACGACGATGTCCGACATCGTCGAAGAGGCGCAGCTGTCGCGTCCGACCGTCTACAAGTACGCCGGGACCAAGGACGCGGCATTCGCCAAGGTCGTCGAGGCGAGGCTGGAGCGGGCCTCCGTGGCGGCCGATGAGGCGGCGCACACAGCGGCCACGCCGGAGGAGAAGGTACTCGGCGTGCTCGCGGTGAAACTGGAGGTCGCCATCCGGCTGTGGAGCGACAGCCCCCTGCACGCCTACGAACTGCTGTCCGCCGCTTCCGTCCACACCCCCCATCTGGTCACCGCCTACACCGACCATCTGGCCGAGCTGGTCACCTCGGCCCTGGCCGCGGTTGTTCCCCAGACCGCCCCGCAGGCGGCCGACGTGCTGCTCACGTTCACCCGGGGCCTGGAGGACGACCTGCGCGACGCCGAAACGGCCCGCCGCGGCCTCAGGACCGGCGTGCAGATGATCACCCACGGGGCGCTGGGCTGCCCCGCTCCCTCAGTCCCCGCCTGACCCGCCAGCAGGCCGCAGCTGGAAGGCACCCGTCATGAGCACCACCTCCGCAACCACCCTCTACCGCGATCAGCAGGCATGGCGCGACCTCCAGGAGTTCCTGCCCGCCTGCCTGCGCCTGAGCGACGACACTGCACCCGAGGAGGAGTTCTGGGACTGGCGCGGACACCGCGTCCACCTCGACCGCTACCCGAACCCCGCCGCCAAGGCCAAGATCGTCCTGCACCACGGAGTCGGCACCAACGGCCGCCAGATGTCCCTCATCCTCGGCGCCCCGCTCGCCCGGCGCGGCTTCGAGACTGTCGCCCTGGACAACCTCGGCTACGGCCTCACCCAGGTCAAGCCGGGCATCACACCCTCCTACGACGACTGGGTCGACCTCGTCGTCGACTTCCTCGCCTTCGAGCAGTCCCGCGACGACCGCCCCATCGTCCTCTACGGGCTCAGCGCGGGCGGCATGCTCACCTACCACGTCGCTGCCAAGGCCCCCCGCAAAACCCTCGCCGGCATCGTCGGCATGACCTTCCTCGACCAGCGCAACCAGCAGGTGCGCGACGAGACCTCCCACGACAGGCTCACCGCACGTGCGGGCGTCCCCTTCATGAGCCTGGCGGCCAGGACCCCGGCCGCCAAGGCGAGGTACCCCATGAGCCTGGCCGGCAAGATGTCCGCCCTCGCCAACGACCCAGGCGCCATGAAAGTCTTCATGAAGGACCGCACCTCCGCCGCGAACTGGGTCAGCATCCGCTTCCTGGACCGCTACATGAACTACGCCCCGGCCGTCGAGCCCGAGGACTTCGACGCCTGCCCGGTCCTGCTGACCCAGCCTGCCGAAGACCGCTGGAGCCCCCGCCATCTGAGCCTCCCCGTGCTCTCCCGCATCACCAAGGTCCCCGTCACCACCTTCATGCTGGACAACGCCGGCCACTACCCTCTCGAAGAACCGGGCCTTCAGCAGATGCAGGACGCCATCGCAGACTTCACCACCGAACACACCACCTGACCCAAACCCGCTCGACTACGGAGCGTACTGGCCGACGAGGGGGAGGTTGCGGCGCCGGCTGCCGTCGTAGCAAACGATGCCGGGCTCACACCCTCGCGCACCCGCCATGACGCACACGGGCCGCCTTGGCGGGCCTGACGTTCCTCGGTGGGAAGACGTCACCAGGCGGGGAGGTCGGCACGGTGGCCCAGGAGCGGCCCTCGGACTCGCCATGCAGGACGCCGACGCGATCCACGCGTGCGCAGGTTCACCTGTTCCCCACCAGCGGATCGTGCGGCATGGTCAGCCGGTCTCCGCGGCACTGACGTCGCAACCGCTTCAGTGTGGTCTGCACCGTGCGCCGCTAGACCGGGCCGCGGGTCTTGAACTCGTGGGCCAGTTCCCGAAGCGTTTGCTCGCCCGCGGACACCGCCGGGTAGACGACCTCGCGGACCGTGCCCTCAGGCTCGCCGATCGACGCCTCGGCGAGCCTGAAGAGGATGTTCTCCTTGCCCGACACCTTCTGGAAGGCGTTGACCAGCTGCTCGGTGACCTTCTTCTCCGCCCGCGCTAGTGCAGCGCGCGGCCAGCAGCGTCACCCGCAGCGGCAGCGGGTGAGTGCGCAGGTGGGAATGGGATTCCACCACCACGGCCCGCGCCCGCCATCCGGCCACCACCCTTGGGCGACATCCGCGGACAGGTCCGTCGGCAGTGCGACCGCCCGCACCGCGAGCAGCTTGTCGATCTCGGTGAGCGTCGTCTCCAGGCTCACATTGCCCGGAGCCTCCTTGATCTTCCCCAGGGCCGGAGGGCCGTCCTCGTCCTCACCGGTGCCGGCGCCACCGGGAACGGCGTCGTCCTCTTGGCCGGCTCCGGAGTTCAGGGCGACGATCCGCTCCGTGCTCTCGACCGTGAGCCGCGCCGAAATCCGCGCCGTCAGCGTCTGCTCAGCCGCTCGCAGCGCGGCGCCCAGGATCCGGTCGCACCGCCCCGGCGTCGGCGGCTCGATGCTCTCTGTGCGGCAGCGCGCCAGCAGTTCCACCCGTACCTGTTCCGGCGGGCGCTCCGTGCACGCAACGTGTTCGGCGAGCCAGGCGGTCAGCTTGGCCGCGTCCCCGACACTGCACTCACGAAAGCCCAGGTGGCCGCGGATCTGCGCGGCTACGAACTCCACCGCCTCATCCGGCAACTCGAACCGGCCCCGGGGAAACCGGCCGTACTGCGTACAGAACTTCAGCAACATGGCGAAGCCCAGTCGCGTCGCACCGCGCTCGCCGGACACGAGCCCCTGCTCGTCCGTCAACAGCGTCCAGTGCTCGACCAGGTCGTCCAAGTCCAAAAGGGGTACGGGCTTCGGTCGTCGATCGTCCTCTCGGGTGCTCAACCCGCGCAGCTGTACGACCCCGGACGCACCCACACGGGTGGCACCCTCGCAAGATCACCACCGGTTGCGGCTGGTGACAGCCTTCTGGCCGGCACCCCGTGATGCGGTGGTCTGTCCTGTGATGGTGTGGTGTTCACTCTGGTTTGGGTTATTCAGCGGCGATATGGCTTTATGTGAACGCATGGATCGAATGCGTGACCTTTCCGTGGTCCTGTCGTTGATCGGATGACAGCGCCACGGGTGAGGGGAGAGGACCGGTGAGCCGGAGGCTGCCGCTCGGTGAGGGGGAGACGGCCCGCACAGCCTGTGTCCGTGGTCTGCTGCGTACCGGTGTGGTGGAGAAGACGGGTGAGGTGCTGTCGGCCGCCATGCTCGCGGAGCGAGTCGGGTGGGCTGCCAATCTGGTGTGCGGCATGGTCGCCGGACTGCTGGACAGGCACTGGAACGCGGCCGATGTGGAAGCGCTGGCCTCGGGTGTGGACGCCAGGGGCAGGGCGTTGCCGTCCAACGCGTGGATGGCGCTGCGACGGCTGGACTGGACTGCGACGCCGCCCGAAGGCATCCGTGTCAATGACCGGATCGTGCGCATGGCCCAGGAGCAGACCGGGCGCCTGCTGCGCGCCGTGAAGTGGCGGGCCGATCTGACGGCTGGCGTGATCGGGACGTGGCCGGCCGATCCGGGCCGGCGCGCCCCGGGCGAGTGGGATGCCGTCCGCGAGGCGATCCCCGACGGCCGGCATCTGCCGTCCGGTGTGATCAGGTCCCGGACTCGGCAGATCGCCGCCTTCCAACGCCGGCACGGCCGGTTGCCGGCCGGAGTGTTTGAGTTGGAGGCCGCACCCCGCGCGGCGCGGATGCTGCTGCTGTCCGCCTGTGACGGCCAGCAGGCCGCCCTTGCCCGTGCCGATGATCCGGGCCGGGCGCTGCTGAGGGTGCAACTGCCCACTCGCCCCGACCCGCGCTCGTATGGGGACTGGGCGTGGGTGGCCTGCCCGGTCACGCTGCCGCCGACCGTGCCGCCCGTCGCGGTGCTGCACCTGCCGACCCTGCGCATCCAGCGGGGCCGGGTGCAGGCCGACCTCGCCCACACTCACTCCGTGCCCGCGGCCCGGCGCACCGGGCACATGATCGCGCTGGGCGTGGACTGGGGCCTGAACACCCTGCTCAGCGCGGGCACCGTCCGCCTCCACGACAACGGGACGATCACCGCGCTCGGCTCCGGTGCCCAGTTCCGGGCCGCCGGAGTGCTGGCCAAACAGCACCGGCTGCGCCGCGCATCCGAGTACCTGCACGCCAAGGCCGACTACTACCAGCGGCTCATCGGCGACACCGACAGCCATTGTCTGACCGACAGGCATGCCGTGCTGGCCGAGGAGATCCGGCGTGTGTCGGACCGGCGCTCGAATCTCAACGACGCCCTGGCCCGGTCCGCAGCCCGATGGGCGGTCGACCAGGCCATCGCCGCCGGTGCGAGCGTGATCTACATCGAGGACCTGCGCTCGATGGAGGCCCGCCGCATGGGCCGCACCCTCAACACCCGCCTTTCCCAACAGGTCCGCGGACAGATCGTGGAACGGATCCGGCACCTGGCCGCCGAAGCGGGCATCGCCGTCGTCACCGTCCCGGCACGCAACACCTCTAAGCACTGCCCCCACTGCCTGGTCCCGCTGCGCCACCGCAAGGCCCCCGACCGGCCCACCACACCCGGCTGGAAATGGGCCCTCTGTCCCAACCCCGAGTGCGGCTGGCAGGGCGACCGCGACATGGGGGCGTGGCAGCGCATCGCCGCACGCGGACTTGCCCACCAGACCAAGACCGTGGTGGACCGTGCCAGCGGCAGCATGGCCATCCGTAGCGTGGTCGACCAGCTCGAAGCCACCGCGGTGGTCGAACCGGCCACCACGCCAGCTCGCCGGGACCGGTCCAAGGCCGGACCCACCCGGCGCACAACCTCACGCCCCGCGCCCAGGCGACGCAGGGCACCCTCCCCCACCGGACCTTCGGGGCCGGCGGGCAAGCGTCCGGAGGGACACGCTCACACGGGCCGGACGAGACTGCCCCGCGCAGCCCACCGGCACCAGGGCGTGACGACGATCAGCACACCCACCACCCGCCGACACCGGCCAACCGGGGCAGCACTGGGCGCAGGATTCCACCTGCACGCCCACGCCACCCCACCACGGTGGGCACGACCTCCGCGGGACCCCACGGTTCGTACAGGTTCGCTTAGTTGATCAGAGACGCTACCCATGGCGCATGATGTCATCCCGGGTGGACGAGACCCTGCCGGAACTGGCGCCCTTCGTGCACGCCGTGCAGGCGCGGCGCCCCGACGACGGCACCTGGTGCGAGGCGTGGACGGTGCGGGACGTCCTTGTTCACCAGACGGGCAATGCCGAAGAACTGGCCCGGGTGCTCCAGGCGGTCCTCGACGGGGCGCCGGTGGAGACGCGGGGCTTCGAGCGCGAGCAGCCGTATCGACGGCTGTCCGACAGCGAGCTGTGGGCCGCCTTCCTGGACCGCTGCGAGCGGCTGACGGAGGTCGCGGCGGCCGCCGCCCAGGATCTGTCGCCGGACACGGAGGTGAGGTGGACCGGCCGGACGGTGAAGGTTCCCTTCTTCGCGGAGCACATGCGGGAGGAACTGATCCTGCACCGCTGGGACCTGACCGGCGACGACCGTACGGCGGTGCAGGCGCTCAACGAACCGTGGATGACGGAGCACAGCGTGGTGTCGGTCGGCCGGCCCCTGCTGGAAAGGGGCCGCGCCGGGCTGGGCCTGGGGCCCGGCGGCCGGGTCGAGGGCCGGCTGCGGACGCCGGGCATGGACGATGTCGTGGTGACGGCCGACGCCGACGGCGGGGCCATCCGGCTCGCGGCCCCCGAAGGCCCCGCGACGATCGAGAGCGACGCGGCCGTACGCGTGCTGCTGCTGTGGGGCCGCCGCCCCGCCGACCCGTCACGCTGGCACAGCGCCGCCGGACCGGACACCCTGCGCCAGGTGCGTGCCCTGCTCGGCGGCTACTGAGGACGGTGCCCTGTTTGCACATGCCGTGCCGGGCAACTCGGTCAACAGGCAACACACGGAGAGCAGATGAGGTGCCGAGTGACCACGCGTCAGGGGCGAGGCCCGAGAGGGCGCCTACGCATGCTCCGAACACATCGTCTGCCGTTGCGGTCCGCTCCGGGCCCGGGTGACGGCCGCCGTGAGCTGCCTTTGGACCTGATCCGGCAGCGGCGCCCCCTGCACCACGGTGGCCACCACGTTCCGGGCCAGACGGTGCAGCTTGGTGTTGGTGTTCTGGGAGGCCGTGACCAGCGTCTCCCACGCTTCGTCGGGGTCCAGGCCGAAGGAGGCCATGAGGATGCCGCGGGCCAGGTCTATGTCCGGCCTGGTCCGCAGGGCGCGCCGCAGCTGGACGACCTCGGTCTGCAGGAGCCCGTCGTCCGCACCCTCGTCGCCCTCCGCGCCCTCGTCATCCGCGGGCGCGAAGAGGGGATAGGTCTCCGTGAAGGTCAGCAGGCGTTCGACGACCGCGCTGGCGGTGGTGATGGTGACCGACTTCCCGTCCGCCACCGCTTGACCGCGTACGGCCAGCAGGACGTTGAGGACGGAGCAGTCCGCGAACGTCATGCCCCCAAGGTCCAGGTCGACTCCCTGCGCCGACCGCGCGAGGGCCTGGGTCAGGGCGCGCCGCAGGTTCTGGCTGTTGTCGAGGCAGAACTCCCCGCTCACGGTGACGGTCACCCGGGCATTGTCCGGTCCCGCCTGCACCAGCAGGGCGGTGGCCGACGGCGGCGGCGCGGCGCGTACGACCACGCCTTCACTCGCACACAGCGCGTCGTCGTAGGACGGTTCGGTCATCTTCGCCTCCTCCACGTCTCCTTCAACAGGCTCTTACACCCGGTCCTCACCCGTCAAGACATACATGAATTTTAATTCCTGCTTTTGGGTGCGTGAACGATCGGTCGTAGGATTTGGTCATGCCTGGAGTCGATGGAGTGCCTGAGCCGCACACGGGATGGACGTTCGTGACCAACCACGCGCGCGTCCTGGCGAGCATCGCCGACGATCACAACGCGCGGATCCGGGACATCGCGGCCCGCTGCCGGCTCACCGAACGTGCCGTCCAGAAGATCATCTCGGATCTGGAGCAGGACGGTTACCTCTCCCACACCCGCAAGGGTCGTGCCAACCATTACCGGATCGACCCGAGCAAGGTCCTGCGCCATCCGGCCGAGGCCGGACTCACCGTGGCCTCGCTGCTGTCGATGCTGGTCAGGGACGAGGTCGAACGCCAGGGCGCGGTCGAGGAGGTCCAGGCCGAGTCCTGACCCGGTGCGGCTTGCCCGGAGGGTGGAGAGCGATCCCGCGCTCCCCGGCGACGGCGCCACTCCCGGGGTGCTGGCTCTGGTCGCGATGACCTCGGTCGTCGAGCGCGTCAAGACCATCCTGGTGGCGCGGGCGCATCTGTCGGCGGACACGGCGTACGAACGGCTGGTCGCCGACCGCGTGGAGGAGATGGGCCGGGCCAAGGAAGCGGTCGGCCGCACCGTGGGCAATGAGCGGATGACGGCTGAAGGACAGGCCGAGAAGCCGAAGGACGTCTTCACACACCGAAAGTGCTGAAAGCGCCGAAAGCACTGACAAGGCATGCGCCGGCGGGACCCCCTTCTTTTCAGGGATCCCGCTCCTTTGTGCTGAGCCCTGCGGGCTGCCAGAACTACCAATAGTGCCGTCGGCCGCCGACCGCATGGCCGACCGAGCCGAGGAGGTAAAGGACGGCCCCGAGCACGAGCAGGATGATCCCGATCGTCCACAGGATGCCGATGTTGAAGATGAGTCCGAGGATGAGCAGGATGACGCCGAGGGCGATCACGGCCTTCTCCTCTCTCTCCGGCCGAAGAGTCGGCCGCTGATGGCGATATGGATTGGTCAGGCCGGGGCGCGGTGGGTCCGGCGCCCTGGTGGCCGCTTCTCGCGCGTGCTGAGCTCGCGCCGGCCGATGTCTCGTCGAGTACCCCTTTCACCGCGAATATTCCAAGCCCCAGGCAGTGACTTGGGGAGAAGAGCCCCGGAAGACGTTTGACCCAGGGGCCGATCCTCCTGCAGAACGCCGATCTGATCGCGCAGATGGCGCAGCTCAACCGGGAGTGAATCCCGAGCGCCGGCCGCAGGTGAAAAGAAGCGGCTCTGTCGGCCACTCCCATCCGGTTCTCCACCGTGGCGGGGGAGTGTGGCAGCCCGGACAGCCGGCGCAATCCGCGCGGTTTCGCGGTGAAGTTCGACACCGGCGAAGGCAATTACGACATGGTCGGCAACCTGCGGGATCACGTCACCCGTGCCGCGCACGTGTCCCACCCGGAGTCCGGGCGAAGTCCGTGGAGCAGGATCCGGCTGTCCATGGCGGTCGCGCGTGGCCGAGCCCGGTCCCGGCACACGGCACGCGCTCGACCGCAGCGATGGATCCGTGCGCCACCTCTTGACCCGCATAATGTTAGCGCTCACACTCACTCTCGCGTGCTGACGCATCATCCCTGCGGACGCGCCACGAGCCCCTCCCTCACCGGGCCTCGGCTCACAGCGTCCCCTTTTTTCCCTCGCTCTAGCGCATGTGATTGAGCCGCCCTCCCGGAGCATGAATGTGATCGATGACATCCCAGTCGCCGCACCGAGACCGACAGCCGCCGCCGACGGCGTGCGGTACCGCAGACGGAGCCGGATGCGTACCACCGTCGAGGCGTACGTCCTGCTCGCGCCGAGCCTGGTCGGGTTCGTCCTCTTCCTGGTCGCTCCGATCCTCGGGGTCGTCGTGATCAGCTTCTTCGACTGGAACCTGATGGGCGCCCCGCGCTTCGTCGGGTTCGCCAACTACCGCGAGATGATGGGCGACAGCGAGGTGTGGCGGGCGGTGTGCAACACCGTCTACTACGTCCTGCTCAACATCCCCGCACAGACGGTGCTGGCCCTGCTGCTCGCCCTCGCGATGAACCGCCGGCTCAGGGCCGGCAAGGTCTTCCGGGTGCTGTTCGTGCTGCCGTGGATGGCCATGCCGGTGGCCCTGGGCATCGTGTGGAGCTGGGCCTTCGACCCGCAGCACGGTGTGATCAACCAGTTCCTGTCGCTGTTCGGCGTCGACGGCCCGGCCTGGCTGTCGTCGACGACCTGGGCGATGCCGGTAATGGCCTCGGTGAACATCTGGCAGTACACCGGCTACACCATGCTCTTCCTGCTGGCCGGGCTGCAGGCGATCCCCGAGTCGCTCTACGAGGCCGCCGGCCTGGACGGCGCGGGACCCGTGCAGCGGTTCTTCCGGATCACCCTTCCGCTGCTGCGGCCGTCGATGTTCTTCGTGCTCGTCACCAACACCATCGGGTCGTTCCAGATGTTCGACACCGTGTACGTGATGACCCAGGGCGGGCCCGGCGGTTCGACGGACACGATGAACTACCACATCTACCAGCAGGCGTTCCAGCTCTTCCGCAGCGGCTACGCCTCCGCGCTGGCGATGCTCCTGTTCGCGTTGATCCTGCTCGTGACGGCGGTTCAGTTCCTGTACTTCCGCAAGCGCACCGTCTACGACTTCAGCTGAGGGCGGCCATCACCATGTCTGCGATTTCGAACGCCGTTCGCCGGACCGGTCTGTACGGCGTCCTCGCCGCGGGAGCGCTGCTGTCGGTCGGGCCCTACCTGCTCACGCTGAACGCCGCCTTCAAGCGCCCCTCCGACCTGCTGTCCACCGACGCCTGGGCGCCGGCGCACCCCGCGACCTTCGCCAACTTCACCGCCGTGTGGAACGACTACGGGATGTCCTCGTTCCTCCTGCACACCCTGTTCGTGGCGGTCGTCGTCACGGCTGGACAGGTGGTGTTCAGCGCCATGGCCGCGTACGCACTGGCGCGGCTGGAGTTCCCCGGGCGGGACTGGCTGTTCTGGGGCTACATCGCCACCATGATGGTGCCTCAGATGATCACCCTGGTACCGCTGTTCCTGATGATGCGCGACCTTGGCATGGTGGACACCTTCGCCGGGCTCATCCTGCCGACCGTCTTCGGCACGCCGTACGGTGTGTTCCTGGTGCGCCAGCACTTCCGCACCATCCCCAAGGACCTGGAGTCCGCCGCCCGCATCGACGGCGCGGGCACCTTCGGCATCCTCGTACGGATCATGCTGCCGCTGAGCCGGCCCATCCTGGCCACGCTCGCCACCATCACCTTCGTCAACACCTGGAACAACCTGATCTGGCCGCTGATCATCACCAACAGCGACCGGACCCGGGTGATCACCGTCGGCATCGCCGCCCTCCAGGGCGAACACGTCTCCGACCTGCCGCACATCGTGCTGGCCGGCGCCGCGCTCGCGCTGCTGCCGCTGATCGCCGTCTTCCTGCTGTTCCAGCGGCACATCGTGCGCTCCATCGCCCTCACGGGCCTGAAGTGATCCCAATGCGTCATGCGTGCGTGTTAGCGCTAACACTCGCTCTTTGAGCCGCCCCTCTTTCCCCACCCGCACCGAAAGGGAGTCCCACCCATGTCCAGCGCCACCAGAAGAGCCGTGACCCTGTCCGCCACCACGAGAGCCCTGAGCGCGGCCGCCGCCACCGCCCTCCTCCTCGGTCTCACCACCGCCTGCGGCTCCTCCGGCTCCGGCACCTCCTCCGACGGCACCGTCACCCTGCGGTACGCCATCTGGGACGCCGTGCAGAAGCCCGCGCTGCAGAAGTCGATCGACGCCTTCGAGAAGCAGCACCCGAAGATCAAGGTCAAGATCGAGCTCAACGCCTGGGCCCAGTACTGGAGCAAGCTGCAGACCCAGCTGGCCGGCCGTACCGCGCCGGACGTCTTCTGGGACCACGTGGCCTACTTCCCGCAGTTCGCCCAGCAGGGTGTGCTCACCGACCTCACCCCGTACCTCAAGGCCGACAGGCTGGACACCTCCGTCTACGACTCCAAGCTCCTCGCGGGCTGGGAGCAGAACGGCAAGCAGTACGGTCTGCCCAAGGACTGGGACACCATCGCGCAGGTCTACAACAAGACGATGCTGAAGACGGCCGGCCTCACCCAGGACCAGCTCGGCTCGCTGTCCTGGAACACCACCGACGGCGGGACCTTCGTCGAGGCGCTCCAGAAGCTGACGATCGACGAGAACGGCAAGCACCCGGACGAGGCCGGCTTCGACGCCAAGCACGTCAAGCAGTACGGGCTCGCCCTGTCCTCGCCCAACGGCCAGACCGACTGGTGGGACGCGGCCACCCAGAACGGCTGCAAGCTCCAGGACAAGGCCTGGGGCAGGTGGACCATCGACCAGGCGTCCTGCGTCCAGGCGATCCGGTTCGTCCAGGACCTGCGGCTGAAGTACCACGTGGCGGTGCCCGCCTCCGTCACCAACACCCCCAACGGGGCCTCGCTGCCGCAGGTCATGGCCCGTAAGCAGGCCGCCGTCGTGTGGGACGGCAGCTGGGACCTCAACGCCTACCAGAGCTCGCTGAAGGGCAATTTCGGGGTCGCCGAACTGCCCGGTGGCCCGGTGGGGAAGGGGACGGTGTACAACGGGCTCAGCAACGCCCTGTACGCCGGCAGCGCGCACCCCAAGGAGGCATGGGAACTGGTGAAGTGGCTGGGATCCGAGGAGTCGCAGAAGATCATCGTGGCCACGGGCTCGGTGTGGCCCGGCATCCCCGCGCTCAACCAGGACTTCGTCGCCGCGTGGCAGAAGCAGGGCGTGGACGTCAGCGCGTTCGCGAAGGAGGCCGAGGGCACGACCGTCGGTTACCCGCTGACCACGTCCTCGGCGACGTACAACGTGAAGGTGCTGGACGCCTTCAACCAGGTCTGGCTCGGCCAGCAGACGCCGCAGCAGGCGGCCGGCTCGGTGAACGAGGAGTCCAACGCGGCGATCAAGTAAGACGGCCCCAGCCCCCGACCGCCGCCCGCCCCGCCCCACCGCCGCCAGGAGTCCACGACCATGCAGCAGCCCGCCCCGGTCCCGCACGAGGAACCCTCCGCCCAGGGCGCCGACCGGACGCGCTCGGTCAGCATCTTCGACGTCGCCAAGGCGGCGGGGGTCTCCCACCAGACCGTCTCCCGCGTGGTCAACGGCAGCCCGAAGGTGCGCAAGGCCACCCGGGACCGGGTGCTGGAGGTCATCGACGAGCTGGGCTACAAGCCCAACCGGCTCGCGCGGGCCCTGGCCGGGGGAGTCGTGCGCTCGGTGACCGTGCTCACCTCGGACACCACCCTCTACGGGGCGTCCCTGGCGCTGCGCGGCATCGAGGAGGCGGCGCGGGCGGCGGAGTTCGCGGTGGCGATCAGCGTCCTGGACGAGCGGGCGCCGCTGACGGCGGACGATGTGGCGAGTCGGCTCGCCCGGCCGGGTGAGCCGGTGGTGGTCATCGCCTTCAACGCGCCCGGCGAACGCGCCTGGCACGCCCTGCCCGCGGACTTTCCGGCGGCCGCGGTGGTGGAGCGGCCGAGGGACGGCGGGGGAGCCGGGGGCAGGCCCGAGGCATGGCTGGACGACCGTGCGGCGGCGGCACAGGCCACGCGGTATCTGCTCAGCCTCGGCCACCGCACCGTGCACTACATGGCGATCCCGTCCTCCACCACCCGGGTCGGCCAGCGCGCCGAGGGCTGGCGGGACGCCCTCGCCGACGCCGGGCGGCCGGTCCCCGAACCGCTCGAAGGCGGCTGGAGCCCGCGATCCGGGTATCTGGCCGCCCGTGGCCCGGTCGCCGACCCCGAGGTCACCGCGGTGCTCTGCGGCAACGACGAACTGGCCCTCGGCGTGCTGCGCGCGGCGCGCGAGGCGGGCCGGGACGTGCCGGGCGACCTGAGCGTCGTGGGCTTCGACGACGCGCCGTACGCGGGCTACACCCACCCCGCGCTCACCACCGTACGACTGGACTTCGAGGGGCTCGGGCGCGGTGCGTTCGGCATGCTGCACCGGCTGCTCGACCCCGAGAACGCACCGCTGCCGCCGCTGTGGGCGGAGCCCGAGCTGATCGTCCGGGAGAGCACCGGGCCGGCGCCCGGCCGTTCCCGCTGACCGTTTCCCCGCTCGACAAGCCGAGTACCTCCGCGCTCGAAAATGCGCGCCGTATCGCTCCCTCGCGGGGGATGTGAGCGATAACAATGCGCTGAGCGTCCCGGAACCAACCCCTCCGTCCTCCCGCAGTGTCGCGGGAGGGGAAAGCCAGGTCTCCATGAGCAGAAGACCTTTGACCGGAGCAGCGGTGGCCGTCGCGGCCATCGGCGCGTTGCTCGCCGTACCGGGGACCGCCGCCGCGGCCTCCCAGACCTACACGGTCGATCTCGGCACGACCACCGGAGCCGTCCTGCACGGCTCGAACGGCGCGCTCTACGGACAGAGCGACGACGGTGTCCCCGGTGACAACCTCCTCGCCCCGCTGAAGCTGACCACCGGCTCCCAGAAGCCGCCGGGCGGCGCCCAGCACCCGGGCGCCGACATCCTCGACGTCGCCCCGTCGTTCTTCCGCAACGGCGGCGGCACGATGTACACCAACATCCAGGACGAGTACTCGGACTGGCCGTACCAGAACAACGGCATCAGCGACTACCTCACCAAGGTCGACACCGCCGTCAACGCGGTCAAGGCGACCTCGTACGCGAGCAAGGTGGTGTTCGTCCCGTTCAACGAACCGGACGGCAACTGGTACACCGGCCTCGGGAGTTCGAACTCCAGCACCTACGCCTCGGCGCTCAGCTCCTTCGAGTCCGACTGGAGCACCGTCTACGCGCGGATCAAGAGCGACTACCCGGACGCCAGGATAGGCGGCCCCAACACCGCCAACTGGAACAGCAAGTTCTTCGGTGACTTCCTCACCTATGCCAAGGCGCAGGGGCAGTTGCCCGACGTCTTCACCTGGCACGAGCTGGGCCCCTCCTCGCTCGCCAACTACCGCGGCCACTACACCGCTTACCGCGCCCTGGAGACCGCCCGGTCGATCAGCCCGATCACCGTCAACATCGACGAGTACGCCAACCGGCGCGACCTGTCGGTGCCCGGACAGATGATCCAGTGGGCCGCGATGTTCGAGGACACCAAGGTCTACGCCCAGCAGCCGTACTGGGACATCGCCGGCAACATGTCCGGCAACACCGTGCACACAGACATCCCCAACGGGTCGTGGTGGTTCTGGCGCTGGTACGCCGGGATGACCGGGCAGACCGTCAGGACGACCCCGCCGCAGGCCGACGTCCAGGACACGCTCCAGGGCATCGGCTCCCTCGACACCGGCCGCAAGCAGGCGCAGGTGATCGTGGGCGGCTCCTCGACCGACACCAACGTGGTGATCGACAACATCTCCGGCGCCACCTTCGGCAGCAAGGTCGAGGTCACGGTCCAGTCCCTGGACTGGAGCGGCTACGAGGGCGCCTCGGCCCCGCCGAAGACCATCTCCAGGACCGCGTACACCCCGTCGAGCGGCTCCATCACCGTGCCGCTGACCGGCCTCAACTCCATGTCGGCCTACCGCATCACGGTCACCCCGAACGGCGGCGGCACGGCCACCACGCCCAGTGTCCCGTCGTACTCCTCCTACGAGGCGGAGAACGCGGCCATCACCGACGGCACCGTCGTCCAGCAGGCCACCGGGGCCAGCTACTCCACCGCCCAGCTGTACGCCACCTCCGGCACCAAGGACGTCGGCTACCTGACCGCGAGCGACAGCAAGGTCGTCTTCACCACCAGCGTCCCGTCCGCCGGCACCTACAACCTGCGCATCTTCTACGGCAACCAGAACGGCTCGCCCTCCCAGCAGGTGCTGCGCATCGACGGCGCCAACCCGCGGTTCGTGACCTACCCGTCGACGCTCAACTGGCAGTACCGCTCCAATGTCACCGTCCCGGTCACCCTGAGCGCGGGCAGCCACACGATCTCGCTCGCCGTCGCCGACTCCGACCTGGGCACCTCCGCCGGGCAGGTCACCCTCGACAAGATCGACCTGACCGCCGTACCGAGCACCCCCGAGACGGTGTACGAGGCGACCCTCGCGGACATCAGCGGCAGCCCCTCGTACTCGTACGGCGATGTCGGCGAGACCGGCACCGGCGCCCTGGTCATGGCGAGCGGGGACAAGGCGACCTTCGACGCCTACGCCCCGACCGACGGCTACTACACCGTCAGGACCGACTACACCTCCTCCGGCGGCAGCACCGCGCTCGCCCTGAACGGCACCACGGCCGCCACCTACGCCTCCTCGGGCGGCTCGGCCACCACCTCCAGCAGCAGGCTGTACCTCACCGCGGGCATCAACCGGATCGCGGTCGGCCCGAACAGCGGCACCACGCTCACGCTGCGGGACCTGAAGGTGGACGGCTCCGGCGACACCACCGGCGTCACCAAGTACGAGGCCGAGAGCGCGACCCTGGCCGGCGCGGCCAAGGCGCAGTCCGACACCTGGGCCTCGGGCGGCAAGAACGTCGGCTACATCGGCAACAGCAGCGGCAACACGCTCACCTTCGCCAACGTGAGCGCGTCCGCCGCCGGCCGCTACACCGTCGTCATCCACTACGCGCAGAACGACCGGGCGGGCTCCAGCAGTTACAACACCAACGTGGAGTCCCGCACCGCCCAGCTGTCGGTGAACGGGGGCACCGCCACCACGCTCACCTTCCGCAACACCTACAGCTGGAACGACTACTGGACCCTGCCGACGACCGTCACCCTGGCAGCCGGCACCAACTCCCTGAAGTTCTCCAACTCCTCCTCCTGGGCACCCGACATCGACTACGTCGAAGTGGCCCCGGTCAACGGCTGACACAGCCGCCGCGGCGGGGACGGCCCTCCCTGTCCCCGCCGCCTCACCCCTTCAGCCCGAAAGGCCGCCATGCCGAGCATCGCCCACGACCCGGAGCACCGCCTCTGGGTCCTGTCCGGACCCGGCTCCAGCTACGTCCTCCACCTCGACGACGACCACCGACTGCGCGGCCTGCACTGGGGCCCCCGCCTCACCCTCGACCAAGCCGTCTCGCTGCTGGACCACCCGGCCCCCGGCCCCCGTTCCTTCGAGGACCCCGCGGACGGCACCCTCGACCTCGACACCGCCGGCGCCCTGCGCTACGCCCACGCCGGCGTCCAGGTCCGCTTCCCGGACGGCGTACGCGACCTCGAACCCCGGCTCGTCGACGACCTGCGTGAGGACGGCGGGCTGGTCCTGCGGTTCGCCGACCGGCACTACCCGCTCGCCGTCGAGACGCACTACCGGCTGCGCGCCGGTACGGACGTGCTCGAACGCCACCTCGTCCTGCGCCACACCGGTGGCGCGGACGACGGTCCGATCACCGTCGTCCGCGCCGACTCGGCCACCTGGGTGCTGCCCCGGCTGCGGGACTACCGGCTGAGCCAGGTCCGGGGCCAGTGGTCGGCCGAGACGCGGCTGACGCGCACGGCGCTGCCGTACGGCGAGACCGTGACCACCAGCCGCCGGGGCACCACCGGCCACCAGTACAACCCCTGGGCGATGATCGACGACGGGCACAGCACCGAGGAACACGGCCCGGTCTGGTCCTGCGCCCTTGCCTGGAGCGGCGGTTGGCGGCTGACGGCACAGCGGCTGCCCACCGAGCGGGTGACCGTCTCGGCGGGCTTCGGCCACGACCCGGTCACGCGGGAACTGGCACCGGGGGAGGAACTGGTCACTCCGGTGTGCGCGGGCGCGTACACCGAGGGCGGCTTCGGCGCGGCGAGCCGGCTGTGGCACCGGTACGTCCGCGATCACGTCCTCCCGCACCCGGACGAACTCCGCCCGGTCCTCTACAACTCCTGGGAGGCGACCGGGTACGACATCGACGTCACCGGGCAGCTGGAGCTGGCGGAGAAGGCGGCGGCGCTCGGCGTCGAGCTGTTCGTCATGGACGACGGCTGGTTCGGCGCCCGCACCCATGACGCGGCCGGGCTCGGCGACTGGACCCCCAACCCCGAGCGCTTCCCCGACGGCCTCGCCCCGCTCATCGACCGGGTCCACGAGCTCGGGATGGGGTTCGGCCTGTGGGTGGAGCCCGAGATGGTCAACCCCGACAGCGACCTCTACCGCGCCCGCCCCGACTGGGTCCTCCACCACCCGCACCGCCGCCGCACCGAGCACCGCAACCAGCTCGTCCTCAACCTGGCCCGCCCCGATGTCGCCGCCTGGGTGCACGGCCGGCTCGACGAACTGCTGGCCAAGAACGCCGTCGACTTCCTCAAGTGGGACATGAACCGGCCCTTCACGGAAGCGGGCTGGCCCGACGCCGAGGGAGATCCGGACCGCCTGTGGACCGACCACGTCCACGCCCTGTACGCCCTGCTCGACCGGCTCCGCGCCGACCACCCCCGGCTGCGCATCGAGTCGTGCAGCAGCGGCGGCGGCCGCCTCGACCTGGGCATCCTCGCCCGCACCGACCAGGTGTGGACCTCCGACAACACCGACGCCGTGGACCGCGTCGAGATCCAGCACGGTTTCTCCCAGCTGTACCCGGCCCAGGTGATGGGCGCCTGGGTGACCGACAGCCCCAACCCGTACACCGGGCGGAGCGTGCCGCTGGAGTTCCGCTTCCATGTCGCGATGACCGGCGTCCTGGGCATCGGCGGCGACCTGAACCGGTGGGGGGACGGCGAACTGGCCCGCGCCGCGGAACTGGTGGCGGCCTACAAGGGCGTACGGCATCTGGTGCAGCTGGGCGAGCAGTACCGGCTGACCGGGCCGGGCGAGACGACGGCCGTGCAGTACCTGGCACCCGACGGCCACGAGACCGCGGTGATCGCGTTGCGGCACGCCCGGCACTTCGGCCACCGGGACCCCGCCCTGCCCCTGCGCGCCCTCGACCCCGCGGCCCGCTACCGCGACAGCGCCACCGGATCCGTCCACCACGGCGCCGTGCTGCTCACCCACGGACTGCCGCTGGACCTCGCCGCGGACGACCACGCCTCCGCCCTCGTCCACCTGGTGCGCGAGCCGGCCTGAGCACCGGCACGGCGAGCGATCCGGCGGTGCCCGGGTCCGCGGCTCAGTGCGGTGCGGTCCTGGGCTCCTCCGGGTGCAGCCGGGGCCTGCCCGCCAGGGTGGTCCAGACATACGGGGCGACGTCGTCGTCGGGGAGCCGGGCGATCATGTAGCGGACGCAGCGTTCGATCTTGACCCGCCACAGACGGGCCGCCTCGTTGCCGTCGGCGGCGCGCAGCGCGTCGTGGACGGCGATGTCCTCGTCGGTGATGGTGTCGACCGCCTGGCTGTAGTCCATGTCCAGGACCGTGACGAACATACGCAGCCGGGCCGTGAGGCGTTCGAAGGTGCGGGTGGCCTGCGGGAGGTCCGCGGCGCGGGCGAGGGCGTCCTGGAACCAGAGGTCGACCTCGCGTATCCGGATGGGGTCGCGGTTCCTGGCGGCGGCGCGGACCTCCGCCAGCGCCGCGCCGGCCGGGGCCAGCCGCTCGGGGCCGAGCATGGCCAGACGGCGGATGAGCAGCGCCCCGAGACTGGCGCGCAGGGCGTAGAGGTCGAGGACGTCCTTCGCGGTGACGGTGGGCACGGCGGTCGCGCCGCCCGGGAGCAGGTCGAGCATGCCCTCCTCGGCCAGCGCGTGCAGGCCCGCGCGGACGATCCTGCGGGAGAGCCCGAGGCGGACCGCGAGCGGTGTCTCCCCGACGCGGTCGCCGGGCCGGTGGCCGCCGGCGAGGACGGCCTCGCGCAGCAGCCGCACGACCGGGTCGGTGGCGGCGGGGGCTCCGGGCGGTGTGTCGGGCGGTGTGATCCCGGTCGCCACGGGGACGTCCGCGTCACCCCATGCGCGCACGACAGAGGCGTCCGAGTCGTTTCCGGACCCGCAGATGGCGATGCTGTCGTAGGGCGTACGCGGTGCGGCGACCCGGTCGAAGGCGGGCGCGGACGGGGTCCAGGTGGTGGACCAGGCCAGCAGTGCGTCGCGCAGGCGGTGCGGGTCGGGCGCGGCCTCGTCGGGCAGGTGGCCTCCGGCGGCGAGGACGCGCCGGGTCTCGTCGGTCCACGCCGTCGGACTGGGCGCGTGGTGCCAGCGCGGGCGCGGGGACCCGGCCGTGTCCGGCTGTGCCGTGGCGCCCTCCGCCCCGGCCGTGTCCGGCCCTTCCACGATGCCCTCCGCCTCGGCCGGCAGGCCGTACGTCAGCAGGTGGACCGTCGCCCCGCCGTCCGCGGCCGCCCGCACCCGCTCCACGAACGCCCGCAGGGCGGCCAGTTCCGCCCAGGGCGCGTCCTCCGTGTGCCGGTTGCCCCGCAGCGCCGCGAAGGCGCAGGCCACGGCCAGTACATGGGGAATCTCGCCGTCCCGGCCGAACAACCGGTGCCCGGTGGTCACCTGGGGGGTGCGCGCCGCCCCGCGCCGTCCCGAGCGCACCGTCACGGCGAGCACGCACACGGGCGGGGCCAGGAACAGGCCGGCCAACTCCTCGGCCCCGTCGGGAAGGGACCACGCCCGGCGCGGACCGGCCCCGACGCGCGCCCCCGGCTGAAGGCCGCAGGCGCGCCAGATCCGGTTCACCGTGCTCTGGCTGAGGCCGGTCTCGGCCGCCATGGAACGGGTCGACCAGGACCGCCGGACACCCGGCGGTGGTGGGGTGAGGGTGCGCACGAGGACATGCGCCACGGTGTCGTCGTCGGCGACGGGAGGCCGGCCGGGACGAGGCTGCTCGTCGAGGCCGTCGAGCCGTTCGGCCAGGAAGCGGGCGCGCCACTTGGCGACCATGTCGCGGGAGACGCCGAGGCGCGCGGCCACGGCGCTGTTGGTCGGCTCGTCCGCACACCCCAGCACGATCCGCGCGCGCAGCGCCCGGGCCTGTGAGCAGTTGCGGCTGCGGGTCCAGGCCACGAGAGCGGTCCGTTCCTCCTCGGTGAGGATCACGGTGCTGCGGGGACGGCCTGCCATGCCGGCAACCGTAGCCGAATTTCTGATTCGGATGAACACCGCGGGCCGGTCTGGCAATGGGGGCATTGTTGGCCGCCCCGAGGCTTCACATACTTCGGTGTCATCCGGCGGTCACGTTGCCGGCGTCCCCGAGAAACCGCGAGTTCGCCCCGTACCGGCGAGCCTGGGCCCACCCCGCACCCGGCAGCGCTCGCGTCCTCGCAGTACCGCACATCAACACCGACCTGGACCGGACCTACCCTAGTCATGGGCAAGGCCGGGAACCGCTCCCGGAGGCTGTGATGACCGTAACCGCAGGCAACAGGGTGGATGACGCGCCCCTGTCCCGCTTCCACAAGAAACTGGCGCTGTACTCCTCGGGGGGCCCGTTCCTCGACGGCTACGTCCTGAGCATCATCGGCGTCGCGATGACGCAGATCTCGCCGCAGCTGAACCTGTCGAACTCCGCGGAAGGTCTCATCGGCGCGTCCGCGCTCATCGGGATCTTCCTCGGCGCCTTCGCGGGCGGCTGGCTCACCGACAGGTTCGGCCGGCAGTTGCTGTACACCATCGACCTGATCGCCATCATCGGCTGCTCCGTCGCCCAGTTCTGGGCCAACGACCCGGTGTGGCTCTTCGTGCTGCGGCTGCTGATCGGCGTGGCGGTCGGCGCGGACTACCCCATCGCCACCTCGCTGCTGGCCGAGTTCACGCCCCGGCGCTACCGGGGTCCGCTCCTCGGCGGTCTGGTCGTCATGTGGTTCGTGGGCGCGGCGGTGGCGTACATCGTGGGCGAGGCGCTGCTGCAGGTCGGCGACGACGGCTGGCGGTGGATGCTGGCCAGCGCCGCGCTGCCGGCGACGGTCATCGTGCTGCTGCGCCACGGTACGCCCGAGTCCCCGCGCTGGCTGGCCAACAAGGGCCGCATCGAGGAGGCGAACGCCGTTCTCGAGAAGGTCTACGGCCCCGACGTGACGATCGCCGACCTGCCCGACGAGGCGGAGGAGCGCGAGAACGTCGACATCAAGGCGATCATCCGTTCGGGTTACGGCGGCCGGATGCTCTACATCTCCGTCTTCTGGACCTGTTCCATCATCCCGCTCTTCGCCATCTACGCCTTCGGCCCGAAGATCCTGGGCGCGCTCAAGCTCGAAGGCTCGCTGGCCAATGTCGGGTCGGCCCTGATCACCGTGATGTTCATGATCGGCTGTTTGATCGCGCTGCTCGGCGTGAACCGCATAGGCCGGCGTCCCCTGGTCATCCACAGCTTCGTCTGGTCGGGTCTGGCGCTGCTCCTGTTGGGCATCTTCCCCGGTGCCCCGGCCGGCGTGGTCATGACCCTGTTCCTGCTGTACGCGCTCATCATCGGCGGCACCCAGATCCTGCAGTGGATCTACCCGAACGAACTGTTCCCGACCGAGGTCCGCGGCTCGGCCGTCGGCCTGGCCTCCTCCGCCAGCCGGATCGGCGCCGCCGTCGGCACCTACCTGGTCCCCATGGCCCTGACGGACTGGGGCATCGGCGGCACCATGATCGCGGCTGCCGTCATCAACGCCGTGGGTGCTGTCGTCTCCGTCTTCTGGGCGCCGGAGACCCGTGGGATGGCCCTCCACGAGGCCGCCGCCCTGCCCTCCACGGCAGGTCAACCCGCAGGTCACGCCGCCGCCGTCTGAGCGTCGGCGCCGGAACGGGCCCCCACCCGGTGGGGGCCCGGAGGCGGCAGCCCGGCTGCCGAAATCTTCCCCCCCGTAACTGTGTAGGAGTGCATCGATGAAGGACGTAGTGATCGTCGGAGGCGGCATCGCGGGACTGGCCGCGGGCTGGCGACTGCGGCACTGGGACACGCTCCTGCTCGAATCGGAGGGGCGCGTCGGCGGCCGCATCCGGTCGGAGCGCCGGGGACCGTACTGGCTGAACTGGGGTGGGCATGTCTACGCCGGCGGGAACTCGGCGACGTCCTGGCTGCTGGACAGCACGGGAGTGGATTCCGTACCGGTGCCCGGTTCACTGGCCGGGTTGTCGATGAACGGCAGGCTGCTGCTCAAGGGCCGGGTGGAGACGTATCCGTTGCGCATCCCCATGGCGACGTCCGCGCGCGTCGGCATGGTGCGGGCGGGTGCCAAGGTCGCGGTGCATGTGGCGCGTTACGCCCGGATCGTGCAGCGGCGCAAGGGCGAGACCGCGGCGCAGCATCAGCAGCGGATCTACGACTTCATGAACGACCGCTCCTTCCAGGATTTCATCGGGGAACTGCCCGAGGATGCCGAGGCGTTGTTCAAGCCGACGGTGACGCGTTCGTCCGCGGACATGGACCAGCTCGCGGCGGGCGCGGGCGTGGGCTACTTCAGTCTGGTGTGGAACATCGGCGGGGGGCTTTCGCAGAGCATCGTCGGTGGTCCGTCCACGCTCACGGAGAGCATCGCCGCGGCTCTGTCGGACCGGGTGCGGCTGGGCGCCGTCGTCGACGAGGTCGTCCAGAAGAAGGACTCCGTCGTGGTCCGTTACCGGCAGGACGGCGTCGCACAGGAGGTGGAGGCGCGCTATGTGGTCCTGGCCACCCCGGCGACCGTCAGCCACCGGATCGCCGTGGACCTCGACAAGGACGTCCGTGAGGCCCTGTCGAAGATTGTCTACGGCCCGTATGTGAGTGCGGCGTTCCTCAGCGACGAGACGGGCCGGCAGGTCTGGGACGACGCCTATGGCATCGCGACACCGAAGCGGTCCTTCAACATCGCGCTGAACATGTCGAATGTCGTGCACGGTTACGAGCGGGAGCGTCGGCCCGGCAGCAGTCTGATGGTGTTCTCTCCGGGCAGCCTCGCCCGCGAACTGCTGGAGCACGATGACGAGGAGATCCGCCGGATCTATCTCGACGACCTGGACCAGGTCCTGCCCGGTTTCCCCGCCCATGTCGTCGAGGCCGAGGTCCAGCGCTGGCCCACCGGTGCCCCGTACTGCTTCCCCGGCCGGGGCAGGCTGCAGCCCACGCTGACCCGTCGCAGCGGAAGGGTCCTGCTGGCCGGTGACTACCTCGGCACCCTCTACACCGAGACCGCGATCCAGACCGGCCTGTCCGCCGCCCAGGAAGCACGGAGCCTGCTGGCCACCGAACGCCAGACCACCGTCCGGCACGGGTTGACGCCGGTGCCTGCCGCCTCATAGCTCCCCTTCCTACCCGTACTCCGTATTTCGTGGCCTCACCTGAGGAGATTCACCCATGTCGGCACATCTCAGCGGCGTTCTGACCGCACTTGCCTCCCCCTTCGCCCCGGACGGGCAGCTCGACGAGAAGACCCTGCGCCGCCTGGTCGACCGCAGCATCGACGGCGGGGTCGACGGCGTCGTCGCCTGCGGCTCCACCGGCGAATTCGCGGCGATGACCGGCGCGGAGCGGCGCCAGGTCGTCGAGACCGTCGTGGACCAGACGGCCGGACGGGTGCCGGTCGTCGCGCAGACCGGTGCGCTGAGCACCAGGGAAGCGGTCGAACTCTCCCGGCACGCGCAGGACGCCGGAGCCTCGGTGCTGATGGTCGTCACCCCGTACTACGAGACGCTCACCCTCGACGAGACGCTGCGCTACCTGCACACCGTCGCCGCCGCCGTGGACATCCCGATCATGCTCTACAACCTGCCCGGGGCCACCGGCGTCAACCTCACCCCGGAGATCGTCGGGAAGCTCGCCCGCGAGGTCGAGAACATCAAGTACATCAAGGACACCAGCGGCGACATGGCCCAGGCCGGGCAGCTGATCCACCACCACGGCGACGTCATCTCCACGTTCGTCGGCTGGGACAGCCTGCTGCTCCAGGCGATCGCCGAGGGCGCCGCCGGAGTCATGGCCGGGACCGCGAACGTGATGCCGGCCGAACTCGTGTCGGTCCACCGCGCGGTGCGCGCCGGCGAGCTCGACCGGGCGCGGGCCGAATGGGCCCGGATCTACCCGCTGATGGACGCCATCATGTCCGCCCCGTTCATCCCGGCGGTCAAGGCCGCGCTGAACGCGGCCGGGTTCCCCGTCGGCGCGCCCAGGGAACCGGTCCTGCCTCTCGACACCGCCACGGCCGCCCGGATCGCGTCCCTCGTCGAGGCGCTGCCGCAGCTGTCCGCCGCGCGCTGAGCCGGGCTCTTCCTTCCTCGACGAACACGCCGTCCGTTCCGCGTCCGAGCCCGACACCGCACATCGCGACGTGCCTCGGCGCCGGTCTCGGCGCCGAGGACGCGGGCGGCGGCCCGGAGCAGCTGCCGGCGGGCGGCCGTCGGCACCCCACCTCACCCAAGGAGCCACCGACCATGACCACAGCCCGACGAGCGGCGGACGCCACGCCCCTGATCACCGAGACCGACCTGCCCCCGGCCGCGCACTTCGTCGACGGGGCCTTCGCCGGGGCGTCGGGCGACGGCGTCATTGATGTGGTCGACCCCTGTACGGAGAAGGTCATCGCCCGTGTTCCCGCGGGGACTTCGCAGGACGTCGACCGAGCCGTGGCCGCCGCCGCGGCGGCCAAGGAGCAGTGGGCACGGCGGGTCCCCAGGGAGCGCTCCGAGGTCC
Source organism: Streptomyces sp. NPDC048277 (assembly GCF_040652235.1). Lineage (NCBI taxonomy): Bacteria > Bacillati > Actinomycetota > Actinomycetes > Kitasatosporales > Streptomycetaceae > Streptomyces > Streptomyces sp. NPDC048277. The sequence goes on from NZ_JBEZLQ010000008.1 coordinate 137,217, forward strand.
TGCATGCCATCGCCGACCGGCTGGCGGAGAACAGCGAGCCGCTGGCCAGGCTGGAGTCGGCGAACACCGGCAAGCCGCTCGCGGTCTCCCGGGACGACGTGGGCCAGGCCGTCGACACCTTCCGCTTCATGGCCGGTGCGGTACGCGCGACCACGTCCCTGGCGGCCGGTGACTACGCCGAGGACCACCTCTCGGTCATCCTGCGCGAACCGCTCGGTGTGATCGGCGTGGTCACCCCCTGGAACTACCCGCTGCTCATGGCCGCCTGGAAGATCGCGCCGATCCTCGCCGCCGGCAACACCCTGGTCCTCAAGCCGTCCGAGCAGACCCCGCTGACCACCCTGAAGTTCGCCGAACTCGTCGCCGACCTGCTGCCCGCGGGGGTCCTGAACGTCGTCAACGGGTACGGCCCTGTCGTCGGCGCTCGGCTCGCCGAGCACCCGGACATCGACATGATCGCCCTGACCGGCTCGGTCAACAGCGGCCGTGCCGTCGCCCGGACCGCCGCAGAGAGCCTCAAGCGGGTCCACCTCGAACTCGGCGGCAAGGCACCGGTCGTGGTCTTCCCGGACGCCGATCTGACGGCCGCCGCACAGGCGTTGCGCGTCGCCGGCTTCTGGAACTCGGGCCAGGAGTGCGGAGCAGCCTGCCGCGTCCTGGTGCACGAGTCGGTCGCGGAGCAGTTCGTCGAGCAACTCGTCGGCGAGGTGAAGACGTTGGTCGTCGGTGAGCCCGCCGCCGGGGAGAAGGTGGAAGTCGGCCCCATGGTTTCGAAGGCTCACTTCGACCGGGTGACCGGGTATCTGGAGCGCGCGCAGAAGGAAGGCATCCGCGCCGCCACGGGAGGCGGAGCCCTCGACGGCCCCGGCTACTTCATCGCCCCGACCGTCCTGGTCGACGTACCCGAAGGGGCCGAAGCGGCCCGCCAGGAGATCTTCGGCCCGGTGATCACGGTCGAGACGTTCACCGAGGAGGACGAGGCGGTACGGCGGGCCAACGACGTTCCCTTCGGCCTGTCCGCATCCGTGTGGACCGAGAACGCCCGCCGCAGCCACGCCGTCGCAGCCCGCCTCGACTTCGGCACCGTCTGGGTCAACTCCCACCTGGTGCTGGCCAGTGAGGTTCCCTGGGGCGGCTTCAAGGGCTCCGGCTACGGCCGGGACTTGTCGATCTATGCCCTGGACGACTACTCCCGCACCAAGCACGTCATGCACCACCACGGGCGCTGACCACGCCCGTGCGCGCGCCGGTCCACAGCGAGGACGGCCGGCCCGGGGACCCGGCCCCGGCCGCAGGCGTACGCACGCCAGGCGGCCGGGGCGCGCCGAGCCCTGTCAGGGCACCGCCGGGCCGCGGTACTCGTTCATCGCGTCGATGAGCCAGCGCGCCAGGTGGTCGGCGAACGAGGAGCGGGGCAGCAGCCGGTACGTCGGTGCCTCGTCGACCTGCCAGAGCAGCACCGCGACCGGGCCGACCGTGGTCGACACCGCCTGGCCGGGGCCGAAGGACCGGGGGTGCAGATCCAGCGGGCACCCCTTCTCCAGCACCTGCCGGGCGGCCGGCCCGCCCAGCTCCAGCGTGGTGCGGTTCGCGGACACGTCCACCACCGAGCCCGGGTCCTCGCCGAGCGCCTGCCGCAACTCGGCGGCCACCGCGGTTCCGTCGGCCTGGGACAGTACGAGCCACTCGTCGGGACCGAGCCAGGCGACCGTGTGGGGGCCGGAGGCGGAGGTGTGGCCGCAGGCGCGGGGGAGCGGCGCGCCCAGGGCGTTCCCGATGCGGTCGGCCGCCTCGGACTCGGGGTCGGCACGCAGGTTCACCATGGTGATGAACGGCCACTCGGCGAGCGTGACACCGCGGTCGCCGGTGACGGCGGCCTCCCGCATCCGGTCCGCAAGATGTTCCAGCGGGCTGGTGCGCAGAGCCACCGGTCCCGCGCCCGCCTCCGCCGTGATCGTCGGCTCAGCCATCTCGCCTGGTCCCTTCGGGGTCGTAGAGGACGAAGTCGGTCACCTCGACGGGCACGAGGTCCTCGCCCACCGGGGCGAGGAGGGTCTCGCCGATCCTCGCCTGCCCGCCGGCGACGAGGGCCAGGGCGAAGGGGCGGCCGAGGGCCGGGCTGTGGTAGCTGGAGGTGACGTGGCCGAGCATCGGCACGGGCACCGTCCGCAGGTCGACGTCCGGCGCGACGAGTTGGGTGCCCTCGGGGAGCCGGGTGGTGCGGTCGCTCGGCAGCAGGCCGACCAGCTGCTTGCGGTCGGTGCGGGCGGTGTCGGCACGGGAGTAGGACCGCTTGCCGATGAAGTCCTTCTGCTTCGAGACCACCCAGGACATCCCCGCGTCCTGCGGGGTCACGGTGCCGTCGGTGTCCTGGCCGACGATGATGTAGCCCTTCTCCGCCCGCAGCACGTGCATGGTCTCGGTGCCGTACGGGGTGATGCCGTACGGCTGCCCGGCCCCGTACACCTGCGCCCAGACGGCGAGGCCGTACCACGCGGAGACGTTGATCTCGTAGGCGAGTTCGCCGGAGAAGGAGATCCGGCAGATCCGGGCCGGGATGCCGGAGGCCAGGGTGGTCTCGCGGAAGGCCATGAACGGGAACGCCTCGGCGGACAGGTCGACGTCCGGCGCGAGCTGGGCAACGACCTCGCGCGACTTCGGGCCGACGACGGCGATCGTCGACCACTGCTCGGTCACCGAGGTGCAGTGCACGTCGAGTTCGGGCCACTCGGTCTGCAGCCACTCCTCCAGCCAGTCCAGGACCCCGGCGGCGCCGCCGGTCGTGGTGGTCATGAAGTAGCGGTTGTCGTCGAGGCGCAGTGTCACACCGTCGTCGAAGATCATGCCGTCGGGCTTGCACATCACGCCGTAGCGGGCGGTGCCCGGCTTGAGCTTCTTGAAGGCGTTGGTGTACACGCGGTTGAGGAACTCGCCCGCGTCGGCGCCCCAGATCTCGATCTTGCCGAGGGTGGAGGCGTCCATGAACGCCACCCCCTCCCGGGCCGCACGGCACTCGCGGGCAACAGCGGTGTCCATGTCCTCACCGGGCCGCGGGTAGTACCAGGGCCGCTTCCACTGCCCGACGTCCTCGAACTCCGCGCCGTGCGCCACATGCCAGCTGTGGATGGAGGTGGTCCGCTCCGGGTCGAACAGCTCGCCGCGCTCGCGCCCGGCGAGGGCGGCGAAGGCGATCGGCGTGTACGGCGCCCGGTAGGCCGTGGTGCCGATCTCGCCCAGCGAACCGCCGAGGGCCTCGGCGATGACACCGATCGCGTTGACGCCGGACGTCTTGCCCTGGTCGTTGGCGGTGCCGAGCGAGGTGTAGCGCTTGACGTGCTCGACACCGCGCATGCCGGCCCCGGTGGAGCGCCAGACGTCGGCGACGGTGACATCGCGCTGGAGGTCCACGAAGTGGCTGTCCCAGCTGCCGGGTTCGCCTTCGACAGCGGGTACCAGCCACAGGGCACGCGTCGGACTCACCGGCCGGGCCGCGCCCGGCGAGGGCACGGCGACGGGGAACCCGGCGTCCGTCGCGGCCAGCGCACCCGCCCGGGCACCTTCGGCCAGACAGCCGTCGAGGTCGTACGTCCCGCGCGCCGCACCGACCACCTGCTGGTCCCGGACGGCGCCGTCGGGCACGAAGGCGACCAGGTCCTCGTCCCAGCGCAGCCTGCCCTGCCGCTGGCTGTGCAGGTGCACCACCGGGCTCCAGCCGCCCGAGACGGCGAGCAGGTCGCAGTCGAACGACTCGGGTGTGCCGGTGAGTTGGCCGTCGGCGTCGAGGGCGTGCACGGTGACGCCGGTGAGCCGGCTCTCGCCCGCCGTGTCGACCACCGTGCTGCCCGTCAGCACCCGCACCCCGCTCGCCACCGCGAACTCGGCGGCCCGGTGGGACAGTTCGGGCCGCGCGTCCACGACGGCGGCGATGCCGACGCCGGCCGCGTGGAGATCGGCGGCCGTGTCGTAGGCGCTGTCGTTGGTCGTGCTCACCACGGCCCGCGAACCCGCCGCCACGGCGTACCGGTTGAGATACGTGCGCACGGCCCCGGCGAGCATCACCCCGGGCCGGTCGTTCCCGGCGAAGACCAGCGGACGTTCGTGCGCGCCGGTCGCCAGGACCACCTGGCGGGCGCGGATGTGCCACAGCCGCTGGCGCGAGACGCCCTCGGGTGCGGAGGTCCCGAGGTGGTCGGTGCGCCGCTGCAGGGCCAGCACGTAGTTGGCGTCGTACGAGCCGAAGGCCGTGGTGCGGGGCAGGACCGTGACCTCGGGGGCGGCGTCGAGCGCCGCGCGGACCTCGGCCACCCAGGCGAGGGCGCTGTGCCCGCCGACCCGCTCGGAGCGCCCGGAGAGCAGCGAACCGCCGGGCTCGGGCTGGTCGTCGAGGAGGATCACCCGGGCGCCGGAGCCGGCGGCAGCGGCGGCGGCCGCGAGCCCGGCGGGTCCGGCACCGACGACCAGGACATCGGTGTGGACGTACTTCTTGTCGTAGCCGGCGGGGTCGGGGTTCGGGTCGAGCCGGCCCATGCCGGACAGCGACGTCGCCGACAGGCCGTCGTACAGCTCCACCGCCGTCGCCGGCAGCATGCCCTCGGAACAGGGGCCGTCGATCTGCAGCAGGGCGTTGGGCTCCTCGACGCCCGCGGCGACGACACCGCGCGGACGGCCGCGGTAGAGCGAGGGCGCGACCTCGACGAGGCCGTTCGCCAGCATCGCCGAGGCGACGGTGTCACCGGGGTGCCCGGTCAGCTCCCGCCCGCCGACGGTGAAGCGCAGCACGGTGCCGCGGTCGACGCGGCCCCCCTGCGGGAGCCGGAAGTCCTGGTCTGTCATCGGTTCCCTCCGGCCTGGGGCAGTTCGGGGCGGGGCTCGTCGGACCGGTAGGAGCGGAGCACCTCGTTGCTGACGGTGTCGCGCAGGACGTTGAACCAGCGACGGCAGCCGGTGCTGTGCACCCACCGCTCGGCGAAGGGGCCCTTGGGGTTGTCGCGGTAGAAGACGTACTCGGCCCACTGCGCGTCGGTGAGGTCCGCGGGGGTCTCGGGGTAGGGGACATGGGCCTGTCCGCCGTAGTGGTACTCGGTCTCGTCACGGGGACCGCACCAGGGGCAGCTGATCAGCAGCACGGTGTCCTTCTTTCAGCGGTCTCGTCAGTGGGCCACGGCTGCCGCGCCATGCTCGTCGATCAACGCGCCCGTCGTGAAGCGTTCGAGCGCGAAGGGGGCGTTCAGCGGGTGCGGTTCGCCGGTCGCGAGGGTGTGCGCGAAGGCCCAGCCGGCCGCCGGGGTGGCCTTGAACCCGCCGGTTCCCCAGCCGCAGTTGACGTACAGGTTCCCGACGGGGGTGGCGCCCATGATCGGCGAGGCGTCCGGGGAGACGTCGACGATGCCGCCCCAGGTCCGCAGGACGTGCGCCCGCGCGAAGATCGGGAACAGCTCGACCGCGGCGGCCATCTGCTGCTCGATCACATGGAAGGAGCCGCGCTGCCCGTAGCCGTTGTACGAGTCGACGCCCGCGCCCATCACCAGCTCGCCCTTGTGCGCCTGGGAGACGTAGACGTGCACGTGGTTCGACATGACCACCGTGGGGTGCACCGGCTCGTGCAGCTCGGAGACGAGCGCCTGGAGCGGGTGGGACTGGATCGGCAGCCGGAAGCCGGCCAGTTCGGCGAGCACGCTGCTGTGCCCGGCGGCCGCGAGCCCGACCCGGCCGGCGAGGATACGGCCCCGGTTGGTCTCGACGCCCACCACCCGGTCGCCGTCCTTGACGAAGCCGGTGACCTCGCAGCCCTGGATCAGGTCCACGCCCAGCTCGTCGGCCCGGCGGGCCAGCGCCCAGGCGACGTGGTCGTGCTTGGCGATCCCGGCCCGCGGCTGGAAGGTGCCGCCGAGGACCGGGTACCGGGTGCGGGACGAGACGTTGACGATGGGGCAGACCTTGGCGACGTCCTCCGGTTCGAGCCACTCGGCGTCGACGCCGTTGAGCTTGTTGGCGTTGACGCGGCGCATGCCCTCGCGGACGTCCTGGAGGGTGTGCGCGAGGTTGAGGACGCCGCGCTGGCTGAACAGGAAGTCGTAGTCCAGCTCCTCCGGGAGCCGCTCCCACAGCTTCAGCGCGTGCTCGTAGATCGCCGCGCTCTCGTCCCACAGGTAGTTGGAACGGATGATCGTGGTGTTGCGGGCCATGTTCCCGCCCGCCAGCCAGCCCTTCTCCAGGACCGCGACATTGGTGACGCCGTGGTTCTTGGCGAGGTAGTAGGCGGTGGCCAGGCCGTGGCCGCCCGCGCCGACGATGACGACGTCGTACGAGGAGCGCGGCTCGGGGTTGCGCCAGAGGAAGTCCGGGTGCTCCGGCAGCGGCTCGGCGGTCATGCCGCGGCTCCGTTCGCGTAGGGCAGGTGGGGGTACAGGGGGAAGGCGGCGGCGAGCTTCTCGACCCGGCCGCGCAGTTCGGCGGCGCGCTCGTCGCCGAGCCGCTCGTCCTTCAGGGCCTGGGCGATGATGTCGGCGACCTCGCGGAACTCCGCCTCGCCGAAGCCGCGGGTGGCCAGGGCCGGGGTGCCGATCCGCAGCCCGGACGACACCATCGGCGGGCGCGGGTCGAAGGGCACCGCGTTGCGGTTGACGGTGATGCCGATGCGGTGCAGCCGGTCCTCGGCCTGCTTCCCGTCGAGCGCGGAGTCGCGCAGGTCGACCAGGACCAGATGGACCTCGGTGCCGCCGGTCAGCACGGTGATACCGGCCTCGGCCACGTCGTCGGCCAGCAGCCGGCCGGCGAGGATCTTCGCGCCCTTGAGCGTGCGCTGCTGGCGGTCCTTGAACTCCTCGCCCGCCGCCACCTTGAAGGCGACCGCCTTCGCCGCGATGACATGCTCCAGCGGGCCGCCCTGCTGGCCCGGGAAGACCGCGGAGTTGATCTTCTTGGCCAGGTCGGCCCGGCTGAGGATCACTCCGCCGCGCGGTCCGCCGAGGGTCTTGTGCGTGGTCGTCGTGACGACGTCGGCGTACGGCACCGGGCTCGGGTGCAGGCCCGCGGCCACCAGTCCGGCGAAGTGCGCCATGTCCACCATCAGGTAGGCGCCCACCGCGTCGGCGATCCGGCGGAAGGCCGCGAAGTCCAGCTGCCTCGGGTAGGCCGACCACCCGGCGACGATCATCTTCGGCCGGTGCGCGAGCGCGAGCTGTTCGACCTCGTCCATGTCGATGCGCATGTCGGACTCGCGCACGTGGTAGGGCACGACGTTGTACAGCTTGCCCGAGTAGTTGAGGCGCATGCCGTGGGTGAGGTGCCCGCCGTGCGCCAGGTCGAGGCCCAGGATCGTGTCGCCGGGCTGGAGCAGCGCGAACATCGCGGCCGCGTTGGCCTGGGCGCCGGAGTGCGGCTGCACGTTCGCGGCCTCGGCGCCGAACAGCTCCTTCACCCGGGCGATGGCCAGCTGCTCGACGACGTCGACGTGTTCGCAGCCGCCGTAGTAACGGCGGCCCGGGTACCCCTCGGCGTACTTGTTGGTCAGCACCGAGCCCTGGGCCTCCATGACGGCGGCGGGGGCGAAGTTCTCCGAGGCGATCATCTCGAGCGTGGACTGCTGGCGGTGCAGCTCGGCGTTCACCGCGGCGGCGACGTCCGGGTCGAGTTCACTGAGCGGGAGGGCGAGGGGGGAGGTGAATGTGCTGAGCGAGGGGTTGGTTGCCATCTGCGCACCATCCTGACAGCCGACTGTTGAGCAATTGATATATCAGACTGTGCGGTAAGGTATGTGAGCTTCGCGGAACAGGTCAAGGGGGCAGTTCATGCATCAGGCGGCGACGGCGCCCCAGGACGGTGAGGAGTTCTCCCTCGCCGAACGCGCCTACCGGGCCATCCGGGACCGGCTCGTCATGCTCGAGATCCGCCCGGGCGCGCCGATCAACGAGGAGCAGCTGGGGCAGTCCCTCGGCGTCGGCCGCACTCCGGTGCGCGAGGCGCTCAAGCGGCTCCAGTACGAGCGCCTGATCACGACCTACCCGCGCCGGGGCACCTTCGCGACCGATGTCAACATCACCGACCTGGCCCATATCTCCGAGGTGCGCCAGGAGCTCGAACCCCTGGCCTGCGCCCAGGCCGCACGGCGCGCTACGGCGGCGGACCGCGCCGCACTGACGGCACTGCGGCGGCAACTGGAGGCCGCGGAGTCCCGTCCGCACGACGCCGTCGAGCTGATGCACCTGGATCTCCGGGTCCACCGCACCATTTACGCCACCACGCACAACCCGTACCTGGAGGACACCCTCGTCCGCTACGACAACCTGGCCACCCGCATCTGGTGCCTGTTCATCGACCGTCTCTCCGACATGGCCGGCCACGTGGGAGAACACGGCCCGCTGATCGAGGCGGTCGTCGCCGGCGACCCGGACCGGGCGGCGCACCTCGCCCGCCGTCACGTCGAGGGCTTCGAGCAGGCCATCCGCGGCGCCATCTGACGGGGTGCGGGGAGACCACGGGCCCCTCCGGAACCCGCCCGGGGCTCAGGAGACGGCGAAGCCCTCGTCCGTCAGGCCGAGTCGGGCCCGTACCCGGGGCCTGTCGGGCTCGCCGACCGGGTTGAGCGGCATCGAGGTCAGGACGTGCAGGGCGCTCGGGGTGTAGAGGGGGCCTTTGCGGGTCGTCACGAAGTCCCGGATCGCGGCGGGATCCGGGGTGTGCCCGGGGGACGGGACGATCGCCGCGTGGATGTCCTCGGCGTCGTCCGGGCGGCGCACGCCGAAGACCATGCACTGCTCCACCGCCGGGTGAGTGAGCAGGAGGACCTCCAGCTCGGCGGGGAAGGCCTGATGGCCCACCGCGAGTTCGATCATCTGCTGGTAGCGGCCGGCGATGTACAGATAGCCGTCCTCGTCCCGGTAACCGGCGTCCCCGGTGCGCAGCCAGCCGTCGTGCAGGACCTCGGCGCTCAGCTCGGGCTGCCACCTGCGCAGGTGACCCGTGAGGCCACGCAGGCCGCGCGCGTGGCAAAAAGGGTCATGAGCGTATCCGGCCCCCGACAGCACGGAACAGTGCTCCGAGGGCAGCCTTCGGGGCACCCCGGTGCGGCATCGCCCCCGGAGCCTGAGTGCCCGGAGTTGTACTGGCAGGCCTCCTGGTCTCCCGGGTAGGGTCCTGACCCGACACTGATGATCAGTAGTGGCACGGCGGCACACCGTCACATTTTCCGGGCGGTCGGCGTCCTGCGCTGCCGTGAGGGGCGTGTGATGACGTTCGGTGAGATATTGCGGGACTTACGCCGGGCCGCGGGTCTGACGCAGGAGGAACTGGCCGAGGCCGCCGGACTGGCGGCCAGGTCGATCAGGGATCTGGAGCGGGGCCATCGGCAGCGGCCGCAGCGGCGCACGGTGGAGCTGCTGGTGTCGGCGCTGGGACTGCCCGACGCCGACGCTGCCGCACTGCTCGCCGCCGGCCGTTCCGGTCGGCCGGACGGTCCTCCCGCCGATGACGGTGTGCCGGAATCAGGTCTGCTCGACCGCCGCGGTCAGCTGGAGGTGCTCGAGCGCGCGGCCGGTGCGGCCCGGGCCGGCCGGGGCGGGGTGGTGCTGGTGCGGGCGAGCGCGGGGATGGGGAAGACCTCCCTGGTGAACGCCTGGGCGGCGGCCGAGCAGTCGCGGGGGATCAGGGTGGTGCGCGGCAGCGGCGGAGAGCTGGAGCAGGACTTCGCCTTCTCGGTACTGCGGCAGCTGACGGAACCGCTGCTGGCCCAAGCCGGTGGCGCCGGGCGGGAGCGGCTGCTGTCGGGCCCGGCGGAGCCGGCGTCGCACGCGCTGCGGGTGCCTGGAGCGGGCGAGGTCGGAGGGCTGTCGCCCGAGGCGTCACCCGGCCTGCTGCACAGCCTGTACTGGCTGATGGTGCATGTCACGGACGACGGGCCGGTCGCCCTCGTGGTCGACGACGCGCACTGGGCGGACGGCCCGTCCGTACGGTGGCTGGAGTACCTGACGCGGCGTCTGAGCGGTCTGCCGTTGCTGCTGGTGCTGACGGCACGGCCGGACAGCGGGACCCAGGCCGAGCCGTTGCTGGAGCGGATCGCCGCCCAGCCGGACTGCCTGCCGGTCGTGCTGCCCGCACTGGGCGCCGACAGCGTGGCCCGGCTGGTGCGGACGAGTCTGGGCCAGGACGCGGAACCGCGGTTCGCCGCCGCCTGCGCCGAGTCGGCCCAGGGCAACCCCCTGCTGCTGCGCGAGTTACTCCGGACCCTTGCCGACAACGCTGTCAGACCCGCCGACGACCAGGCTCATCTGGTCGAGGAGTTCCGCGGCCGGATCCTGGCGGACACCGTGGTGAAGCGGCTGACGGACGAGCCGGAGCCGACCCGGCGTCTGGTCGAGGCCCTGACGGTGCTGGGCGACGGGGCCGACTGGCATCTCGCCGCCGAACTGGCGGAGTTGGGCGAGGCGCAGGCCCGGGAGCACGGCCGCCGGCTGCAGCGGATCGGCATCCTGGCACCCGGTGAGGCGGCGCGTTTCGATCATCCCCTGGTCCGCACCGCGATCGCCGAGACCGTCGTCGGACCGGTGGAACTGGCCGCCGGACACGCACGGGCGGCCGAACTGCTGCGACGCGAGGGGGCGGCCGACCATCTGGTGGCCGCCCACCTGATGCTGGCCGAACCGAACGGCGAGGCCTGGCGGGTCGACGTCCTGCGGCAGGCGGCGCGGGCCACACGCGGCCGAGGCGCCCCGGAGATCACCGCGACCTATCTGCGCCGGGCCCTGCGCGAGCCGATGTCCGGCAAGGAACGCGGGCCGCTGCTGCTGGAGTTGGGCGAGGACGAGTTACAGCTCGATGTCGGCGCCGCGCGGCATCATCTGACACAGGCCTCGGCCATGCTGACGGACCCGTACTCGCGCGCCCAGGCGGCCTACCAGCTCGCCAACGCGCTGTTCCTCGGGCATGAGCACGCGGACGCCGTCGAGGTGCTCGCCCGCGCGGTGGAGGACCTGCGGCAGGCCGAGGACGGCTCCGGGATGGCCCGTGAGGTGTCCTGGTTCCTGCAGGCCCAGATGCTCCTGATCGGTTACGACCAGATGTCCACCCTCCCCGTGGCCCGCCAACTCGCCGGGCGGCTGTGGGAACAGAAGCTGGCCGGCGACACCCCGGGCGAGTGCGCGGTCCTGGCCGCGCTCGCCGCCTCGGCCGTCGCCGGGGACGCCGGCGCCGAGGTCACCAACAGCCTCCTCGACCGGGCCCTGCGCGGCGGGTTGGCGGCCATGGACCAGTCGCAGCTGCTCGTGAGCCTGGCCGGAATGGCCTACATGACCACCGACCGGCTCGACGACGCGGCCGCGCGGTTCGACCAGATCGCCGACATCGGTGCGCGGTGGGGCGTGTTCCTCATGGTGTCGACGGCGATGATCTGGCAGCTCAGGGTCCACGCGCGCCGGGGCCGACAGCTGGCGCTCACCGAGGACTTCGGACATCCCGGCGCCATGACCGGCGAGGGCCTGGAGCACCGGGCACGGCTGGCGCTGATGGTCCAGGTGGGCGAGTCGATGATCGAGCGGTGCGACCTGGCCTCGGCGACCCGGGTGCTGGTGCCGGACGCCGACACCGAGCGGGCCGGCTGGCTGTGGCAGGGGCAGCTGGTCGTCGCCCGCAGCCGGCTGTATGCCGCGCGGGACAATCCGGCCGCCGCCCTCACGGCCCTTCTGGAGTACGGCGCACAGGAAAAGCGGGCGCGGGTCGCGAACCTGACCGGGGCGCCCTGGCGGTCGCAGGCCGCGCGGCTGCACCTGGCCCTCGGACAGCGCACCGACGCGCTCCAACTGGCCACCGAGGAAATGGAGTTGGCCCACCGCTGGGGCACCGGGCGAGTGATCGGCCTGGCGTCGTGCTGCTTGGGAGTCGTCACGGGCGGCCCCGAGGGGGAGGCCCTGCTGCGCGAGGCCGTCGAGGTGCTGGAGCGGTCTCCGGCCCGCCTGGAACTGGCCCGGGCCCAGTACGAGTTGGGTGCCGCTCTGGCCCGCGGGGGAGAGGCCGACGAGGGCCGCCGGGTGCTCACCCAGGCCCTGGACCTCGCCGAGACCTGCGGCAGTCTCCTCCTGGCCGGCCGGGTACGACGGGCACTGGCCGAGCTGGGGGTGCGCCCGAAAGCCGCGCCGGCGGTGGCTCCGAGTCTGTCGCCGACCGAACACCGGGTGGTGGAGCTGCTCGGTGCCGGTCACAGTGACCGCCAGATCGCCCAGGCCCTGCTGCTGACCCCGCAGGACGTGACCGGCCTGGTGGAGCGAGTGGGCAGGAAGCTGGGGGTCGCCGACAGGGCGGAACTGGTGCGGTCGGCCGGAGCCGACCAGGCCCGGTAGATGTCGCAGGGCCCGGACCTCCAGGTGCGAAAGGTCCGAGCCCTGCCGTGGCTTGCGGGCGCGGCCCCCCGGTGCGGCTCCCCTGCCGCACCTGCGCCGACAAGCCGGTTCAGTCGGCTATCGAGACCGTGCTCCAGCTCTGGTCCGCCCTGGTCGGCTGGCCGGCGTCGGTGATGGTGACGAACTTGCCGACGCTGTCAAAAGCGTTCGCGTTGAAGCTCTGGTCGTCGTGGAAGAGCAGTGGAAGGCCGATGAGGCCGCTCCCGTCCGGGTGCCCCCAAGCCCACTGCTCGTAGCTGTTCTGCGGGTCGTACGGCATCACGGCGACGGTCTCGAAGTTGTACGGCGATCCGCTGTCCTTGATGCCCAGGACCGTTCCCGATTTGGGGTTGTACATGACCAAGTCGCTGTCGGGCCCGCTCTGCTCCCACACACAGAGGGGGTCAATGGTGAGGGTGAGCGGCTTGACGGTCGCGATACCGCTGTCCGGGTCGGCGCACAGCACCATGTGCTGGCCGGCGTTCGCGACCAGGAAGTCGCTGGACAGGCTGGGCGGCACCGGGTTCACCGCGGCGTGCGCGGTGGGCGCGGCGACGAGGAAGGCCGCGCTCAGGGCGGCCACCGGGTAACGGAGCACCCGGGCGGAGCGGGAGACGGCACGTAAGCGTGACACGCGGAACTCCTTCACTCAGCTCTTCGGGGTCAGTGCGTAGCGGACGGTCTGGGTCTGGATGAGCCCGTCGCGGAAGACGAAGGTGTCCACGCCGTGCTGCGCCCGGCTGGTGTCGGAGTCGGCGGACCACTCGAGGAAGAGGACATCGCCTTCGAAGGTCTGGATCGTCAGGTCCCACTTGGCGTGGGGGAGGTCGGCGAACAGCTGGGCGAAGCCCTCGCGGACGCCGTCCCGGCCGTGCCGGACGCCGGACGGGGTGATGAAGGCCGCGTCGGGGGCGTAGTTCGCGACGATCCCGTCGAGATCCTCGGCGAGGAGCGCCTTGCCGTGGCTCTGGAAGATCTCCTGTGGGGTTCGGGAGCTGAGGTCGTTCACGGGCGGCACCTTCCTGTACTCGATGGCGAGGAGTGGCTGCTTGACCATGTACAGCAGATCATCGAGACGGGCAGGGACACCAGGAAGAACTACGGGACGGACTACCGGAAGATCTACCGGAAGAAACCGGCAGGGCGCGGGGACAGCGAGCGATCGGTGACCGTCAGGACGATCAGGGCGGCGCTGATGCCGACCATGATCCAGGCGATCAGATGGAGGCCGTGGTCGGTGACGTGCGTGTGGAACACGATGCCGGTGACGGCCGAGGAGGCGATGGAGCCCAGGTAGGCGAAGGTGCGCAGCAGACCCGAGGCGCTGCCGAGCTGGTCAGGGGGAGCCTGGGCGTAGAGGGCGGTCTGGTTGCCGGCTGAAGCGGCTCCCATCGAGATGCCGAACACCACGGTGACGGCGACGAACAGGCCGATCCAGGCCGACGACGTCAACAGCAGAACGCCCGCCGACCCCGCCGTGCACATCAGCGCGGCGGCGATCAGCGGTCCGCGTACGAGATTGCGTCGCGACACCGGCGAGATGACCACCGCGGACACCAGGGTCATGGGCAGCAGGAGCAGCCCGGACTCGCTCCCGGACAGGCCGCGTACGGCCTCGGCCCATTGCGTGAGCCCGTAGAGCACGATGTAGACGCACAGCATGGCCAGGCCGAAACGCAGATAGGTCCGGGTCAGAGCCCGGTCGGCCGCGAGCAGGCGCACGTCGAGGAACGGGGTGGCGGCACGCGACTCCCAGAACGCGACTGCCGCTCCCGCCGCCACCGCGATGCCCAGCAGGTACCAGTGCGCGACGGGCAGGTCGTAGAGGAACAGCAGCAGTGCGGTCATCGTCGCGCCGAAACCGAGGATGCCGGTCACGTCGAGGGCGGACGCGACGCCCCGCAGGCTGTGGTCGCGGCCGACGGGGCGGTCACGGGGGATCCAGGCCAGGGTCGCGAACAGGGCGACCAGTGCGACCGGCACGTTGACGAAGAACACCGATCGCCAGGTCAGGGCACCGACCAGGACGCCGCCGACGGGCAGTCCCAGCGACGCCGTGGCGGTACCGGCCAGCTGCAGTGCGCCGAGGACGTTGCCGGGTGGTTCGTCGAGGCCGGCGTCATGGGCCCGGCCGCGGATCAGCAGCATCGCCGTCGGATAGGCGCAGGAGGTGCCGAGACCGATCAGGACCCTGCTGACGAGCAGGGTGATCAGGTCCTGCGCGAGGCCGCCCACCGTGCCGCCCACGGCCACCAGCGCGATACCGGCGAGGAAGACCCGTCGCGGACCGAACACCTGGGCCGCCTTGCCGGCCGTGGGCTGGGCGACGGCGCTGGCCACGTACAGTCCGGTCACCAGGGCCGCGGTCTGCCCGACCCGGACGTGCAGCCCGGCGGCGATCGGCACGAGCGCGGTGGCGATCAGCGAGCTGTTGATCGGGTTCAGCGCGGAGCCGAGCAACAACGGCACGGTGAACCGCCAGGGGAAGGGACGCGAGGCACCGCCCTCTTCGCTCCGGGCGCCTGCGGCGACGGCGTTCTCCGGCTCGGGCATGGCGCGCCCTCCGCTTCTCGGGGTGGGACTCGACGATCACGGTCACCGGTCAGAACAGGTCGGCCAGCCGTTCGATCAGCGGCGCCGCGGCATCGAGAGTCGCGATCTCCTCGGCCGTGAAGGACGCCGCCATCGCCGCGGCCATCGTCTCGGCGACGGTGCCGCGCTCGGAACTCAGCACGGCCCGGCCGGCCTCGGTGACCGTCAGCAGCCGGCGACGACCGTCGGAGGGATCAGCGGTACGGGCCACCAGCCCACGGTCCTCCAGAACCGCGACGGTGGCGCCCATCGCCTGGGGAGTGATCTGCTCACGCCTGGCCAGTTCCGCCGTGGTGACCGGACCCAGCCGTTCGAGCCGCGAGAGGGCCGTCAGCTGCGGGCCCGTCAGATCTCCCTCGCTCAGCGCTTCGTGACTGCGCCGGCGGAACGCGCCGATGCTGATCCGCAACCGCGTGGCGACCCCGATCAGCGCGGGGTTCGGCTCAAGGGTTCCGGCACGGTCGTCCGGCGCTCGCGAAGTCATATGGGAAGCCGCACCGTCTCCGATTCCGCAGATTGATCACGCTCAATATGTTCATCACGCGCCCCGGCGCAGGGCGGCGGCCATCCACTCGCGGGTTGCCGCCGCCCGGTCCGGGTCCGGCTGGGGCGTACCGTTGATCGTCGCCACCAGGGAGTGGTACCTGGTCAGCGACTTCAGGCCGGTCGACTGGGCCTGCCACTGCGCGGCCCTGCCGTCCCGGTCGAACTCGACGATGCTGCGCCGGGACTTGTCGACGTCGTGCGCCTCCCCGGTCAGGGCGGTGGCCAACTCGGCCGAGTCGGCGGCCACCCGCTCGGCGATGTCCCGGGCCCGCGGCGAATCCGCGGGCACGCCGGCCTGCTGGCAGGCCTGTGCCTCCAGGCGAAGCTGCCGATGCCTCTCGATGCGGGCCATCATCTCCGGTGAAGCGATCAGCTTGCCCCGCTCGGTGCCGAAGGCCCGGTGGAAGAAGTCCCGCAGTTCCGTGCGGAAGCCGTCGTCCTGCACGATCTCGGCGAGTTCGATCCAGGCCTCCAACTGCTCGGTGGACGGCTCCTCGGGCAGGTGTGGCCGCCGGCTGCGCAGCCCTTCCACATAGCTGGGATGGACGTCCAGGCCGTCGGTCACGAAGTCCCAGAACCGGTGGATGAGCCGGTCACGGTCGTCGTCGGACATCGACACGAGCTTGTGCATCAGACTCACCTGTTCTGTCGTGGTGTGTTGCCGCACGATGGTCCGCAGCACGGCACGGCGCGCCCGGAACTGCCGCAACTGGTCCTCGACCAGCCGCAGATGCGCGGCGGCCAGGTCGTGCAGGGTGGTCTCCGCGGCCAGCATCCGGCGGATGTCGTCCAGGCCGGCACCCAGGTCGCGCAGGGTGCGCACGAGTTCGAGCCGGGCGATGGCGTGCACGTCGTACCGCCGGAAGCCGCCCTCGGTGAGACCGGTGGGGGCGACGACGCCCTCGTCGGCGTAGAACCTGATCGCACTCACGCTCAGACCCGTGCGGCGGGCGACGTCCCCGATGGAGTAGAGCTCGTTCATGCCCGCCACTATGGGATCTCGAGCGACTTGAGAGTCAAGAGGGTCGGTGCCCTAGGATTCCCGCAGTGATCCTTTGAGTGATCCCGGGTGCGGCGGAGAGAGACGACGGAGGCAACGACTGCCATGGCGGTGATTCTGTGCCCTCGCGCGTAGCCGTCGTCGGCGTCGGCCGTATGGGAACACCCCTGTGCGGACGCTTCGTTGCGGCGGGCCACACGGTCACCGCCTTCGATCTGCGTCCCGAACGGGAAGAGGCGGTGCGCGCGTTGGGCGCCGACTGGGCGCCGTCCGTCACCACGGCCGCCGCCGGGGCGGACGTACTGGTCACCGTGGTTCCCGGGCCCCGCGAGGCCGAGGCGGCGCTGCCGGACGCCGTGTTCGCCGCCCTGGCCGCCGGGGCGGTGTGGATGGACATGACGAGCAACGCCCCCGCAGTCGCGGAGGTGTTGCGGGAACGAGCGGCTGCGCACGGCGTCGACGTCCTCGAAGCACCCCTCGGCGGCGGCCCGGACGATGCCGAACAGGGGCGCGTCAGGCTGTTCGTGGGCGGCTCTCCCGAAGTCCTCGGCCGGTGCAGGCCGCTGCTGGAGGCCGTGACGACACCGGACCGGATCAGCCACATGGGCGGCCCGGGAACCGGCTACACGACGAAACTCCTCATCAACCTGCTCTGGTTCGGGCAGGCCGCGGCGACTGCCGAGGCCCTGCTGCTGGGGCGCCGAGCGGGCATCGACCTCGCCGTCCTGCGCGACACACTGGCCGGCAGCGCGGCCGGGAGCGACTTCATCCGCAGGGACCTGTCGGCCCTGTTCGCCGGGGACTACCTCCCCTCCTACGGACTCGACCGCATCCACGACCAGCTCGAGATCATCACGGGCGAGGCCCGCGACCTCGGCACCCCGCACGAGTTGGCCGACACGGTGCTCAGCCTCCACCGGCGGGCCCTGGAACGCTTCGGCCCCGTGGACGGCGAACTCCTCGCCGTAGCCCTCCTGGAGGAAGCCGCCGGCACCTTGCTGCGCCCTTGACCGGCTGCGAGTCAGGGCCTGACGGACCCGATCCTGTGGCGTAACTGCGCCTCTCCCAAACGGCGTTTCTCAACCGGTGTTACTCAACCGGCGTTGATGACCACGCACTTCACCTGGGTCCAGTCCTCCAGGTAGTCGGGGCCCATGGAGCGGCCGAACCCGCTGTGCCGGTAGCCGCCGAAGGGGGCACCGATGGCTCCGGCCGGCCCGCCGTCGCCGAGGGTGTTGACGGCGATCTGGCCGGCCTGGACCCGGCGGGCCAGACGTATGGCGCGCCCGACGTCCTGGGTCCAGACGGTGGCGGTGAGGCCGTAGCGGGTGCCGTTGGCGATCGCCACGGCCTCCTCCTCGTCCTCGTAGGTGAGGACCGACAGCACCGGGCCGAAGATCTCCTCCTGCGCGATGCGCATCTCGGGGCGCACCTTGTCGAAGAGAGTCGGTTCGACGAAGTAGCCGTCGGCGTACGGCTCTCCGGTGAGCTTGCCGCCCCCCACGACCACCTCGGCGCCCTCCTCCCGGCCGATGGCCAGGTAGTCCAGCACCCGCTTCTCCTGGCGGGCGTTGATGAGCGGCCCCATGTCGACGGGCTGGTTCCACAGGCCGACCCGTACGGCGCGGAAGGCGTCCGCGACCTCGGAGACGAGGCGGTCGTGGAGGGAGGGGTGCACCAGGACGCGGGAGCCGGCGGCGCAGACCTGGCCGCTGTTCATGACGATGCTGCGCACGATCGCGGGTACGGCCTTGGCCAGGTCGGCGTCGGGCAGCACGATCTGCGGGGACTTGCCGCCGAGTTCGAGCTGGAGCGGGATCAGGTTGCGGGCGCAGGCCTCCATCACGGCGGTGCCGGTGGCCGGGGAGCCGGTGAAGCTCATCTTGCGGACGCCTGGGTGGGCGGGCAGGGCGGCGCCCGCCTCCGTGCCGTACCCGGTGACGACGTTGAGGACACCGGGCGGCAGACCGGCTTCCTGGGCCAGCCGTGCCAGGTACAGGGCGGTCAGCGGCGCGTCCTCGGCCGGCTTGAGGACGACGGTGTTGCCCGCGGCGATCGGGGCGGCGGTGTTGAACACGGTCATCGGGCCGGGCGCGTTCCACGGGATGATCGCGCCGACCACGCCGTACGGCTCGCGCAGGGTCAGGCCCAGGACATCGGGGGAGCGGGTCGGCAGGGTGTCCCCGAAGACCTTGTCGGCCTTCCCGGCGAGATAGGTGAGCCGGGCCGCGATGGGGGAGGGGCCGACGGGGTGGCCGACCTCCATCGCCTCCAGCCGGTTGATGTCGTCGTCGTGCTCGCGCACCAACTCGGCCCAGCGGTAGAGGAGTTCGCCGCGGGCTGCGGGGCTGGTGTCGCGCCAGCCGGGCAGGGCCCGCTCGGCTGCCCGTACGGCGTCGTCGATGTCCTCGGCGGTGCCGCGCGGGACCCGGGCGAGCAGGGCGCCCGTGGCCGGGTCGACGACGTCCAGTACGGCTTGGGAGCGGGCGGGGACCCACTCGCCGGCGATGAGGTGGGCGGCCTCGGGCAGGAGCGCGGCGAGGTCGAAGGAGGCAGGTGCGGTGGTGGTCATCCGGTTCCTTGTGAGGGAGGGGTGTCGGGAGCGACCGGGCCTGGCGGGCGGTCAGGCGGATCGCTGAAGGGGGAGGGCCGTGCCGGCCCCGATCTCGTCGCGGCGGTGGCAGGCGACGGCGACCCCGTCGTGCTCCACGAGTTCGGGCCGGTCGGACCGGCAGGTCTCCTGCGCGAACGGGCAGCGGGGAGCGAAGGCACAGCCCGTAACGGCCCGCCCGGCAGCCGTGGATGCAGTGGTGGCTGTGGTGGCTGTGGTGGCCGTGGTCGCCAGGCGTCGCTCGGCCTGACGGCGCCGCTGGGCGATCGGGTCGGGAACCGGGGCCGCGGCCAGCAGGGCCCGGGTGTAGGGGTGCGAGGGGCGGTCGGCGACCAGCGCCGCGGGGCCGCGTTCGACGACCCGGCCGGCGTACAGGACGACGATGGTGTCGCTCAGATGGCGCACCACGGCCAGGTCGTGGGAGATGAACAGATAGCTCAGGCCCCGGGTGTGCTTGAGGCGGGACAGCAGGTTGAGCACCTGGGCCTGCACGGACAGGTCGAGGGCGCTGACCGCCTCGTCGCAGACGACGAAGTCCGGTTCCATGACCAACGCCCGTGCGATGGCGATGCGTTGGCGTTGTCCGCCGGAGAAGGCGGCCGGGTAGCGGTGGGCGGCGCCGGGCGGCAGGCCGACGTCGTCCAGGGCGCGCAGGACACGCTCTCGGATCTCCTCCGCGGGCAGGCCCAGGTTGTAGCGCAGGGACTCGGCGAGGGTGTCGCCGACCGTGTGGGCGGGGTTCATGGAGCCGTACGGGTCCTGGAAGACCACCTGCATGCGGCGAGCCAGCATCCGGCGGTCCGTGCGGGTGCTGTGCGTGATGTCGGCGCCGTCGAACTCGATGCCGCCGCCGGTCGCCGGCACCAGTCCCAGCACCGCGGAGCCGATGGTCGACTTGCCGGAGCCGGACTCGCCGACCAGGCCGACGGTCTCGCCCCGGCCCATGGTCAGGTCGACGCCGCGTACGGCGTGGACGTCGCCGCCCCGCAGCCGGGAGCGGCGGTAGGTCACGTCGAGTCCGCGTACCCGGAGGAGGTCGGTGGCCGCGTGCGCGGTCCGTTCAGTCATGTGCTCCTCCTCCGATCAGTTCGAGCGGGCGGATGCACCGTGTCGACCGCTCCAGTTCGGTCAGATGGGAGATCACCACGGGTTTCTCCTTGCAGGCGTCGGTCACCCGCGGGCAGCGGTTCTGGAAGTGGCAGCCGACGGGCCACTGCGTCGGGGGCGGCACCGCGCCCTCGACGGCGGGCAGCGGCTGTCCCGGCAGGGCGTGGTGGGGGTCGGACCCCAGCAGTCCGGCCGTGTAGGGGTGGGCGGGTGTGGTCACCAGCGCGGTGACCTCGGCCTCTTCGACGACTTCGCCGGCGTACATCACCACGGCCCGGTCGCACAGGTCGGCCAGCACACCCCAGTCGTGGGTGATGAGGACGACGGCGGTACCGCCCGCCTGGAGTTCGCGCAGCAGGTCGAGGATTTCCGCCTGCACGGTCACGTCGAGCGCCGTGGTCGGCTCGTCGGCGATCACCAGGGCCGGATCGCCCGCCAACGCCGCGGCGATGCCGACCCGTTGGGCCATGCCGCCCGACAACTGGTGCGGGTAGCTGCCCGCGACGCGCGCCGGGTCGGGCAGCCGTACCTTCTCGAAGAGCTCCAGCGCGCGCTGCCGGGCCTGCTTGCGGGAGCAGCCGGTGTGCACCCGTACGGCCTCGGCGACCTGGGCGCCGGCGGTGAAGGAAGGGTCGAGGGCGGCGACGGGGTCCTGGGAGATCCATCCGATACGACGCCCCCGCACCCTGCGCAGTGCCGCCGCGTCCGCCCGGGCCAGGTCGTCGCCCTCGAAGCGGATGGTGCCAGAGGTGATCTCACCGCCGGCGGGCAGCATGCCGAGGAGCGAGGTGGCCGTGACGGTCTTGCCGCAGCCGGTCTCGCCGACGATGCCGAGCACGTCACCGGCGTGCAGGTCGAACGACACGTCACGGACGACCTCGGTGGGCGTGCCCTCGATGCGCAGGGACACCGTCAGACCGCGCACCGACAGCAGTGCGTCGGGGTCGGGCTCCTCGATCACCCGCGCTGTGTCCGGGACTTCGGACCGCACCGGCTCGGGCGCGGCTCCCCGCGGCCGGCCCAGGCGGCGGGAGGGCGGCTTGTCGGCCGGGGGCGCGTACCGCTCGGCGAGAGTGTCGCGCACGCCGTCGCCGAGCAGACCGAGCGCCAGGACAAAGCTGATGATCATGAAGCCGGAGGGGACCAGGAGCCAGGGGTCGGTGCCGATGTTCTTGGACGCCTCGGCGATCATGCTGCCCCAGCTGGCCTGCGTGGTGCCGAGGCCGAGGAAGCCGAGGCCGGTCTCCAGGAGGACGGCGTACGCGCCGAACACCGAGGCCTGGACGAGGACGACGCCGGTGACGCGGGGCAGGACATGCCGGCGGATGATGACCCGGTCGCGGATACCGCCCGCCACCGCCGCCCGGACGTAGAGCTCCTCCTTCACCCCGAGGGTGGCCGAGCGGACCACACGGGCGAGCAGGGGGGCACCGAGCAGCCCGTTGGCGGCCATGGCCGCGCTCTCGTCGCCGGTGAAGACCGAGAGGACCACCAGCAGGACGATGATGACGGGTACCGCGGAGACGAGGTCGGCGCCCTTGAGGACGAGCCGGTCGAACCAGCCGCCCCGATAGCCGGCGATCATCCCGGCGGGGACACCGAGGGGCAGATACACCGCCAGGGTGATCAGCACACCGAGGAGGGTGATCTGCCCGCCGTGCATGAGACGGCTGAGCACGTCGCGGCCGAGCTCGCCGGTACCCAGCCAGTGGGCGCCACTGGGACCTTGGAGCGCGGCGGTCAGGTCCTGCTCTTCGGGGCCGTACGGAGCCAGCGCGCCCGCGAGCACGGTGACCAGGACGACGAGGAGGAGGTAGCCGGCGGAGACTGCCGCGGCGGGCTTGCGCAGCAACCGGGCGGTGAAGCCGTGTTGCCGGGCGGTGAAGCCGTGCCGGAGGGCGCCTCGCCGCGGGCCTTCCCACTCGCTGTCGGCCGGCGCCCTGCGCGCGGTCGCCGGGGCCTTCATGTCCGCACCTTCGGGTTGAGCATCGCGTACACCACTTCGATCAGCAGGTTGATCAGCATGACGGTGACCGTGAAGACCAGGGCGACGCCCTGGACCATGGGGATGTCCTGCGTCTGCGCGGCGGTGACGGCCAGGCCGCCCAACCCCGGCATGACGAACAGGGTTTCGGCGAGCACGGTCCCGCCGAACAGCGTCACCACGACCACGCCCAGGACGGTGACGATCGGTGCCGCCGCGTTGCGCAGCACATGCCGGAGGACCACCGACCGTTCCGGGATGCCCCGGGCGCGCAGGACCCGGACGTAGTCCCGGCTCAGCTGGGTCAGCACGCCGTCGCGGGTCTGCTTGGCCACGGGCGCGGTGGCGGGCACCCCGAGGGTGAGGACCGGCAGCACGAGCGACTCGAACCACTGCACCGGGGATGCGGTGAACGGCACGTATCCCGAGACGGGGAAGACCGGCAGCTGCACGGCGAACGCGGTCATCAGCACCAGTCCGAACCAGAAGTTCGGCACCGCGAGGCCGACGAGGGCGACGCCGTCCACGGCCCGCCCCAGCAGGCCGCCCTTGAGCGCGCTGAGGACACCGAGGGCGACTCCGGCGACGGCCGCGACCAGGATGGCGCCGCCGATCAGCGACAGGGTGACGCCGAGCCGGGAGGTGAGCTGGTCGCTCACCGGTACTCCGGAGGTGATGGAGTCGCCCAGGCCGCCGTGCAGGGCGGCGGTCAGCCAGTCCCAGTAGCGGACCGCCAGCGGATGGTCCAGGCCCAGCTGGGCGTCGAGTGCCTTGACCTGGGCGGGACTTGCGTTCGCGCCGAGGATGGTGCGGCCGGGATCGCCGGGGACCAGACTGGTCAGGACGAACGTCAGGACGGTGACACCGAACACCACGGGAACCGCGCCGACGAGCCAGCGGAAGAGAATCCTGTGCATCTCACCTCGCTCCTTTCTCGGGCCGGGCGGCCCCCGATGTCAGGTGGGGGGCCGCCCGGAGCGCCTACTTGGTGGCGTAGAAGGCCAGCGGACTGGCGAAGGGCGCGCCCGCGCTGACCTCGACCCCGCCGATGCCGGGTCGGACGTAGTAGTTGACGGGGGTGAAGGCGACCGGCGCGTACCAGGCGTTCTCCACCAGGTACTCCTGCATCTGCTGGTCGAGCTTGGCGCGCTGGGCGGGCTCGGCGGCGGCCGCCTTGCCGAACAGGTCGGTCAGCTCGGGCGAGGTGCTGCCGAAGCCGTTGAAGACCTTGGAGCCGGGCATGAACAGGTCCAGGCCCTCCAGGTACATCGGTTCCTCGGTGAAACCGCCGGAGACGGCCGGGTACTGGTGGTTGGTCTGGTTCTCCACGAACGAGGTGATGCTGGAGACCGCGGTGACCTTCACCTTGATGCCGACCTTCGACAACTGGCCGGCGACCGCCTCGGCCATCGTGTCGAACCCGACGAACGTCGCGGCGAGCACCGGGAGTTCGAAGCCGTCCGGGTAACCGGCGGCCTTGAGCAGTTGCTTCGCCTTCGCGGGGTCGTAGGGGTAGCGGTCCGCGAGGCCGTCCGAGTAGCCGTCGCCGCCCTTGACGACGGTCTGCACGGTCGGCGTGCCGCTGGAGCCGAGCAGCGCCTTGGTGACGGCGTCGCGGTCGATGGCGTAGTTGATCGCCTGTCGTACCCGGACGTCACCGAGCGGCTTGGACACCTCGCCCGCGCGGTCGATCAGGCTCAGTCCCTGCAGGATCACCGGGAGCCCGACGGTCGACATGCCGGCGGACTTCGCCGAGGAGGCCGAGGTGTAGTCGCCCTTGTAGACGTCGATCTGGCCGGTCTTCATGGCGTTGACCGCGGTCTGGCCGTTCTGCACGATCCTGATCACGATCTTCTTGTAGTGCTGCTTGGACTTGTCGTAGTAGTCCGGGTTGGCCGTGTAGGTGTAGTGGTCGCCGGCCACGCTGTCGGAGGGCTGGTAGATGTACGGCCCCGCGCCCTGACTGGTCCCGGTCGGGGTCAGGTCCGACGCCGACGCCAGGCCCTTGGGGCTGATGATCTGGCCGATCCCGTAGGACTGGGTCAGCAGGGTGGGCAGGATCGGGTTGGGCTTCGCGAGCTTGACCGTCAGGGTCAGCGGGCCGGTGGCGGTGATGGTCGCGTCGGTGAGGTAGTGGGCCTGGTTGCCCTGGGCCTTCTTCGCGTACTCCAGCGAGGCCCTGACCGCGTCGGCGGTCACGGCCGTGCCGTCGGCGAACCTCACCCCCGGGCGCAAGGTGACAGACAGTTCGGTGTTCCCTGTGCCGACGTATTTCCAGGACTTCGCCAGCGCCGGTTCCACCGTGCCCTGGGGGGAGAGGTAGAACAGTGACTCGTACGACAGCATCGTGAAGTCGACGAACCCGAGGTCGAGGCTGCCCGGGTCGAGCGTGGGCGGGGCCTGCTGCTCGGCGACGGTCAGGGTGCCACCGGGCACTGCCTTGCCGGTGCCCTGGGCGCCGGTGGCCGTGTTCCTGCTCCCGCCGCAGGCGGTCAGGGCGAGGGAGAGCGCGGCACAGACGGCGACGAGGCCGCTGCGGGTGGTCCGGCGTGTTCTCGGGGTGAGCCTGCGGGAGGTGGAGTCGAGGCGGTGCATGTCTTCTCCTTGCGCCACGGGAGGTCCGCTTCGGCGGCGGGGCCGGAAGGGCGGGCAGCTCGGTGTGATGGGGAACAACTGCGTGTGCCGGGCGCGGACGCGGGGGTCGCGGGGCCCGGGTGGCACCCGGAACGGGTCCACCTGCGCGTGTTCACGGGGAGGGTGCGAGCCGGCCGGCGGAGGACCGGCAGGTGCGGAGGGCCGGGGACGTCGCTGGGGACCGCCGTGCGACGACGGCCGGTGACAGGCCGTACGAGACCGACGGTTCAGGGATGAGCGGCGACGAACCGGAGGTGCTCCCGCTGCTCGCGAGGATCAGGCTCGGGTGACGAGGTGGTGCGGGTCCACCGGGGGCTGGCCGGTGGACCGGGGCCTGGACGTCTTCCTGCCGCGGCGCGGACGGGACGCGATCGGCCCAGTGGTGCAACCCTGCTGAAACAAGGCCCTGCTGTCCAGCATCCGTGCAAGGGGAATCGGGCGACGGACGCGCAAGATATGCGTGCGGATCATGACATGGCGCACGGATCGGACCTCGTTGCAGCGGTGGGCGTCAGGGACACGCCCACCTGAACGGGGTGGTCGGCGTGGGACTCAGCCCAGCAGGCCGTGCAGCGCCTCCGCCGTGGTGCGCACGGCGTCGGTCCAGCCCACGAGGGCCTCCCGCGTCTCCAGGAAGGCGATCGTCGAGACGTTGACCGCGCCGATGACCGCGCCCTTGGCGTCGCGGACCGGTACGGCGAGGCAGCGCACACCGGGTTCGTTCTCCTCGTCGTCCAGGGCGAAACCCCGCTCGCGCACCCCGGCGAGTTCCGCGCGCAGTTCGGCGAGGCCGGTGAGGGAGTTGTCCGTGCGGGGCGGCAGCCCCAGCCTGCTCACCAGCGCGGTGAGTTCCTCCTCCGCCAGACCGGCCAGCACGCACTTGCCGATCGCGGTCGTGTGCAGCGGCAGCTGCATGCCCACCCGCGACGAGTCCTGCACGGCGTTCGGTCCGGCCACCTTGACCAGCAGGGTCACCGCGTCGCCCGTCCGTACGCCCATGTGCACGGTGTGGCCGATACGCCGGCCCAGCACCTCCAGCTCGGCCCGCATCACCTGGTCCTCCTCGCAGCCCTGGGTGATCCGGGCCGCGAGCGCGCGCACCCGTGGGCCGGGGCCGTAGCCACCGGAGCCGTCCGAGGCCAGGAAACCGTTCGCCACCAGGTTGTTCATGATGCGGTGGGCGCTGGCCTTGGGCACCCCGGCGGCCGCGGCGATCTCGCCGAGCCGGTGCGGATAGCCGGGCGCCGACGCGGCCTCCAGCAGGTTGAGCGCCTTGTCGGTGGCGTTGCCGGCGAGGGAACTGCGCCCCCCGCGACCGCCCGGCTGTGAGTCCTCGGACGTTTCGATCCCGGCCATTGACAGGCTCCCGTCGCACGGTTTCACTGATGAGCGTTCCGCAAGAGAATACATCGTTTCACGTAATGGAACGGCCTTATTGGGACGGCCTTATTGGGACGGCCTTATTGGGACGGCCTTACTGGAACGGTC
The DNA here is from genome assembly GCF_040652235.1 of Streptomyces sp. NPDC048277. NCBI lineage: Bacteria > Bacillati > Actinomycetota > Actinomycetes > Kitasatosporales > Streptomycetaceae > Streptomyces > Streptomyces sp. NPDC048277. Next base: position 163,547 of record NZ_JBEZLQ010000008.1, read on the forward strand.
GGGTTGGTGGGTCGGAGGGCTGCCGCACCTGCCTCGGAGGACCCGGGAACCGCACCACAACCAACCCCGAGAGGACAAGCACGGTGCCAGAGAAGGTTCACACGGTACGCACGACGCCCGAGCAGATGGCGGAGATCGAGCAGCAGTGGATCGACGAGGTCCAGGAGGACCAGGAGCTCACCACCTTCGGTCTCTACCCCCAGCCCTCGCGCGGCGGCGCGGACGCCCAGGGCAGCTACCAGCTCTATCTCCCTCCGCACTACGAGACCGAACCCGAACGGCGGTTCCCCGTCATCTACTGGCTGCACGGCGGGTTCGGCAACGCCCGTCAGGGCGCGGACATGGTCGCGCGGATCGACAAGGCGGTCCGGGGCGGGGTCATCCCGCCCACCATCGTCGTCGTACCGCAGATCCTGCCGATCGGCTGGTACGTCGACTCCAAGGACGGCGCCCGCCCGCTCGCCCAGATCACCGCCTTCGACCTGGTCCACCACATGGACACCACGTACCGCACGATCCCCGAGGCACAGGCCCGTACGGTCGAGGGCTTCTCCATGGGCGGCTTCGGCGCCCTGCACCTCGGCCTGAAGTACCCGAAGACCTTCGGCAAGGTCTCGGCGGTCGCCCCCGCGATCCTGCGCGACCTCAAGGACGAGCCCGAGGACCGGGTCAACAACACCTACTTCGGCGACCAGGAGTACTACGACCTCTGCCACCCCTTCAGCCTGGTCCTCGCGAACGCCCCCGAACTGCGCCGCACCAGCCGGGTCCGGCTGCTCTCCGGCCGCCTCGACACCCGCCTCGCCCCCACCATCCGCGACCTGGACACCCGCTTCACCGAACTCGACGTCCCGCACGACTTCTTCGAGTTCCCCGACGCCGACCACGAGTATCCCGACATCATGGACGGCTACGGAGACAAGTACTACGCGTGGTGGCGCACCGCCTGACGCACCCTCCCCCTGTCTCCTCCTCTGTCTCCAGCGGGTTGAGCATCCCGTCCGCGACGCTCCCCGCATCCGAGTCGGCACACCGTCCCCTATTCCATTTGGACGCAGGCAGGCCACCGCCCCGGCCCACCGGCGCGGCCGCCCGTGCCCGGGGCGCCTCCCCAGTCAACCGTCCCGACCGGCGAGGCCGCACGCCCGTCGCGGATGCTCGTCGCGTACGGCCGTCGCGCACGCCCGTCGCGTACGGCCGGTGGTCACGGACGGCCTGCCCCGGGCGCCGGTGTCCCGCCGGCGGACTCCCACCGTCGGCTCCCGCGGGCGCGGACATCGACTCGGTGACCCGTCTCCCCCTGAAAGGCAGCGCGACCATGCGACTGACCCCGTTGACCAGTCTGACCCCCGAACAGACCGAACTCCTCGCCGCCATCGTGGGCCCCGGGGTGGAACCGCCGCCGCCCTTCCTGGCATGGGCGCACAACATGGAACTCGCCCCCTGGGTCGAGCACCTGGGCCGCTACTGCCGCAACGAGTCCCGCTTCCCGCAGCGACTGCGCGAGTTGAGCGTGCTGATCGCGGCCCGCCACTTCGACAGCCAGGCCGCCTGGAACGCCCACATCCAGCAGGCCGTCGAGGAAGGCGTCCCGTCCGAGTGCCTGGACCGCCTCGCCCGCGGCGAGGACCCCGGTTTCAAGGCGGAGGACGAGCGGGTCTTCCACGCCTTCGCCCATGAGATGCTCTACGACCACTTCGTCACGGACGGCACCTATGCCGAGGCGGTCGGGCTGTTCGGCGAGGACGGTGTGCTGGACCTGATCGGCTGCATCGGCAGTTTCAGCATGTCCGCGATGATGCTCAACACCTTCCGCATCCCGCTCCGGCCGCACCTGCCCCGGCCCTTCGCCGACGTCGACGGATTCCGGCGGGTCCCCGGGAGCGAAGCCTGATGCCGCGCTCCCCGCTGCAGTTGCTGGACGGGCTCCTCGACGCGGACGGCATGGCGGCCGCCGCACACCGGTTCGTCCTCGGCGGCCCGTTCGGCGCGGAACCCGCCGAGACCACCGCCGAGCGGCTCGCCCACTTCGCCGACGCCGGCGGCCTCCTCGTCGAGACCTCGCACAGCTACGCCGGCGGCCGGGCCGAGGCGGCGGTCGGCCGCTGGCTGCGCCGGAATCCCGGCGTACTCGGCGTGACCACCAAGGTCGGCCACGACCCGACCGGCGGAGACATCCCGCTGAGCCGGGACACCGTCTTCGCGCATGTGCGGTCCGCGCTGGAGAACCTCGGCGTCGAGGCCGTCGACGTCCTCCTCTACCACTGCGACGACCCCGCCCGGTCCGTCGCCGAACTCGCGGACACCCTCGTGAGCCTGACGGAGGCCGGACACGTCCGCCGGGTCGGCGTCTCCAACTGGCGGGCCGAGCGGCTGTCGGAACTCGCCGCCCGGCTCGGCGAGCGGGGCCACACACCCGTCGCCAGCTACCAGTTCAGCCTCGCCGAACCCGACCCGACGCTCCTGGCAGGCAGCCTGCACGCCGACAGCGCCGTACTCGACGTCGTGCGCCGGCACCGACTGCCCCTGCTCGGCTGGTCCTCGCAGGCCCGTGGCTACTTCGCGCGCAGCGGACCGAAGGAACCCGGCGACAGGCCGGATCCGTACGACACCGAGGACAACCGCGCCCGGCGGCTGCGCTGCCGGGAACTCGCCGAGCGACTCGGCTCCCGGCCCGAGACCGTGGCCCTGGCCTGGACGCTCCACCATCCCGGCGTGTGGCCGTCCATCGGCCCGAGGAACACCGCGCAGATCGACAACTCCCTCCGGGCCCGCCGCCTCACCCTGACCGAGGAGCAGGTCCACTGGCTCCGGGACGGCCGATGAGCCCGGAGTACCCGGAGTACCCGGAGCGCCCGGAGCACCCGATGAGCCCGGAGCACCCGATGAGCCCGGAGCACCCGATGAGCCCGGAGCGCCCGACCGGCGCCGGGCTGCTCACCCCGCGACCCGGTCACCGTGTCTCCGCGAAGGCCGCCGTCTGCGGGGTGTTCGTCGCCGCGAACTTCATGGCGATCATGGACACCACCATCGTCAACGTGGCCCTCCCGGCCATCGGCCGCGACTTCGGCGTGGACACCTCGGGCCTGAGCTCCGTCAACGTCGGCTACCTCGTGGCCCTCGCGGTCTTCATCCCCGTCTCCGGCTGGCTCGGCAACCGCTTCGGCACGCGGCGCACGGCACTGACCGCCCTGCTGCTGTTCACCGTGGCCTCGGCGCTGTGCGCCACCTCCGGTTCACTCGAAGCGCTCACCGGGTACCGCGTCCTGCAAGGCATCGGCGGCGGACTGCTCGCCCCCGTCGGCATGACGATGATGCTGCGGGCGTTTCCCGTGGCCGAGCGGCTGCGCGCACAGCAGTACGTCATGCTGCCGACCGCGATCGCCCCCGCCCTGGGACCCGTCCTGGGCGGCTGGCTCGTGGACACCGCCTCCTGGCACTGGGTGTTCCTCGTCAACCTGCCCGTCGGCCTGCTCGCCCTGCTCTTCGGACTCGGGGTCCTGCCCGACTTCCCCGGTCCGGGCGCTCCTCGCTTCGACGTGCCGGGCTTTCTGCTCGCGGGCGGCGGACTCGCGGCGTTCCTGTACGCCCTCACCACGGCCCCGGACCGGGGCTGGGGAGGCGGCGGAGTCCTCGTCCCGCTGGCCGCCGGCATCCTCCTCCTGGCCGCGCTGGTCCCGTGGGAGCTGCGTGCCAGGCATCCCATGATCGACCTGCGGGTGGCCCAGGACCAGCTGTTCCGCACGACCCAGCTGGTCCTGCTGCCCACCGGGGCCGCCTTCATGGGCGTGCTCTACCTGTTCCCCCAGTTCCTGCAGACCGTGCGGGGGTACGACGCCCTCCACTCGGGCCTGGCCACCTTCCCGGAGGCGCTCGGCATGCTGACGGCGTCCCAACTCGTGCCCCGGCTCCACGACCGGGTCGGCCCCCGCCGCCTGATGGTCGCGGGCGGCACCGGAGCCGCGCTGGTCATCGTCGGTCTGGCGATCCTCACGCTCGCCCCGCGGCCGCTTGCCCTGTACCCGTCGACGTACCTGCTCGGCGCCTCCGTCGGCCTGCTCTTCGCGAGTGCCCAGAACGCCGCCTTCGTCACGATCCCGCCCTCCCGCACCGCGGACGCCACCACGCTCCTGAACATGCAGCGGCAGACCGCCGGCGCCTTCGGAGTGGCCCTGGCCGGCACACTGGCGGCATCCCTCGCCCCAGGGTCCGGCACCGACGGCGGCTTCGCCTACCGCGTCGCCTTTTTCACGCTGGCCCCGCTGTGCCTCTGCGCCGGTCTCCTCGCACGCCGCGTCAGCGACCGGCGTGTCCGGGAGGCGTACGCCGCCGCCGACCCGTCTCCCGCCCCCGGCGGCTCACAGGGCCCACTGCCTGGGGGTGGGGCGGTGAGTGTGGGCGGGGGTGGTTACGGTGCGGGCTATGTCTGGTGATCTTCAGGGCGACGGCGCGCGGGGGAAGTCTGCCGCTGTGGGCGGGTTGTTGACGGATCCTGCGTGGTTGGTGAATGCCGACTCGCGGGAGGTATTCGCGGTGCTGGATGGTGCGGTGGGCCGCGAGGAGGTGTTGGCGGCTGCGGTGTACCGGGCGTCGGCGCATCTGCACCGGGACGCGGGTGCCGGCGTGCGGCGGTGGTTGCTGGCGTTGGACGCGGCGCGGTACGGGGATCTGGGTTTGGCGGCACGGATCGTGGCTGTCCCAGTGGACGGTGCGCCGGCGGCACGGTGGGGGGTGGAGTGGGCCACTGGCGGGATGGTCGGCCGCCACCTCTCGCGGACCTTGTCCGGTCACACCGACTCGGTGAATGCCGTGGCGACGGGGGTGTTGGAGGGCCGCCCGGTCGCCGTCACCGGCGGCGATGACGGGACGGTGCGGGTGTGGGACCTGGCCACCGGTCGGCCGGTCGGTGAACCCCTCACCGGCCACACGAACACGGTGTCGGCGGTGGCGACCGCGGAGGTGGACGGCCGTTCGGTCATCGTCACCGGCAGCGATGACGGGACGGTGCGGGTGTGGGACCTGGCCACCGGTCGGCCGGTCGGCCGGCCCCTCACCGGCCACACCAACGCGGTGCTGGCGGTGGCGACGGCCGTGGTGGAGGGGCGCCAGGTCGTCGTCACCGGCAGCACCGACAAGACGGTGCGGGTGTGGGACCTGGCCACCCACCAGCCGGTCGGTGAACCCCTCACCGGCCACACCGACACCGTGCTGGCGGTGGCGACGGCGGTGCTGGAGGGCCGTCCGGTCGCCGTGACCAGCAGTTGGGACGGGACGGTGCGGGTGTGGGACCTGGCCACCGGTCAGCCGGTCGGTGAACCCCTCACCGGCCACACCGACACCGTGCTGGCGGTGGCGACGGCCGTGGTGGACGGCCGTCCGGTCATCGTCACCGGCAGTGACGACGGGACCGTGCGGGTGTGGGACGTGGCCACCCACCGGCCGGTCGGCGAGCTTCTCACCGGCCACACACGCGGCGTGTGGGCGGTGGCGACGGCGGTGGTGGACGGTCGTCCGGTCGCTGTCACCGGCAGCTGGGATGAGACGGTGCGGGTGTGGGACCTGGCCACTGGCCAACCGGTCGGTGAACCCCTCACCGGCCACACACGCGGGGTGTGGGCGGTGGCGACGGCGATAGTGGACAGTTGCCTGGTCGCCGTGACCGGCAGCAATGACAACACCGCGCGGGTGTGGGATCTGGCCACCGGCCCGCTCGGCGAACCCCTCACCGGCCATACCGGCTCGGTGGAGGCGGTGGCGACGGCCGTGGTGGAGGGCCGCCAGGTTGCCGTCACCGGCAGTTGCGACGAGACGCTGCGGGTATGGGATGTGGTCACCGGCCAACCGGTCGGAGAACCTCTCACCGGCCACACTGGCGGGGTGCAGGCGGTGGCGACGGGAGTGGTGGACGGCCGTCCGGTCGCTGTCACCGGCAGCTGCGACAACACGATGCGACTTTGGGACCTCGCCACCCACCGACCGGTCGGCGAACCCCTCGCCGGCCACACCGACTGGGTGCTGGCGGTGGCGACGGCCGTGGTCGACGGCCGCCCCGTCGCCATCACTGGCAGCCGGGACGAGACGATGCGGGTATGGGACCTGACCACCGGCCGGCCGGTCGGCCGGCCTCTCACCGGCCACACCGGCCAGGTGCGGGCGGTGGCGACGGCGGTGGTGGACGGCCGTCCGGTCGCCGTGACCGTGGCTAGCAGTTGGGACGAGACGGTGCAGGTGTGGGATCTTGCCACCGGCCGGCCAGTCGGAGAACCTCTCACCGGCCACACCGGCTGGGTGCTGGCGGTGGCGACGACGGTCGTGGAGGGGCGTCCGGTTGTCGTTATGGGCAGCGGTGAGACGGTGCGGATATGGGACCTGGCCACCGGCCGGCCGGTCGGCCGGCCTCTCACCGGCCACACCGACTGGGTGCTGGCGGCGGCGACGGCCGTGGTGGAGTGCCGCCCCGTCGCCATCACCGGCAGCCGAGATGAGACGGTTCGGGTATGGGACCTGACCACACGTGAGCAGGTCGGCCCTGAGCTGGTGTTTCCCGAACCCGTGCATGCGGTGGCGGTGACGTCGGACGGTCGGCTGGTGGTCGGCTTCGGCCGGGAAGTCGCTGTCCTGGCCCCGCTGACCTGAGCCAGCCTTCCGCCGGTGGGATGCGCTCCGGGGCGGCACCTTACGCGCGCCGGTTCCCGGTGGACGATCCGCTGGACGTGCGGTGGCCGGTGGCCGAGCACCTGGCCGTGCGCCGCAGCGCGATCAGATCCCGGTCCACGTCGTCCAGGGAGAAGCACCGCTCAAGTTCCAGGCGGGTCGGCGCCTCCACGAACTCTCGCCAACATTCTGCGCACCGATGCCGCAGCTCACCGGACGCTCCCCGCGAACAGCGAACTCACCCAGGCCGTCGCCGTTTTGGCCCGCGCACAGCAGGACGCGGTCTGGGACCGCACGCAGGCGGGCAACAAACTCCCCTCTCACCTGCGTGAGTACTTCCCCGGCTACCTCGCCGCCGTTCAACCGATCCTCGGCGGACTGTGCTCGCCCCTCGCACGCGCGCTCCTCGCCGCCGCGCCCACTCCGGCCCGAGCTGCCCGGCAGACCACGGCCCAGCTGCGAGCCGTGCTGAAGCGGGCCGGGCGGCAGCGTGGCATCGAAGCCGGGGCGACACGTCTTCACGCGGCCCTGCGCAGCCCCCAGATGCGCCAGCCCCCGCTTGTCGAGGACGTGATGGGCCGTCGGACCATGACCTTGCTGCGGAAGCCGGATGCCGCCTGCACCAGCGCGGACGAACTTGCCGAAGCGGCGGTGGAGACGTTAGAGAGGCACCCGGATGCAGAGATCGTCACCAGCTTTCCCGGGCTCGGCTCGCTCACCGGCGCCCGGATACTTGCCGAGATCGGCGACGACCCGTTCCGCTTCGCGGACGCCAGGGCCCTCAAGTCCTACGCCGGAGCAGCACCGGTGACCCGGGCGTCCGGCAAGAGCACGTCCGTCAAAGCCCGCCGCATCAGGAACCAGCGCCTCGCCGCTGCCGGCTACATCTGGACCGATGCCTTCACCACTGCCTCCGCAACCGCGTCCGCCACGACGAGACCATCGCATTTCCCACCCGGCCCGAACCGGTCCTCCCGACCGCAGCTTGACTCCTCAACCGCATCGGATGTCTGCCCTGCGACGGACGAGGCACCCCGCTGCACGTCATCACGACTGCGGCCAACGTCAACGACGTCACCCAGACCCTCGTCCTCGTCGACGGCATCCCGCCTGTCGCCGGACAGCCCGGCCGCCCGCGCCCCCGGTGATCTCCCGCAAGGGTGCCCCGAACATCAAGGGCCCGGGCAGACTCCGCTACGTCGTCGAGCAGACCGTCGCCCTGCTCCACCAGTTCAAGCGCCTTGCCGTCCGCTGGGAACGCCGAACTGAACTCCACGACGTTCATGTCGTTGGCCTGCAGCCTCATCTGCTGAAGACGCCTCACGAGGTCCGGTCGCGACCGCGCACAAACTGCTGTGCCTGAAAGGCCGCGATCTCATCCGGTACCGAAAACTCTGAAGCACAGTCCGGACACGTCGTGCGGCCGAACAGATGGGTCAGATGGTCTGCCACGACTGGCTGCCCGGCCCTGAGGGCCAGAAAGTGCAGCCGAGACGGCAGCGGTGGCAGATCCGCGGGGGCCGCCGGGCGGACCCCGGTGAGTACGGGCTCCTGGCGGCCGAGAACGCGAAGACGTGCGTTCGGGTCCCGGCGGCGAGTGCCCCGGAGCGTGGAGGCGAGGTCGACCTCCAAGCTCATTGCACAGGAAGGGCACACCACGGGGTACTCATCGCGACGCAGACTGCGCCTCCATACAGGCACCCCCTCGAAAGCCAGAAGGTGCTCCAACCGGTACAGAAAGTCGTCTTCATCGCCCTCGAAGGGCCTTGCCTCCACCTGCTTCTGCGTCAGCTGCTGCAGCTCGTTGATCAAGGCCGGGTAACGCTCCTGGACGTAACCGGGCTCGTGAAGCTGCTGCTCCTCGACGACGATACGGCCGGCCAGCTCAAGAGCCTGCCGGCGACCGCCCCGCTTGCGACCGGTAGCGATCTCTGCCAGAACCGGCAGGGCGGCAAAGCTGGCCGTGTACACCGACCCCTGGTGATAGAGAGAAACCCACAGCTCCTCCCACGCCCCGTCAGCCAACTCGGGATCACCGACCTCGTCAAAGAGCCGCGGCAGGTCGGATGCGGATCCATAGGCGTGCTTCAGACGGGACCAGTCCAGTGTCATGCCCGCAATCATCCCAGCCGCATCCAACCCGCATGCCTCACCGATCTCGCCGCCAAGACCGTGTTATGAGCTCTTCGAGGGCGTTGAGTCCGTTTCTGATAGCGGCCGCGTCCGGGTTGTTCGAGGAGTCCTTGGCGGACGAGTCGTCCCAGGCGGGAGCGGGTGACGTTGATCGAGATCCGTTCCGTGCCCGCGCCCCCGTCATGTCCGCTACAGGTGCCAAGTAGGTGTTGTTACAGCCCTATTGGAGGGTGGGGCTTTCCCCCGGGGAGGACTGGAGTCAGCCTGTTGGCGTGGCCCTGGGCGTCGAACCTAGTCTCTGACGCATCGCCAGAAACGCGTCGCCTCAAGTGCGGTGTGACTGCTGGCATCCGATGCCGTTCCCCCGATCCTCTGGAGAGCCCCGTGTTCCGCACAACAAGGACCGCGACCGCCACGACCGCCCTGCTCTGCGCGGTGACGGGGGCCGCTCTCACCGGCCTTCCCCAGGCGTCCTCTGCTGCGGCCATGGGGCAGCAGAACCGCCTGGGCAGCCCGGAACCGGCCGCTGCGGCCACGGTCACGAAGCGCAGCGGCAGCCTGTTCACCGGTACCGGGAAGATCAAGGTCGGCGACCGGTCGGTGAACGTGTCGTGCACGGGCAGGCCGGCACCGCATCGGCCGGTCGTCGTACTGATGGCCGGCCTGGGTGACGGTCTGGACAGCCTGAGCGGCATACAGAAGACGCTCAGCGCGAAGGGCCGGGTCTGCTCCTACGATCGGCTCGGCGAAGGCGGGAGCGACGCACCGGCCGGCCCGCAGACCATCGACAGCACCGGAAAGGTGCTGACCGTTGTGCTCGACCGGGTAGCCGGCCACCAGCCAGTCGTCCTGGTCGGGCACTCCCTGGGCGGGCTGATCGCCGCCCGCTACGCCCCCGCACACCAGGACCGTGTCAAGGGCCTGGTCCTGCTCGATGCCACCCCGTCGACCATGGCCGCCGACCTCACCCGCATCGTCCCTGCGTCCGCGACCGGCCCCGGCGCCGAGGCTCGCGACGGGTACCTCGCGGTCAGCCAGGGACAGAACCCGGAGATGTTCTCCTTCGCCGACGCAACGGTGCGCTCGGCCGGTGACATCCCGGTGGAGGTCATCCGGCACGGGGTGCCGTACCTGGCTCAGTCCATCCCCACCTATGGACCGGCCCTGGAACGCGCCTGGGCCGACGGCGAGCGCGCCTGGCTCGCCCTCTCCACCAACAGCAGGCTGAGCGTCGCCACCAAGAGCGACCACTACATCTACGTCGCCCAGCCCGACCTCGTCGACCGGGCCGTACAGCACGTCACCTCGCGGGCCTCCGGCCAGTCCTGACCCTCACGCCCCTCCCCTGAGCGGGGACGAGCACTGGAAACGGAGAGGCTCCCTCAGCACGATCAGGACCGGCGCATCCTCGCCGCCGTGCGGCAGACCGCCGGCCCGGTCATGGCCCGGCAGGTCGGCGAGAGAGCGTGTCTGAAAGATCGTGTAAGTCCGTGACCGGCCAGCCGTGCGCCACCGGTCCTCTGGCCGGCTCGGCTTCGAGTGCGGCGAACGGGGCCTCGCTCAGCCGTGACGGCGAGGCCGGCCCCGCCGATCGCAGGGCCCGCGGTCCGCCCTTGTCCCAAGCCCGCCGCCACCACTGCACCGAGCGCACGCTGACCCGTAACTCCTTCGCGATCACCGAACTCGGCTCGCCGAGGGCGAACCGCTCGGCGGCCGTCATCCGGATGCCCTCGCGGAACTGCCTGCGCTCGTCCGAGATGGGAGGCAGACGTCGGTCCGGGCCTGGTCCGGATCTTGATCGTCTCTTTGGTGCCCGCGTGATGGCGGCTGTCCACGAACGACGCGACGACGGCGAACGCACGGGCATGCATGCGATTCCCTCGGGCCGAAAGTGGGCCGCGTGGACGGTTGTCCTGGTCGCGGGTCTCCCTCGCCCATGGCCCTGTCTGACAATGCGGACGGTAGGGGGCCGACGGCACCTACCGATCCCAGGTGGGGAGGACGTGGGCGTTCGCGATCGATGCGCCGGTTCGCATGACCCGGGCCCAGAGCGGTCGGTGCTGTGATGAGCTGGTGCCTCGCGTCGGTCGGCCGGATCGAAAGGGATGGTCGGCCCGGCCCGAACCTGGGATCGGTAGGAGTCACGGCAGCGAGAGCCTCGCCGTATGGACCTGCAGAAGATGCTCGGGCTGTGGTGGACGGTGCCTGCTGGGCTGGCGTTGGTGGGTTATGCGTGTTCGCTGGCCGGGCTGACCCGGCCGCAGCGGGCGGTGTGGGTGACGGCTCGGGTCGTGGAGGTGCATCCGCCGGGACACGGTGAGTCGGGGGAGCACGGGATACCGGTGACGATCGTGTACCAGGACCCGGGCACCGGGCGGGAGTTCAGGCTGCGGCACGAGAACAAGCGCGGCGACCGGGTGCTGGTGGCCTGGGTGGGGCAGGAGTTCCCGGTCCGGTTTCCGCGGCGGCGGCCGGAGCGGTTCTATCTGATGCTGGACAGCGAGGGGCGGACCTCCGGGGTCGGCGGCCCGAACTGCATGGTGTTCCTGCTGGTGTTGGGTCTGGTCGTCCAGTCGTTCTTCGCGTGGGGCTGGCAGTGGGGTCTGATCTGCGTCGGTGGCCTGCTGCTCCTCGTCGTCGCGCTGAGCCGGGACGGTGAGTACGCTCGCGCCCGCGCCGCCCAACTGGCCGCGGGCGTCACCGTCCAGGGGCGCGTGGTCGCCGTCACCAGGGACCTCCACTCCGACGGCGAAGGCGGCGAGACCGTCAGCCACGCTTCCGTCGTCGCCTTCACCACCCACGAGGGCGTCGAGGTCACCGCGCTGTGCACGCAGGGCATCCGGAACATCGCCAGGTCCCTCGGCCGTGACATCCCCCTGCGTTACGCGCCCGCCGACCCGTCCCTCCTCACCGCCGACCCCGACCACGAACGCCGTGAGCGCACGTCGCACATCTGGTTCGTCGTCTCCCTGCTGGTCACAGGGACCGCCGCGATCGGGGTGGGCGGATACTGCCTCCACCACCCCTGGCCCTTCACCTGACGATGCAGGTCAGGGCCGCCCAGAGGAGGGGCGAGTGCTCGATCCGGCCGTCGGCGCGCCACCGGTCGAGCTGCTGTCGCTGCCAGGCGCCGAGATGCCGGACCGGGTCGTCGTCCTCGTGGGCCGCGTCCACGGCGACCACGGCCTCCGTGAGCGGCCGTACGGACTCCGGCACACCGGCCAGGCGGTGGAAGGCGAAGCTGGTGGGGAGCACCCAGCGGGTGGCGGTGACCAGGTGGGCGCCGTTGTGGATCATCGCCGTCGCCAGACCGAAGGACTCGGCGAAGCGGAGATCGCCGCCGCTCTCGCAGGCGATCAGCGCGACGCGCGGCGGCGCGGGCCAGAGCTGAGCGCCCGGCACGCCGTCCGCGCGCAGCGGGAGCGTGCCCAGGAGAAGGTCCTTGGCGGACAACGGGCGGTGGGTGCGCACCGGTTCGACCATCCCCGTCGTCTCCGGGCCGCAGCACAGATGGAGGGTGACGTCCTCGCTCTGCCCGCCCTCGACGGGGGCGCCGCTGACGTGACCGACGTACATCAGGCGACGGGCACCCTTGCGCAGCGCCTCGCCCAGCCTGCCGCGGTCGAGATCGGTGCGGCGGAAGGCCTCGGCGGGGGTGGCGACGGACGGTACGACGGTGCCCGCGTCGAGCCTCCGCTGCACGAGGGACAGCAGCGCCGGGTCGGAGCCGGGCTGCCCCAGGACCGAGCCGAGCGCGGAGCCGGCGCGGAAGCCGGGGACACGGGGGTCCAGGACGAGAACCACGGCGTCCGAGTCCGAGTCCGGGTCCTGATCGGGTGGGGTGGTGCCTGCCCGTCGTAGCGATGCCGGTGCCGTGGTGGCGATGTCCACGAGGTCGATCAGCCGTACGTCGCCGTCGTCACCGTCACCGTCCACGGCGAGCAGCTCCCACGGGACCTGGGCGACCCGGGGCGACGGCTGGAGCCGCATCAGCGGACGGCCCAGACGAGCGGACACCTGGCGGATCTGGTCGGTCAGGCCCGGCGGCCACAGCACCTCGGCCAGCATGCGGGAGAGACGGCGCTCGTCCCCGTACGTGGCCAGCGCGCCGGACTCGAACGCGCGCCGCATGCCTTCCGTGCCGCCGCCCGGCAGCTCGGCGGCCAGCGCGCGGATGGCCTCGTCCACGTCCGGCCCCGGGGTGTACCCGGTGCCGAAGCCCTGGGCCCCACGGGCCCACGTCCAGGTCATGTGCAGGTCACCGGCGTCGGCGAGGCGGACCTGGACCACCGGACGGTTCGGGTCGGTCAGAGCGTCGGCGGACAGAACGGCACCTCTTCCTCGCTCACGATCCGCCGGTGATAGCGGAACTCGGCTGCCTGGACGTACTCCTGGAGCGCGGTACGGCCGCCCGCCTCCGCCGACATCACGATCTTCGGTGGCTGCGCGACCCGCAGGCCGACGGAGGCCGCGGCCTCGGCCGCGATGCCGCCCAGCGTGAAGGGAGCGCCGTCATCGGGCGCGTACGTCTTCATGGCGGCGTCCGGGAAGACCGCCGCCGCCCTGTCGGCGGTGGACGTACGGCTCAGCGCCAGGGAGGCGCCCGCGCACCGGTGTTCCACCAGCTCGAAGATCAGCCCCTGGTCGTTGCTGCGGAGGGCCAGGCGGAAGACCAACCGCATGGCGTCGTCGGCCAGGTGGAGCCACTGGCTGCGGGCGTGGGCGGTGGCGAAGTCGTAGCGGGCGGCTTCCAGCGTCAGGGCGGCGGGCAGGGCGAGGGAGAGCGCGTTGGCGATCGAGGCACGCTCGTGGACGCCGTGGTCGGTCCGGTTCAGGTTGTCCTCAAGGGTGCGCGCGAGCATCAGGTCCACCTGGGCGCACCGCTCGTACACCCCGCGCTCCTGGTACACGTCCCGCGCGCCCTGGGCGAGCCGCTTCATCTCGTCGATGTCGCCCCGCTCGTACGCGTGCCGGGCGCCCAACAGCATGGTGTCGGCGGCGGCGACCGCGGCACCGACCTGCTGGAAGCGGGCCAGGCTGGACGCCGTCAGCGCGGCGGCGCCGACCGCGTCCCCGCGGTGTGCGGCGATGGCGGCACGGGCCTGTTCGCAGACCGCCAGGTCCTCGGACTGGCCCTGCCGTTCGAAGATCTCGGCGGCCTCCGCGTACAACTCCTCCGCGCGGTCGAGGTCGCCGGCCTGCAGCGCCGCGTACGCCCGGTGGGAAAGAACCTGTTGGCGCCCCGCGTGGTGGCCCAGCGCCAGATAGGCCTCCTCCGTGCGGGCGAAGTAGTCCTCCGCCTGCTCGAACCGAACGGTCGAGGCGCAGACGACCCCCAGACAGTCCAGCAGATACGGCTCGGCCAGGGGCGCGTCGGCCAGCAGCGCGCAGGCCAGATCCTCGGCCGCGCCCCACGCACTGCGGTCCATCAGCAGATGCACCCGGCCCAGACCGATCTCGGCGGTGCGCAGCCCCTCGGGGTCGTCGAACTCCGACAACAGGGCCGTCGCCTCGTCCATCGCCTCCTGCGCCTCGTCGAACTGCCCGGTCCTGCGCAGCAGTTCGACCCTGGCCAGCAGTGTCTTCAGCAGGATCTCCAGCCACAGCCGGCGGCCGTTCGGTCCCATCGGCACGGACGCGATGCCCCGCACCAGGTCGAGGGACCGCCCGATGGACAGGGCGGCTCCGGGCAGATCCGTGGCCGCGAGCTGAACCGTCCCGATGTCGGACAACAGGTGCCCACGCAGAAGTCGTACGTCGGGAGAGTCCTCGAACGACTCGGCCACGGCGAGGAGTTCACCGTAGACGGCCAGCGCTGCCGGGAGATCCGGGGTGAGTTGATGCTGTTCGGCGAGCGCGAAGCCGCTGTCGAAGGGCTCGCCGTAGCTGAGCGCCACCGCCTGCTCTTCCTGTTCCGCCACGTCCTGCGGGTCTTCCAGCTCTTCCGGCATGGGCTAGAAGTCCTCCTCCACGGCAGCGGCAGCCGCGATCTCGGCGAGGAACGGGTCCGGTTGTGCGGCCTCGCCGTCATGCGGTGCCGCCGCGACGCCGAGCCGGTGCCGGGCCAGGGCTCGTACCGCCTCACGTGCCGCACGGTCATCGGCGCCCGGTCCCGGGTCGAACCCCGGCAGCAGGACGCCGACTTCGATGCTCGGTGTCGTCGAGGCCGGGATGTCCAGGTCTGCCCGGCCAGTCCACACGTCGTCCCGCCTGGTCAGCGGAACGCGGTGCGGCGGGCCGCCGTCCACATGGACCTCCGCCGCGAGGTGCACCCCGCCCGCGGGGGCCGCGACGTCGGCGACGACCTCGACCTCGATGCGCCGATCGGCACCGCGCGCGTACGCGGTCCAGGACACGGCCTCCTCGGCCGCGTCGACGAAGCCGGGAGGATAGCGGCACCAGTCGTTGGTCCCCGAACCCCGGGCGACCACGCGTCCGTTCGCGGTGCGCAGATCACCTGCTGCGAGGGCGAACTCCTGCTGCCGTACGAAGAGTTCGGCGAGGTCGAGCGGCGTGGCGGTCGGCCTGTGGTCCTGTTCAAGGGCCGACCGGAGG
The DNA here is from genome assembly GCF_040652235.1 of Streptomyces sp. NPDC048277. NCBI lineage: Bacteria > Bacillati > Actinomycetota > Actinomycetes > Kitasatosporales > Streptomycetaceae > Streptomyces > Streptomyces sp. NPDC048277. Next base: position 178,889 of record NZ_JBEZLQ010000008.1, read on the forward strand.
TGCCGTAGCGCAGCCCCGTCCAGCCCGGCGTTGTCGGCCGCGTCGTCGATCAGCCGTAGGACACCGTCCAGTTGGCGGGGTGGGGCCGCCGACTGCCGCCAACGGATCAGCGGGTCGAGCCCGGCCAGGTGCTCCTCCAGCAGATCGGTACCCTCCAGCTCCCCTGACTCGTCGAGGAGTTGCTGGCACTCGTGGGTCAGCGCGGCCAACTCCAGGCCCAGCACGTCCGGTTCGAGTGCGGGAATCCCGTCCAGGTGCGACGTCGGCCACCAGCGGGCCGCCCAGTGCCCGAGGGCGAGGCGGGCGGCACTCTCGGCGAGGGCGGTCGGCCGCTCGGGCAGCGTCAGCTCGGCGGCCGGCGCTCCCGACCCGACGGCGTCGACAGCGGCGGCCGTGGGCTCGCCGTATACCGCCCACAGCCACTGCTGGGCCTGCCCCACGTCGTGGATCTCCGCCGTCGGCAGACCTGTCGGTCCGAGGACGGGCCAGGTCAGGACGGCGCCCGCGACGTCGAGAACGGCCCGGGTGAAGGGGGGACCGGCGGCGGGTCCCGCGATGCGCACGGTGTTGCCGTCCTCGGCTCGCGTGACGGCACAGCGCCGTTCAGGCATCACGCGCTCCTCGGCTCGGCGGCGGGCTCGACGGTCGCCGACAGGGTGCGCAGTGCCGTACGGACTCGTGCGCGGTGGTCCATCATCACCGAGCGGGCGACCCCGTCGAGCACGCCCCAGGCCGATGCCGCGTCGGACAGTGCCGCGTCGCGGACGTCGCGCCCGTACAGCCGTACCCAGAGGCGCCGCATGTACGCGGCCCATGGGGTGCGCAGGTCCTGGGCGAGGGCGTTCAGCACACCGCCGTCCGGGTCGGGGCGGGGGGAGACGGTCATCCTGCGGGCTCGGAGGACCGAAGCCTCCCGCTGCCAGCGGCTGTTGACGATGCGGTGTGCCGCCGTCGACCCCGCCACGGGGGGCCCGGCGCCCAGCGGATCGAGGCCCACCGCGAGTCGGCCGCCGAGCACGACGGTGACGCGCAGGCTCTCGTCGCACAGGCCCAGCGGGGCACAGCTGCGCTCGACCTCCCGCCGGACGAGCTCCGGCACGGTCGGCAGCTGCTCGCGGTGGGCCGACGTCTGGAGCACGGTGAAGAGCCGCTCGAAGAGCGTGCGGTCGAACGGCGCGGGGAGTGTGGCGGTCGAGGCGCTCCGGCCGACCTCGGGGCGTGGGGGCACGCGGTGCGCGGTCAGCCCGAGATGCGGGGGTACGTCGGCGCGGTCCCAGACGTCGGCCGGCTGCGCCGCCCACAGGGCTCGCCCGAGCAGGCTGCCGTGCCCGGCCCGGACCATGGCGGCGAAGGCCGATGAATCAGCCCCCGCCGCACCGCAGGCCTCGAGAACCTCGGCCGCCAGGCCCGTATCGGCGGCGCCCTGTACCGCTTCGCGTCCGTGCCACGCCGCTGCCAGCCCGGCGTCGAGCCGGGCGCGCCGGGCGGCGTCCGCCAGATGCTCCTTCAGCGCCTCCACCGTCCGTCCGCCGGAAGCGTCCACGACGTCCTCGAGCACCGCCCTCGCCACCGCGTCCGCGCCGGGCCCCGGCGCCCCGTGCTCGGTCGCCAGCTCGAAGCACCGCTGGAAATACAGGTCTTGTGGGTTGCCCGCCACGATCCCCAGTGCCCGGCGGGTCCTCTTCAGCAGAGTGAACCACTGTGCCGTCGCTTCCAGAACCGCACCGGACTCCCGTATCAGCGCGTCGAGTCGCTCCGCCTCCCGCCCGTCGAGGAAGTCGGCGGCGAGCTCCGGGCGCAGCGCGGGCCGGACGATCAGCGGCAGCACGATCAGCTTGACCGTCCGGGTCAGCGGCGCGCCACCGGGCCCGCTCAGCGCCCGGGGACCCGGCCCGAGGCCGCGCCAAGCCCTGTCGATGACCATGGCGCGCGGACGGCGCTCGCCGGTCGACGGCTGGCTCGGGGACGGCATGGGCAGAGCGTACGTCCCGGGGGAACCGGCGGTCGAACCTGGGATCGGTAGGCGCTGTCCGCCTCCTAACGTCCACACCACCAGGCAGAACGGACCGGAAGGGCAGGCACAGCATGGGACTCTTCGGCAAGGGCAAGAGCCGCGAGGAGAAGGCCGCCAAGATCGTGGAGCAGGTGGCCGGCGGCAAGGGTTTCTACGGCCGGATGACGCGCGCGGCGCTCGGCGGCGAGGACTACGCCAAGGTCCAGCAGTCGATCGGTGCGTACAACTCCGTTGCCATGGTGGGGCAGTTGCTTGCCATGGGAGTGCCGACGACCCCCGCCGTCGTCGTGTCGATCAGCGACACCGGCAAGCTGGTCAACCACGACCCGGTCGTCGACCTGGTCCTCCGGCTGACCGGGGTCACCGCCGACCCGATCACGATCCAGACCATCGTGTCGAAACTGCGCATCCCCCGCGCCGGTGATGAGGTACTGCTGATCGCGGACCCCGCCAACCCCGGCGGTTACCTCTACGCGGGAGACGGAGCGACGCTGTGACGACACCGCCGTACGAAGTGCTGGCGAACGACACCACCCTGCTCACCTTCGACGGCCGGGTGCTGGAGTTGTTCGGCTACGGCGATGCGCACCGCCTGCATGTCTGGCAGGAACCCCGGCTGGAGTTCGGCACCGGCCGCAAGCCCAGGATCGAGATCATCATCGGGCAGCCGGGAGTGCCCCGCCACTCTTTCCCCTACGACCCGGAGCGCCTCGACGCCCTGCGCGCCTTCGCCGTGCAGCTGGCGCGGGGCGTGGCCGAGAGACCGCGGCTCTGACGTGAGCGACGGGGAGAACGGCCCCGCGCCGACACAGGTGTCGAAGGTCGGTCCCTGGGCAGCCGCCTGCATGTACCTCTTTCTCGTGGCGCTCGGGCTGTTGGGACCGTTCCTGATGGTTCTCGGCGTCTTCGCCGGCCAGGGTGTGGTGGTCACCGGCGTGGTGTGCACGGTCGTCCTCGTTCCCTTTGGCTTCGTCGTGGGGCTCACCGTCGCCGCCGAACGGAGGCACAACCGGCGGCTCGACGCCTTCGGGGTTCCGGCGACCGCGGAGATCACCGAGCTGACCGAATGGGACACCGGGGATGACGGCGGTGCCGTGGTCGTCCTGCGGGTCAGCGGGCCGGGCTTCCGGACGTTCGAGGTCACGTGGAAACGCTCGCAGCATCCCGCCCTGCGCGTGGGCCTCCGCCTCGACGCCGTGGTCGACCCGCCCGGGAACCTGTTCCGTGTCGTGCTGTGACGAAGCCGACGCGGACCACAAGCTGTCCCAACTCCTGGAGGCGGCCTACCGGATGGCCGATCTCCTCACAGCCCCGTCACGACTGGGGCGCTGTGTAGCGGTGAAGGCGAGGAAGTGTTCCGGCTTGCGCTCGTAGCGGCGGTGGAGGCGTCGGCAGCCGGACAGCCGGGAGACGGTCCGTTCCACAACCCAGCGATGCCGGCCCAGACGCCGGGATGACTCGGCGCCTTTGCGGGGCAGGCGGTGCCGGATGCCGCGGGGGGACAGCCAACGCCGCAGGTATCGGTAGTCGTAGCCCTTGTCCCCGTGCAGTTTGCCGGGTTTGCGGCGTCGGGAGCCGCGGCGTGAGCGGATGGGCGGGATGCCGTGGACCAGCGGGATCGGGGCCTGGCTGTCATGGAGGTTCGCCGCGGAGATGCCGATCGACAGAGGCAGACCGCTGCGGTCCACGATGAGGTGGATTTTCGAACCCTTCTTGCAGCGGTCGGCCGGATTCGGTCCCGTCAACCGCCCCCTTTGAGGGCCTGGACACTGACGGGGTCGATCGCGCACCGCGACCAGTCCGGTCGCCTCGGGGGCCGAGTTCGTCCAGGACCAGGTGGTGGAGCTTGGCCCACACACGGGCTCCATTCCATTCGGTGAACCGGCGGAAGGCGGTCACTCCCGACAGTCCGAAGCCCGGTGGCAGTTGGTTCCAGGCGCAGCCCGAGGTGGCCACGAAGATGATCGCGGCCGGAGCCTCGCGATCCCCTCGCCGCCGATGCCCTCGGCCCTGTGGGCGTTCCGGAGCCGGCGGCACCACCCGCTGGAACAACTCCCACAGGTCTTCCGGCGCCAACCGTTCGACAAGCGCAGCAGCCATCACCCCGGACTGCCGCAAGATCACACCAACCGAAATGGCGTCTAACTGAGCGATGTGCCGTAATTTCCGACGTCAGTTGAGCCCAGACCCTTGCCGCGGTCCCGGGCGGTGCTCGTGCCTCCCGGGCGTAGTACCGCTTCGGTAGCCTTCACGAGACCCTTGATCAGATGGAGGTAGCGTGCGGGCCTGGTACTGGTTCATTGGCACGGGGTTCATCGTCGTCGCGTTCTTCTACTCCCTTTGACCGTGAAACCGTGAGGGCTGCTCTGTAGCCGCTGGCCACGAGAGATGATCTTGCCGTGTCTGGTGTGATCACGGCGTCGGAGTCCTCCTGGACAGCCCCGTACACCGGGCTGGGCCCGATTACCAGACACAGCCTGGCTCGTCGAGATTCTGACTATGGTTGCTGCACTGCGGAATTTGTGGAACCTGTACAAAGGGCCGTCAGGTGGCTCAATGATCCGTTGTGACCTTCGAAGGTTCCTCGATCAGTTCGGCGTCGGGCGGTAGCGTCATCTCGCTCCGTCTTGCCGACGCCCGTAGCCGGACCTCAGCGGAGCTGAGCTCATCGCACTGCCGCAATCTGACTACTCGTCAGTAAAGTCAGCATTGGGTCAGCATTGGGTCAGCATTCGTGCTGGCAAAGCTGCCCGCAGATGCTCACACCCTGGAATGGCGAAGCCCCTCGGAGGTGCCGCCGCAGGGGTCTCCAGGGGGCTTGCGTCAGTGAACGTCATGGTGGGGGTGGACGGTCGGGCGACTCTGGGGGCCTGACGTCAAAGGCTTGCGTCGTGCCTGGTCAACGCGCCCGCCCGCGTGGCTTGAGAGGGGTCTCGGGCAGGGACGGCGCGCGGAGCGGAGCCCCGTCGTACCCCTTCACCTCACCGAATCGGGTGCCCTTCTCCCAGTCCTCCCGGGCCTCGACGATCTCGTCCTGGGAACGGGCGACGAAGTTCCACCACATGATCAACTCCTCCTCGAACGGCTCGCCGCCGAGGAGCATGAGCGCCGCGTCCGACTCGGCGCGCAGGGGGAGTTCGGAGCGGCCGCAGCCGAGGTAGAGCATCGAGCCCGGGAGTACCGGAACGCCGTCGACGTGCACCTCGCCGGACATCGCGAGGACGCCGTACTCGAAGTCGGGTTCGAGGGGCAGCCGCAGATCCGCCCCCTGCGTGAGCGTCAGGTCCGCGCCGACGATCGGGGTGAACGTCGTGCCCGGCGAGGCCGAACCGTCGAGGGAGCCGAGGATGACCGTGGCGGTCAGGCCGGGGGCGGTCACCTTCGGCAGGTCGGCGTGGTGTTCGAACTTCGGGTCCGTGTGCCGGTGGGAGTCCGGGAGGGCCACCCACAGCTGCGCCCCGTGCAGATAGCGGGCGTGCGACTTGGGGCTCTCCTCGGAGTGGCTGATCGCCCGGCCCGAGGTCATCAGCCCGAGCTCGCGCGGGCGGATCGTCTGCAGACTGCCGGTCGAGTCGCGGTGCAGCACCTCGCCCTGGTGCAGCCAGCTCACCGTCTGCAGCCCGAGGTGCGGATGCGGCGGCACCTGCATCCCGGGCTCGTCGGCGATGTCGTCGGGACCGTAGTGGTCGACGAACGCCCAGGCACCGATCATGCGGCGGCCGAGGTTCGGCAGCAGCCTGCGCACCTCGGTCGACTCACCGAGTTGCACGTGGCGGGGGCTCAGCAGCTCGCGGACGGGTTCGGCGACGACGAATCCGCGGCCGCCGCACACGCTCGGTACGGGCGCGCGGTCAAGGTTGCTCATGCCGCCAAACTTAGCGGCCTCGGGTCCCGGTTGCCGAGCGGTCAGCCGGTCGTGCGGAACCCGTCCCGCACGTTGTCGAAGACCGGCCGGTAGGTCTCCCACTTGGCGTCCGGCGCGGAGAGGTAGATGTCGTACTCCCGGCCGCCCTCCCTGCCGTAGCCCAGGTCGATGGCGCGGAAGACACGGGCCCGGCCCTGGAAGGTGAACTCCCAGATCGCGGCCGCTTGTCCGCGGAAGGCGGTCCGCTGCATCCGCAGCCTGCGGTAGGTCGAGTAGTTGACCCTGGTGTTGGCCTCGATGTCGGCGAAGTGCGTGATCGGGTTCGCGCCGGCCGGCTCCACCGTGCCGATGGTGACGCCGGCCAGACCGGTCGGGTCCTTGTAGGTGACCTCGTCGGTGGCCCGGGCGCCGGCCGTCCAGCCGTCGGGGACCGGGAAGGAGACGCCGAGCTCCTTGTCGCTGACGAGGTGGTAGCCCTGGGGGAGGGGAGCGGGGGAGGCGCTCGCCGCCGTGGTGGCCACGTGCTTCTTCGCGGGGGTGTGCCCAGGCGCCTGCAGAAGGGTCACGGCCGTCACCGCGGCCGCCGCGAGGGCCACCGCTCCGGCCGCCAGGGCGAGCCGGCGGCCACTCCGGGCGCGCCGTCGGCGCCGACCGCCCTGCGCCGGTACGGGCTCCGCCGGCTGTACGGCCTCCGTCGGCCGTACCGCCTCCGTCACCGCTCCCGACCAGGTCGCCAGCAGCGCCCGTTCGGCCTGCCCGGCCGAGGGCCGGTCCGCCGGGTCCTTGGACAGCAGCAGCTGGACGAGCGGCTCCAGCGGGCCCGCCTGTTTCATCGGCTCGACGGGGTCGGTGACGATGGCGTACGCCGTCTCCATCGCCGTGTCGCGCCTGAACGGCGGCCGGCCCTCCACCGCCTGGTACAGCGTGGCCCCCAGCGACCAGAGGTCCGAGGCCGGTCCCGGTGTCAGCCCGCGCAGCCGCTCCGGCGCCATATAGGCGATCGAGCCGACCATCTGACCCGTCCGGGTGAGCGTCGAGGACCCGGCGGTCAGGGCGATGCCGAAGTCGGTGAGGACGACCCGGTCGCCCGGGCCGAGCAGTACGTTGCCCGGCTTGACGTCCCGGTGCAGCACCCCGGCGTCGTGCGCGGCGCGCAGGGCGGCGATCATGCCGAGGCCGATCCGGGCGGCCTCCTCGGGCGGGAGTGTCGCGCCGCCGTCGAGCAGGTCGGCGAGGGTGGGCGCGGGGACGTACTCCATGACGATGCAGGGACGGCCGCCGTCGTCGACCACGTCGTGCACGACGACCACGTTGGGGTGTACGACCCGGGCGGCGCTGCGGGCCTCGCGGCGGGTGCGCTCGTAGAGGGTGGCCAGTTCGTCTTCGGACAGGTGCGGGCGGGGGTGCAGCTGCTTCAGCGCGACCTGCCGGGCCAGCACCTCGTCGTCGGCCCGCCACACCGTGCCCATGCCGCCGCGGCCGATCCGCTCGGTCAGCCGGTAACGGCCGGCGACCAGCCGTCCTTCGTCCGACACCGCCCCGTCCTCCGCCAGCTCTGTCCGCGTTCGATCAGTCCCGTCACGATAACCGCACGTTCCTGATCACCTGCGGTGATCTGCCGATGACCGACCCCGCCCTCCTGTGAAGGCGGGGTCGGCCGGCCCTTTTCGGCTGCGAATCAACAGAGGTGGGCTGCGCGGTCCAACGAATGCAGGTCGCCGTCCCGCGCGCATGTGCTCGGGTTCACTGTGGCGTACGTCAGCGTGCCGTCAGCTTCCACAGATGGTCGGCGGTGCCGTTGTCGTCCCACTGGAGGACCTGGGCGCCGGACGAGGTGCTCATGTTGTTCACCCCGAGCAGCAGCCCGCTGTTGTAGTTGGCGATCTTGTAGTAGCCGTCGCCGGACGGGATCAGCTGCCAGAGGTGGTCGGCGGTGCCGTTGTCGCCCCAGATCAGGGCCGTGCCGCCGTCGGAGGTGCCCGCGTTGGTGATGCCGAGGAGCAGACCGCTCGCCTGCTGCTGGATCTTGTAGAGGCCGCTGCCCGCGGCCACCAGGGTCCAGTTCTGGTCGGTGCCCGTGGTGGAGGTGGCCTGGACGACGGCGGTGCCCTGGGCGGTGCCCGCGCCGCTGGTGTCCAGGGCGAGGCCGCTGTTCTTGTTGGTGATCTGGTACCGCCCGGCGAGCGAGGTGGCGGTGCCGCTCGGGGTGACGGTCAGGTGGTAGCCGTCGGAGGCGTTCATCGTGACGGGCACGGTGATCGAGCCGCCGCTGACCGTGTAGTCGGTGTCCGAGATCGTGACCGGCCCGGAGACGGCGGTGGTACGGCCCTTGGACGGCGTGTACTCCAGCTTGACGTGCACGGTGCTGCCGAAGGCCGACAGGGACGACAGACCGTTGACGGTGACGGCACACGAACCGGTGCAGCCGCCGGTGACGACGCTGATCTGGTTGCCCGCGCTGTTGAGGGAGGCGAAGCCGTCGATGCCCGTCTGCGCCGGAGGCGTGGTGACCAGCATGTTCCCGGACATGGCGCCGTACCACTTGTAGAGCCAGTACGCGCCGTTGGGCGAGCCGCCGGTGTCGGTCAGGGTGTCGCCGAGGGTGCCGTAGTGGTTCCAGAAGGCGAGTTCGGCGTCGTGCACACCGGCCCGCTCGAACTTGGCGGCATAGCTCGCCAGCGGTCCGGGGACGCCGACCTCGCTGGTCGTGCCGTACTCCTCGATGGCGATGGGGCGCGCGCTGATCCCGAGGCTGGTCTCCAGGGCGCGGTAGGCGGCGACATGGGCGGCGATGTTCTGCGAGCCCTGCAGCTCGTGCCACGAGACGATGTCCGGGACCGTGCCGCTGGCCTTGGCGTCGGTGAGGAACGTGCTCATCCAGCTCTGGTTCCAGGCCGAGTAGCTCGGGCCCTGGATCGGCGTGCCGGAGTCCTTGGCGCGGACCTCCTTGTACGTCGTCGCCCACCCGGAGTCGAAGCTGCCGGCCGCCGAGGTGTCCCAGGTCCAGTCCGGCTCGTTCCACAGCTCGTACGCGGCGATGTTCGTGGCACCGGAGGACTTCACCGACGCGACCTGCTTGTCCACGGCGGACAGCCAGTCGCTCCAGCTCACCCACTTGTAGGGGAAGTCCGGATACCAGTCCGGCATCCGTACGACGACCTTGGCGCCGGCCTTCGCCGCCTCGGGGGCGACGACCAGGGCGTCACCGCCCGGGGTGGACTCGCCGTTGGGCAGCTGGCTGCCGCCGGGCGCCATCTGTACGAAGGTGTTCGGCTTGAGCGGCTCGACCAGGCTGTCCGCCGGGACGCTCGCGGTGTCCAGGCCGTACAGGCTGCCGGTGGCCACGTGTGTGACCGGGCGCAGGGTCTGGTTCGCGCTCACCACGAGGGTGGTCGAGGACGTCGGCGCCGCGTGGGCGGGCGCGGCGGTGCCGAGGGCGGCGGTGAGCACCACGGCACCGAGGGTGGCTCTGAGGGGTGTGCGGCTCATGGCATGGATCTCCTCAGGAATAAGGGAGTTGGGGGAGTGTCAGTCCTTCACCGCGCCCGCGGTCACGCCCGCGGCCACATAGCGCTGGGCGAGGACCAGGAGGACGGCCGCGGGGACCGACGCGACGACGGCGGTGGCCATGATCGCGTTCCACTCCTGGTTGTTGTTGCCGATGTACTTGTAGATGCCGAGGGTGATCGGCTTCCAACTGCCGCCGCCGTCTAGGGTGTTGGCGAAGACGAAGTCGGACCAGGCCCACACGAAGCCGAACAGCGAGACCGTGACGATCGCGTTGCGGCTCAGGGGGAGGACGACCGACCGGAAGGTGCGCCAGGTTCCGGCGCCGTCGATCCGGGCGGCCGAGATCAGCTCGCCGGGGATGCCCGACATGAACGCGGTGAAGATCATGACGCCGAAGGGCACGGCGATGGTGGAGTCCGCGATGATCAGCCCCCACCAGGAGTTCAGCAGGCCGAGGTCCAGGAAGATGCCGTAGAAGCCCATCGCCATGACGATGCCCGGGATCATCTGGGCGATCAGCAGGGCCAGGCTCAGGGCGCCGCCGGCGCGCGGCCGCAGCTTCGCCAGCGAGTAGCCGGCCGGGGCGGCGATCAGGAGCGTCAGGGCGACCGTGCCGATCCCGATCAGCAAACTGGTGCCCAGATAGGGGAGTTGGTCGTCGAGGACCGCCCGGTAGCCCTCGAAGGTCGGGTGCAGCGGGAGCAGGTCCGGCGGGTCCTTGCGCATGTCCTGCTGCGGGGTGAGGGACACGTTGAGCATCCAGTACACCGGGAACAGCATCAGCGCCGTCAGGAAGAGGCCGATCAGGGTGTGGCCGCGCGACTTCACGCCTCCTGCCTCCTCTGGACGCGGACGTACAGCAGGCCGAAGACCAGCGCGATGAGGATCAGGATGTTGCCGACGGCCGCACCGGGACCGAACTTGGGCAGCAGCGTGCCGAAGCCCAGCTGGTACGACCAGGTCGCCAGGGTGGAGGAGGCGTCGCCCGGACCGCCCTTGGTCATGATCCAGATCAGGTCGAAGACCTTGAGCGTGTAGACGAGCCCGAGCAGCAGGGTGATCGCCGACACCGGGCGCAGCAGCGGGAAGGTGATCCGGCGGAACTGCTGCCAGGCGCCCGCCCCGTCGAGCGCCGCCGCCTCGTACAGCTCGGCCGGGATGTTCTGCAGCCCGCTGTACAGGATGACCAGGTTGAAGGGGATGCCGATCCAGATGTTGGCGACGATCACCGAGGTCAGCGCCCAGTCCGGCGAGGTCAGCCAGCCGACCGGATCGACCCCGAGGAAGTGCAGGAAGTAGTTCACCACCCCCGACTCGCTGTTGAACATCCACGACCAGGTCGACGCCGACACGATCAGCGGCAGCAGCCAGGGGATCAGGAACAGCGCCCGGAGCACGGTCGACAGCCGGAAGTGCCGGTTGAAGAAGACGGCGAGGGCGAGACCGAGCACGTACTGGAAGGCGATCGACACGAAGGTGAAGACCATCGTGTGCCGCATCGCCGGGCCGAAGGTCGGATCGTCCAGCACCGTCCGGAAGTTGTCCCAGCCGGAGAAGGGCGCGTCCCCCGCCACGAAGGACCGCACGGTGTAGTCCCGCAGACTCAGATCGAGGTTGCGGTAGAGAGGGTAGGCGTAGAAGGCGGCGAGATAGGCGAGAAGAGGGAGGACGAAGGCAAACGCGGTCAGCCGGCTCCGAAGCGCGGGGGACATGCGAACTCCCAGGTGTGAATCGCCCCGGCAGGGGCGCGGGGAACTGCGCGACAAGCCCCCACCGACCCGCAGATGAACAGCCACCGGTCAGCCCTTGCCCGCCGCAGCCTGCGCAGCAGACAGCGCGTCCTGCGGGCTCTTGCTCCCCGACAGCGCCGCCTGGACGGCCGTCCACATCGGCTGCGAGATGGTCGGGTACTTCGTGCCGAGCCCGCCGCTGGTGCGGCCCCGGGCCGCCGCCACGGCCGCCACCCAGGGCTTCAACTCCGCGTTCTTCGCGACCTGTTCGGTCTGCACGGTGGCGGTGGGCGCCACATACATGAGCGTGGTGTCGGTGGCCAGCAGGTTCGTGGAGCTGGTCAGACAGCCGACGATCTTCTTGCTGACGTCGTAGCGCGAGGTGTCCTTCTGCACGGGCACGGTCACGAACTCGCCGCCCGTCGGCACCGGCGCCGAACCGCCGTTCTGCCCGGGGATGCTGACGACCCCGTACGGGAACCCGGCCTTGTCGGCGTTGCCCAGCTGCCAGGTGCCGTTCTCGCTGAACGCGTAGTCCCCGGTGGCGAACTCCTGCCAGCTGGTGGTCTGCGTGTTCTGCAGCACGTCCTTGGGCGCGTACCCCGCGTCCACCCACTGCTTCCACAGCGCCAGTGCCGCGACTCCACTGCTGGAGTCGAGCTTGGTGAGGTCGCCGCCCGCGCCCCAGAACCAGGGCAGGAACTGGAAGCTGCCCTCCTCCGTGTTGATCGCCGAGAAGGTGATCCCCTTCTTCCCGGCCGCCTTGACCTTCTTCAACGCGGCCGTCAGCGACGCCCAGTCCTTGACGGAGGCCGGGTCGACCCCGGCGGCGGAGAGGACCTTCTTGTTGTAGTAGAGCGCGAGGGTATTGGCGCCGATCGGCACACCGTAGGACGCGTTGTCGATCGTGCCGGCCCCGATGATGTTCTTCTGGATCGACGAGGTGTCCAGGCCGAGGTCGCTCGTCTTGTTGAGGATCCCCGCCTCCACCAGCGTGGAGACCACCGGGTTGTCGACCAGCATGACGTCCGGCGCGTTGCCCTGCTGCGCGGCCAGCAGCGCCTTGTTGCCCAGGTCGGTGGTGTCGTAGGCGGTCCGCTTGAGCTTCACCCCGGCCGCGGTGCCGCACGCCGTGACCCGCTTGCCCCAGTCGGAGGAGGCGTCGAACTGCGGGTACGGGTCCCAGAAGGTGTACGTCCCGCCGGCCGAGGACGACGATCCCGAGGAGCCGGAACCGCCACCACAGGCGGTGAGGGGGAGAAGAGAGGCGATGGTGACGGCCATGAGGGTACGGCGGGTGGGTATCACGGGGTGACCTCGTTGTCGTAGGACGGGGTGTTTCAGGAGGTGGGGAGCCAGACGCGCATGCTGCCGTCCTCGCGGTTGGCCCAGACGTGGTACGGGATCGCGGTCAACTCGACCGGCTCGCCGTCGGGTTCGGGACCCTCGTCGGTCGCGGGGGCGTACGGCCACCAGCCCCGCTCGGGGATCCGGCGCCGCCGCCCGGCGGCCACCACGGTGGTGACACCGCCGAGCAGGTCCGGACGGTGCTTCACGGCCAGCGGCCGGGACGGGTCGAGGACGATGTCGTCCAGACCGCCGCCCGGATGGTCGACCTGCTCCAGGCAGTGGACGAGCGGTCCCCGCTCGATCGCCACACAGCCGCGGACGGCGTCCACGCGCGGGTCGGCCGCGGTCAGCCGGGGTTCGAGGCCGAGTTCGAGAAGCACCCGGTCGCCCGGCGCCCAGGTGCGCGTCAGCCGCAACCAGCCCTCCTCGACAGGGACGTCGGACCGGTCGTACGACTCCGGGCCGCATCGCACCCGGAACTCACGGCACCACTGCGGGATGCGCAGCGACAGCGTCCAGGGGCCGTCGGCCGGGGTCTCCTCGACGGTGAACGCGACGGTGCCGTGCCAGGGATAGTCGGTCTCGGCGCGCACCCGGACCCGGTCGGTCGCGTACACGCCGGTGACGAACTGGTGGATCTGCAGGCCATGTTCGTCGCCAGTCGCACAGTAGTGCTCCAGGCTCGCCAGCAGCCGCATCACGTTGGGCGGGCAGCAGGCGCAGCGGAACCAGCGGGTACGGCGGGCCGACTGGTCGCCGCCGGCGTCGGTGTGGCCGTCGCGGACCTGGAGCGGGTTGACGTACAGCCATCGCTCGCCGTCCAGCGCGACCCCGGCCAGGAAGCCGTTGAAGAGGGTGCGCTCGATCAGGTCCGAGTAGCGGGCCTCCCCGGTGAGCAGGGCCAGCCGCCAGCTCCACTGCACCGAGGCGATCGCGGCGCAGGTCTCGCAGTAGGCACGCTCGTTGGGGAGTTCGTACGGGTCGCCGAAGTCCTCCTGGTCGTGGTGCGCGCCGAGCCCGCCGGTGAGATGGGTCTTGGTGGTGGTCATGGCCCGCCACAACCGCTCCCCCGCGGCGCGGAGTTCGGCGTCCCCGGTCTCCGACGCCAGGTCCGCGGCCGCCGCGAGCAGGTACAACTGCCGTACGGCGTGGCCCTCGACGTTCGTCGCCTCGCGCAGCGGGACGCGGTCCTGGCAGTAGGCCTCGCCGCCGAGCAGGCCATGGCCGTGCCGGTCCACGAAGTAGCCGGCCAGGTCCAGATAGCGGCGCTCGCCGGTCTCCCGGTACAGCTCCACCAGGGCGGTCTCGATCTCCGGATGGCCGTCGATGCCGTCGATGGGCTTGCCGCTGCCGGGAAGGCCGAACACCGAGTCGACGTGGTCGGCGAACTTCCGGGCCACGTCCAGGAGTTCGGGGCGGCCGGTCGAGCGGTGGTGGGCCACGGCCGCCTGGATCAGATGGCCCGCGCAGTACAACTCGTGCCCCCAGCGCAGGTCCTGGTACCGCTCACCGCCCTTGACCAGCTGGAACCAGGTGTTGAGATAGCCGTCCGGCTGTTGTGCGGCGGCTACCAGGCCGACGATCCGTTCCACGTCGCCGCCCGGCAACTCGCCGTCCCCCTGGGCGAGTTGCCAGGAGGCCGCCTCCAGCCACTTGTAGACGTCCGTGTCGACGAACGGGTACGCGCCCCGGAACTCGCCCTCGTCCGTGCCGGCGGCCAGCCGCAGGTTGTGCAGGTTTCCGGCGGACTCCAGCAGATCCGGGCCCTGGGGGAGGGAGACCCGGGCGTTGGTGGTGCGGCGGTCGTGCCAGAAGCCAGCGCCGATGGTGACGGCCGCCGGGCGCAGCGCGGTACGGGCGTCGGGGGTGAGACGGACCGGGCCGACGGGGGAGGGCAGGGCGGAACGGGTGCGGGGCATGGCTCTCCGGGGGGAGGAGGGGGCTGGGGATGAGGCGGGGCTGGGCATTTCGAAATGTCGAACGTCGTCTGGAATGCGGGACGCGTGATGAGCGACCCTTTTGAGCAATCGTTTTGAGCAACCGTTTTCTCGCCGAGAAGTACAGGGCAGTCGGGGATAGGGGTCAAGACACCCGGCACAGTTTTTTCAAGTTGCCTGGGAGGGCTGGTACTTCCACCGGGCGGCTGCGACGATGTGGGGCGGCTGTGTCGCCGGGAACCCGGCGGCCAGGCTGGGAAACCGTCTAGGAAAAGGCTTGCCCGTGATCTCTGCTCCAGGCTCTCCGTCCGCAGGCCGGGCCAGGCTCGCCGATGTCGCCGCGCTCGCCGGCGTCAGTGTGGGCACCGCGTCCAAGGCGCTGAACGGCGCCGGCCGGATGCGCCCGGAGACCCGGCAGCGGGTGCTGGACGCGGTGGAGGCGCTCGGGTTCCGGCCCAACCAGCATGCGCAGAGCCTGCACAGCGGCCGCAGCTGGACGGTCGGCCTGATGACGACGGACGGCATCGGCCGCTTCAGCACCCCGGTGCTGCTCGGCGCCGAGGACGCGCTCGGCGCCGGGAAGATCTCCGTCCTGCTGTGCGACACCCGCGGCGACGCCATCCGTGAGCAGCACCATCTGCGCACCCTCACCGACCGGCGGGTGGACGGCATCATCGTCACCGGCCGCCGTACCGACCCCCGTCCGCCCCTCACCGGCATCGACCCGGCGATCCCGGTCGTCTACGCCCTCTCCCCGTCGACCGACCCGGCGGACACCTCCGTCGTCACCGACGACCGCGGCGGCGCCCATCTCGCCGTGGAGCACCTGCTGGCCACCGGGCGTACGGGGATCGCCCATGTCACCGGGCCCGAGCACCACCAGGCCGCCCGCGACCGCGCCCGGCACGCCGTCGAGCACCTGGCCGCCACCGGTCTCCGGCTCGCCACCGGACGCGTGCACTTCGGGGAGTGGAGCGAGGCCTGGGGGCGGCGCGCCGCCGACGCCGTGCTGCGGACGGCGCCCGACACGGACGCGTTCTTCTGCGGCAACGACCAGATCGCCCGTGGTGTGGCGGACGCGCTGCGTGAGCGCGGCAAGGACGTGCCGGGGGACATCGCCGTCGTCGGCTACGACAACTGGGACACGATGGCCCTCGCCTGCCGCCCGCCGCTCACCACCGTCGACATGAACCTGGCCGGCATCGGGCGGATCGCCGCGCTGCGGCTGCTGCAGGCCATCGACGCGGAGCCCGAGCCGGGCGTTCACACCGTGCCGTGCCGCCTCGTGGTGCGCGAGTCGAGCTGAGCCGGGGCGGGGGCGAGGGGCGCGGAACCTTCACCTCCATACCACAGAATCCGACTCTGCTTGCTTAAGTCAATCAATTGACTTACATTGGGGCGGGTCGTGCAGACCCGAGTGGCCTTACGGAGGCTCGACCATGTCCCATGCACAGCCCCGGCCGGTAGTGGCAGGGGAGTCCGCCGCACCGCGGGCGAACGTCGTCGTCGCGGTACTGGCCTTCGGCGGGATCGTGGTCTCGCTGATGCAGACCCTGGTCATCCCGATCGTGCCCGAGCTGCCGAAGCTGCTCGACGCCTCGGCCTCCAACGCGGCCTGGGCCGTCACCGCCACCCTGCTCGCCGCCGCCGTCGCCACACCCGTCATGGGACGGCTCGGCGACATGTACGGCAAACGCCTGATGCTGCTGACCAGCCTGGTCATGCTGGTCGTCGGCTCGGTCGTCGCCGCGCTGAGCGACAGCCTCGTGCCGATGATCGTCGGGCGTGCGCTGCAGGGCCTGGCCTCCGGGGTGATCCCGCTCGGCATCAGCATCATGCGCGACGAGCTCCCCGCCGAACGGCTCGGCTCCGCCACCGCGTTGATGAGCGCCTCCCTCGGCGTCGGCGGCGCGCTCGGGCTGCCCGCCGCCGCGCTGATCGCCGACCACTTCGACTGGCACATGCTGTTCTGGACCTCGGCCGCGCTCGGCGTCGTCGCCGCCGTGTTCGTGCTGCTGCTCGTGCCCGAGTCGAAGGTGCGCACCGGCGGCCGCTTCGACCTGCTCGGCGCGCTCGGCATGGCGGCGGGCCTGGTCTGTCTGCTGCTCGGCATCTCCAAGGGTGCCGACTGGGGCTGGGGCAGCGGCACCACGCTCGGCCTGTTCACCGCCGCCGTGGTGGTCCTGCTCGCCTGGGGCTTCTACGAACTGCGCACCGGGGCACCGCTGGTCGACCTGCGGACCACGGCCCGCCGCCAGGTCCTGGTCACCAACCTCGCCTCGATCGCCTTCGGGTTCTCGATGTTCGCGATGTCCCTGGTGCTTCCGCAGCTCCTGCAGTTGCCTCAGGCGACCGGCTACGGCCTGGGCAAGTCGCTGCTCGACGCGGGCCTCGTGATGGCCCCGACCGGCCTGGTGATGATGGCGACGGCACCCCTGTCGGCCCTCGTCTCCAAGAACTTCGGCCCGAAGATCACCCTGATGTGCGGCGCGGTGATCGTGGCCACCGGCTACGGGCTCAACATCGTGCTGATGGACGCCGTCTGGCAGCTCATCCTCGTCTCCTGCATCATCGGCGCCGGCATCGGCTTCGCCTACGGAGCGATGCCCGCGCTGATCATGGGCGCCGTCGACCCGCACGAGACGGCCGCCGCGAACAGCCTCAACACCCTGATGCGGTCCATCGGCACGTCGACCGCGAGCGCCGTCGCCGGGGTGATCCTGGCCCAGATGACGAACACCTTCGGCACCGCGACCGTGCCCTCGGAGAACGGCTTCAAGGTGGTCATGGCGGTCGGCTCGGGTGCGGCGGTCCTCGCGCTGCTCGTCGCCGCGTTCATCCCGCGCCGCAAGCCGGCCGCGGCGCTCGCCGGGCAGGCACCCGCGGTGGCAGCGTCCACAGCGCTCCCGCCCGCGCCCGCGGCTCCGGTGACCGTCTCCGTCGCGGAGGACGGCATCCGGGTGCACGGCAGGGTGCGCGGCGCCGACGGAACCGGCGTCGGCCGGGCCGCGGTCACCCTGATCTCCCTCGGCGGACGCCAGCTCGGCCGCGCGGTCGCGGACGCCGAGGGCGGCTACGCCGTCGAGGCGCCCGGCGAGGGGACGTACGTCCTGATCGCCTCCGCCGACGGCTGCCAGCCGCAGGCCACCACCCTGGTCGTGAGCACCGATCCGGTCGCGTACGACGTGCTGCTCAGCGGCACCAGCGGTCTGGCCGGACTGGTGCGGGCCGCCGACAGCGGGGCGCCGGTCGCCGGGGCCGTCGTGGTCGTCACCGACGTGCGCGGCGATGTCCTCGCCACCCAGCAGACCGACGGGCTCGGCGAGTTCGCGGTCGGCGACCTGGTGCCGGGCACCGTGACCCTCGCGGTCAGCTCGCCCAAGCACCGGCCGCTCGCACTGCCCGTCGAGATAGCCGGGACCGGGATCACCCGGATCGAGGTCGAGCTGCGGCCCGGCGCCCATGTGCGCGGGACGGTGCGCGGGACCGGGGGGCCGCTGGGCGACGCCCGGGTCACGCTGGTGGACGCCGCCGGCAACGTCGTCGCGACGACCACCACCGGGGACGACGGCGCGTACGCCTTCTCCGACCTGGACAGCGGCCAGTACACGGTCATCGCGACCGGCTACCCGCCGCAGGCCGCCGGGGTGGTCGTCTCCGGCGCCGACGTCCACGACCACGACATCGAACTCACCCACCCCAGGGCGTAGTTCAGAAGATCGGGTCAGCCGTCCGCGGGCTGCCGGGCCGCCCACAGACCGCGGACGTGCGCGAGGTGACGGGTCATCACCTCGCGCACGGCCTGCTCGTCGCGGGCCAGCAGGGCGTCGAGGAGCTCCAGGTGCTCCTCGGCGGAGGACTTCAGCCGTCCGGCCGCCACCAGCGCCGTCAGCCCGTACAGCCGTGAGCGGCGCCGCAGGTCCCGTACGACCTCGACGAGATGGTCGTTGCCCGCCAGCGCCAGCAGTCCCAGGTGGAAGACCAGGTCGGCCTCGACGTAGGCGATGAGATCACCCTTCACGGCCGAGGTGACGATCTCCTGGGCGGCCGGGCGCAGCGCCTCCAGATCACCGGGATCGGCCGTGGCCGTGAGGCCGACGACCGTCGGGATCTCGATCAGGGACCGGACGTGGGTGTACTCGTCGAGCTGCTTCTCGGATACGGCGGTGACCCGGAACCCCTTGTTCGGAACGATCTCGACCATGCCCTCCTTCACCAGCTCCAGCATGGCCTCCCGCACCGGGGTCACGGAGACGCCCAGGCGGGGGGCGAGCCCCGGCGCCGAGTACACCTCGCCGGGGCGCAGCTCACCGGCGATCAGCCCGGCGCGCAGGACGTCCACGACCCGTTCCCGGAAGTTGGGTTTCCGGCCGCCGAGCGAGGGGATCGCGGGGGCGGGCGAGCTGCTGGGCCGGTCGGCCATGGTGGAACTCCAGGGAGAGGTACGCGGGCGGTCAGAGTACGAAACCGGCCGGGAACGGGTCGCCGGGGTCCAGCAGATACTGGGCGGTGCCGGTGATCCAGGCGCGGCCCGTGAAGCTCGGCAGGACGGCGGGGACGCCCGCGACCTCGGCGGTGCCGAGCAGCCGGCCGGTGAAGCGGGTGCCGATGAATGACTCGTTCACGAACTCGGTGTCCAGGGGGAGTTCGCCGCGGGCGTGCAGCTGGGCCATCCGCGCGCTGGTGCCGGTGCCGCAGGGGGAGCGGTCGAACCAGCCGGGGTGGATCGCCATCGCGTGCCGGGAACGGCGGGCCGTGGAGCCCGGGGCGATCAGATGGACGTGGTGACAGCCGCGGATGGACGGGTCCTCGGGATGCACCGGCTCGCCCTCGGCGTTGATCGCCTCCATCAGGGACAGCCCGGCGGCGAGGATGTCGTCCTTGCGGGCCCGGTCGAAGGGCAGACCGAACTCGTCCAGGGGGAGGATGGCGTAGAAGTTGCCGCCGTAGGCCAGGTCGTAGGTCACCGTCCGCCCGTCGGCGAGGGTGATCTTGCGGTCGAGGGCGACCGCGAAGGACGGCACGTTCCTCAGGGTGACGTGCTTCGCCGCTCCGTCCTGCACGGCCACCTCGGCGACGACCAGGCCGGCCGGGGTGTCGAGCCGGATGGTGGTGACCGGCTCGACGACCTCCACCATCCCGGTCTCCACCAGCACGGTCGCCACGCCGATCGTGCCGTGCCCGCACATCGGGAGATAGCCGGAGACCTCGATGTAGACCACGCCCCAGTCGCAGTCCGGCCGGGTCGGCGGCTGCAGGATCGCCCCGCTCATCGCGGAGTGGCCGCGCGGCTCGTTCATCAGTAACTGCTTGATGTCGTCGCGGTGTTCACGGAAGTACAGCCGCCGCTCGTTCATGGTCGCGCCGGGGATGGTCCCGATCCCGCCGGTGATCACCCGGGTGGGCATGCCCTCGGTGTGCGAGTCGACGGCGTGCAGGACGAGTTTGCTGCGCATGACACTCCTGGTCGGTGGGGGTCCGGGGGTCGCTCACGCCAGTCCGGCCGCTACGGCCTTCTCGGTGGCCGCACGGACCACCGCCTCCTGCTCGGGCAGCAGCGGCACCCGCGGCGGCCGGCAGGCACCGCCGTGGCGGCCCACGATGTCCATCGACAACTTGATGGCCTGCACGAACTCGACCTTGGAGTCCCAGCGCAGCAACGGATGCAGCTGCTCGTACAGCGGCTTGGCGGTGTCCAGGTCCCCGCTCACCGCCGCGTGGTACAGCTCGGCCGAGGCGGACGGCAGCGCGTTCGGGTAGCCGGCCACCCAGCCCTTGGCACCGGCGAGCGCGAGCTCCAGCAGGACGTCGTCGGCGCCGATCAACAGGTCCAGCTCCGGGGCGAGTTCGGCCAGCTGGTAGGCGCGCCGGACATCGCCGGAGAACTCCTTGACCGCGTGCACGTACCCCTCGCCGTGCAGCTTCGCCAGCAGCTCCGGAACGAGGTCGACCTTGGTGTCGATGGGGTTGTTGTACGCCACGATCGGCACCCCCGCCTTCGCGACCTCCGCGTAGTGCGACAGCACCGACCGCTCGTCGGCGCGGTAGGCGTTGGGCGGCAGCAGCATCACGGCGTGGCAGCCGGCGTCCCGGGCCTGCTCGGCCCAGCGGCGGGCCTCGGCCGAGCCGTAGGCGGCGACGCCGGGCATGACCCGCGCCCCGCCGATCGCGGCCACGGCGGTCTCCACGACCCTGGCGCGCTCCTCGGGGGTGAGCACCTGGTACTCACCGAGGGAGCCGTTCGGTACGACACCGTCGCAGCCGTTCTCGACGAGCCAGGCGCAGTGCGCGGCGTACTTGTCGTAGTCGACGGACAGGTCGTCGGCGAGGGGGAGCGCGGTGGCGACCAGGACGCCGCGCCAGGGGCGGGACTGGGGGGTGGTGGTCATACGGTTCCTCCGGTGAGGTGTGACATATCACTGCTGTTCGTCGTCATGACCGGCCTGTGCGAGCACGCCCAGCGGTACCGGCCGGGCGAACGGTCCGCGTGCCGCCGTCTCCGGGCACCCGGCGAGCCCGGCGACCGCGGACCCGCACATCCGGCCCTGGCACCAGCCCATCCCGGCCCGGGTGAGCAGCTTGACCGTCCGCACGTCCCCGGCGCCCAGCTCGGTCACGGCCCGGCGGACCGCCCCGCCCGTCACCTCCTCGCAGCGGCACACCACCGTGTCGTCGGTGACCTGCTCGGCCCAGTGGGCGGGTGGTGCGTAGGCGTCGTCGAGTGTGGCGAAGAACCTCCGCAGCCCGGTGCGGGCCTTGGCGGCACCCGCCCATCCCCGCGGATCGGGCGCCGAACCCGACAACCGCGCGGCGGCCGACCGCCCCGCGATGTGCCCCTCCGCGAGGGCCAGGACCGCGCCGCCGATGCCGGTGGCCTCGCCCGCCGCCCACACCCCCGGCACCTCGGTGCGCTGCTCGTCGTCCACGTACACCGCGACGCCGTCGATACGGCAGCCGAGACCCTGGGCGAGATCGGTGTGCGGCAGCATGCCGTGCCCCACGGCCAGGGTGTCGCAGTCGATGCGCCGCCGGGTGCCCGGCCGTACCCGGCCCTCGGCGTCCAGCGCGGCGACGGTCACCGACTCCAGCCGCCGGTCGCCGTGCGCCTCGACCACGGTGTGGTGGACCAGGGTGCACACCCGGTGCCGTAGCAACCGGGCCGCGTACCGGGCGCCTTCGGCGAGCTTGGCGGGCTGGGCGGCCAGCGCCGGGGACCGCCGTACGAAGGCCCGTGGGTCGGCGGACTCCACCAGCGCCGCCACCCGGGCGCCCGCCGCCGCGAGTCCGGCCGCGACGGGCAGCAGCAGCGGTCCGGTGCCGGCGACGACGGCCGTACGGCCGGGCAGCACCAGCCCGCCCTTGAGCATCGCCTGCGCACCGCCCGCCGTGACGACACCGGGGAGCGTCCAGCCGGGGAAGGGCAGCACCTTCTCGTAGCCGCCGGTGGCGAGCAGCACCGCGTCCGCGCGGACCTCGACGGGTTCCTCCTGCTCCGGACCGAGCAGCGCGTGCACGGTGAAACCCGCGGCCCGCCGCTCCACGAACCACACATGATGGTCCGTCAGATGCGTGACGTGCCCGGCTGTGATGTGGCGGTCGAGTCCGTCGCGCAGCCGCTGCCGGTCGCGCCAGTGGTGGTGCAGGGCCTGCGGGCGGCGTGCACCGAGCCCGGCGGCGGGTTGGCGGTAGAACTGACCGCCCGCCTCGGGCGCCGCGTCGACGAGGGTGACGCGCAGACCCGGCCGGGCCGCGGCCAGGGCGGCGGCGAGACCGGCCGGGCCCGCGCCGATCACGGCGAGGTGGGGGCGCTCAGTCATCGTGTCCCGTGCCCTCCTGCGTACGGATCGCGTCGCCCGGGTGCAGGGGCACCAGACAAGCCCTCTGGTTGGCGCGGTCGTTGACGGTGACCAGGCAGTCGAAGCAGACGCCGATCCCGCAGAAGACCCCACGCGGACGGCCCTGGCCGCGGGTGGTCCGCCAGGACGTGACACCGGCCGCCCAGAGCGCGGCCGCGACCGTCTGGCCGGGCAGCGCCTCGATCTCCCGGCCGTCGAAGGTGACGGCGAAGGCGGGACCCGGCCGGGCCCGGGCCAGCTCCAGCGGATTCACGCGGCCTCCTCGGTGAAACGCTCGGGACGGAACGGCGTCAGATCCAGCTCCGTGGCCTTGCCGCTCAGCACCTGGGCGAGCAACTGCCCGGTGCCGGTGGCGAGTCCGATGCCCGCGCCCTCGTGCCCGCAGGCATGGAAGAGACCGGGGGCGCGGGGGTCGGGGCCGATCGCGGGCAGATGGTCCGGCAGGTACGGGCGGAAGCCCGGATAGCCGCGCATCGCCCGGACGTCCGACAGGAACGGGAACAGCCGGGTCGCGCCCGCCGCCAGCGCCCGCAGGACCGGCAGCGAGAACGACCGGTCGAAACCCACGCGTTCACGGCTCGCGCCGATCAGGACCGGCCCGGCCGCCGTGCCCTCGACGACCGGCGAGGTCTGCAACGCGGCCGAGTCGCTGGCCACGTCGGCCACATAGTCGGCGGCGTACACCTTGTGCCGTACCCGGCGCGGCAGCGGCTCGGTGACCAGGACGAAGCCGCGCCGGGGGAGGACGGGAAGGTGCACACCGGCGAGGGCGGCCAGCTCGCCGCCCCAGGTCCCGGCCGCGTTCACCACGGCCGGCGCGTGGATCTCGCCGTGGTCGGTGCGGACACCGCGTACGGCACCGCCGGCGCCGCGCAGCACCTCCGTCACCGTCCGGCCGGTCGACAGCCGGGCACCCGAGGCCCGCAGGAGATGCGCGGCGGCCAGCGTCGGCATGACCTGGGCGTCCTGGGGGTAGCGCACTCCGCCGGCCAGGCCGGGCGCCAGGTGCGGTTCCAGCTCGCGGAGTTGGTCCGCGTCGACGGTCTGTGCCGTCACCCCGGCGGCCCGTTGCCCGGCCGCGAACTCCGCCAGGGCGGTGAGTCCCGCGGGCTCCGAGGCCACCACGATCCCGCCCTTGGGCTCGTACTCGATCCGGTCACCCAGCTCCTCGGCCAGGTCGGTCCACAACCGGCCCGACAGCAGGGCGAGTTCGAGTTCGGGCCCGGGCTCCTTGTCGGAGACCAGCAGATTGCCCTCGCCCGCCCCCGTCGTACCGCCGGCCACCGGACCACGGTCCACCACGACGACGTCCAGGCCCGCCCGAGAGGCGTACAGCGCACATGCGGCGCCCACCATGCCCGCCCCGACGACCACGACATCGCAGGTCAGTCGCATGCTCACGGCAGTAATATGTCACATTGCACCGGACCGGGGAATACCGCCGACGGGGCGACCGGCCCGAGACCCTCCACCGCGCCCACCGGGAAGGCACGGCGCGCCGCGCGGGATCGGCATTGTCCGGATCGACACCGACCGGTTCGGCTTCGGCTTCGACCTCGCCGTCGGCCATACGGTCGTCGGCCACGGCCGGTCCGAATTCCCGTGTCTGCCTGGGACGTTGTTCCTGCCCCCGTCGGCCGTCGCCACGGTCACCGGGTGCCGTCACCGTGCGCGGGTGACGGCACCCTCTTCTGTGACCTGCTCCGGTGTCACACCGGGAGGAGCCGTGCGATCAGTCCGCTCAGCTGGCGGGCCGTGCGGCACTCGTGCATCTCCACCAGTTCCGCGTAGCCGGGTGCGGCCGAGTCGCCGGTGCCCCACAGGGAGTGCTGCTCAGGGTTCAACCAGTAGACGCGGCGCGCCTGTTGGGCGATGCGCCGGACGGCGGCGAGGTTCGGGTCGAGGTTGTTGGTGCGGGCGTCCCCGAGCACGAACACCGTGGTGCGCGGACCCACCGCGGCGCCGTACCGCTCCGCGAACTCGCCCAGTGCCATGCCGTAGTCGCTGCTGCCGTGCCAGCCGGTGAGCGTCGCCTCCGCGCGGATCCGCGCGCCGAGACCCTCCGGGTCGGCCCGGCCGTGCTCCAGCAGGCCGGTCACCTCGTCGATGCGGTTGACGAAGGCGAACACCCGGACCTTGCTGAACTGGTCGTGCAGCGCCTGCACCAGCAGCATCGTGAAGTCCGAGAACCCCGACACCGAGCCCGACACATCGCACAGGAGCACCAGCTCGGGGCGGACCGGCCGGCGCCGGCGCAGCACCGGCCGCATCGGCACCCCGCCGGTCGACAGCGAGCCGCGCAGGGTGCGCCGCAGGTCGATGGTGCCCCGCGCGGCCCGGCGGCGGCGCGCGGCCAGCCGGGTCGCCAGCTTTCGCGCGAGTGGCTGAACCGCCCTGCGCAGCTCGGTGAGTTGGTCCCGCCCGGCGGACAGGAAGTCCACCCGGTCGGCGCTCGGCGCCACCGCCCGCCGGGCGATCTGGTCGCGCCCGCGCCGCTCGGCGACCCGCCGCCGCGCCTCCGCCGCGACCATGCCCCGGAACGCCTCGATCCGCCGCCGGATCTCGTCGTCGAGCAGCCGGTCCGCGAACCCCGCGCCGTGTCCGCCCCGCGCGCGGACATCCGCGCGCACCCGCGCCAGCAGCGTCTGCGGCCGCAGCCGGTCCAGTGTCTGGTACGACGACCAGCCGTCCGAACCCGGCGAACTCCCGTATCCGCCCAGGCCGTCCACGGCCTCGGCCGCCAACTGCCGCAGCAGCGCGGTGTCGTCGTCGGCCAGCGCGACCGCGAGGCGGTCCCGCAGCTCGTCGCGGTCAGTGGGGTCGGTGCCGGGACCGCCCACCCCGCGCGGGAAGTAGAGGTCGAAGACCTGGTCGAACACGGCCCGTTGGCCGGGGCCGTGCAGCAGGGTCGCGGCCAGCCCCTCGCGCAGCGGCTCCCGCTCGGCCAAGCCCAGCGCCTCGACCGCCCGGGCCGCGTCCACGCTCTCCCCGGTGCCGACCCGCACCCCGTGCGCCCGCAGCGCCCCGACCAGCCCGGTCAGCCGCTCGGCGAGGTCGACGCGGTCGACGCGGTCGGCCCGGGCGTCGGCCGGAGTGCTCACAGCGCGTCCAGGTCCAGCTTGGCGGCCGCCTTCTGGATGTCGTCCTGGTGCTTGAGGATCACGCCCAGGGAGTCCCGTACGACCTGCTCGTCCAGCGTGTCGGCACCCAGCGCCAGCAGGGTGCGCGCCCAGTCGATCGTCTCGGCCACCGACGGCACCTTGCGCAGGTCCATCGCGCGCAGCGCCCCGACCACCCGGACCACCGACTCGGTGAGCGCCTCGGTGAGGCCCGGCACCTTCAGCCGTACGATCCGGCGCTCCAGTTCCTCGTCCGGGAACCCGATGTACAGGAACAGACAGCGGCGGCGCAGCGCCTCGGACAGCTCGCGGCTGGCGTTGGAGGTGAGGACCACGAAGGGGCGGCGGGTCGCGGTGACCGTGCCCAGCTCGGGGACGGTCACCTGGAAGTCGCTGAGCACCTCCAGGAGCAGGCCCTCCACCTCGACGTCGGCCTTGTCGGTCTCGTCGATCAGCAGCACCTTCGGGTCGTCGCCCCGGATCGCCGTGAGCAGCGGGCGGGGGAGCAGGAACTCCTCGCTGAAGATGTCGGTGCGGGTCTCGTCCCAGCTCTCGTCCCGGCCCGCGCTGATGCGCAGCAGCTGCTTGGCGTGGTTCCACTCGTACAGCGCCCGTGACTCGTCGACGCCCTCGTAGCACTGCAGCCGTACCAGGCGGGCGCCGGCGACCTCGGCCACGGCCTTCGCCAGCTCGGTCTTGCCGACCCCGGCGGGGCCCTCGACGAGGAGCGGCTTGCCCAGCCGGTCGGCCAGGAAGACAGTGGTGGCGACGGCGGGGGAGGCGAGATAGCCGGTCTCCGCGAGGCGGGCGGAGACGTCGTCGACGGAAGTGAACAACGGGGCCTCCGGTGAAGGTCGCGGGACGAGCCCGTTCAACAGGTCAGAGTCCCTATCTAAGCGCTTGTTCAGCGAGCCTGCCACCCTGTATACCGATCGGTTTCCCAACTGGCTCCCGCGCGGTAACCTCGGCGGTATGACCACCACGGACAAGGCGTCCCCCCGGGACAGGCTGCTCGACGCCGCCGCCCAGCTCTTCTACCGCGACGGTGTCTCCATCGGCGTCGAGGCGCTGTGCAAGTCCGCGGGGGTCTCGAAGCGGTCGATGTACCAGCTCTTCGACAGCAAGGACGAGATGCTCGCCGCCAGCCTGGAGCGGCGCAGGCCCTGGTACGAGGCCCAGCTCACGGCCCCGGACGCCGAGGGGGCCACGCCCCGCGAGCGGATCCTGTTCGTCTTCGAACGGCTGGAGCAGGCTTCCGTGACGCCGGAGTACCACGGGTGCCCCTACCTCGCCGTCCTGGTCGAGCTGAAGGACGTCGAGCATCCGGCGAGCGTGGTGGCCCATCAGGTCAAGGACCGGCTGGAGGGATTCTTCCGGGCGTGGGCCGAAGAAGGCGGCGCGGCGGATCCGGCCGTCCTCGCCCGGCAGCTGATGCTGATCTTCGACGGGGCCAGCGCCCGCGCCGGCGCCCGCATCGAGCACCTCGACGACGGCCTGGTCACCGGGACGGCCGGCGCGCTGATGGACGCGGCGGGCATGCGCTGACCCGCGGCGTGGACGCCTGCCGCGTCGGCCTTCCGGCGCAGCTCCCGGCGCCGACCCGGACGGGTCACCACAACGCGCCGTGCCGCTCGCCCGCCCGGTGCAATGGACGCGTGACCGCGCCTCCGAACGACTGCCTCGCGCGCAACGAGTGGATCTGCGGCGCCTATCTGTCCAGCCGCCGCCAGATCCTGCTCGACGCGGTCGGCCAGCACCTGCGGCTCACGGCGGTCTCGGTGCTGATCGGCCTGGTCGTCGCCGTCCCGCTCGCGGTGCTGGCCCGCCGCTCGCGCTGGTCGGCCGGCCCCGTCCTCGGCGTCACCACGATCCTCTACACCATCCCCTCCCTGGCGATGTTCTCCCTGCTCCTGCCGGTGTACGGCCTCTCCGCGACCCTGGTGATCGCCGGACTGGTGCTCTACTCACTCACCCTGCTCGTCCGGAACATCCTCGCGGGCCTGCGGGCCGTCCCCGAGGAGACCCGGCAGGCCGCCCGAGGCATGGGCTACGGCCCGATCCGCCTCCTCCTCACGGTCGAACTGCCCCTCGCCCTGCCCGCCGCGATGGCCGGCCTGCGCATCGCCACCGTCTCCGCGGTCTCCCTGGTCACCGTCGGCGCGATCGTCGGCTTCGGCGGACTCGGCAACCTGATCTACGCCGGTATGAACACCTACTTCAAGGCCCAGGTCCTCACCGCGTCCGTGCTGTGCGTGGTGATCGCCGTCGCCGCCGACCTGCTGCTGCTCGGGGTGCAGTGGCTGATCACCCCGTGGACGCGGGCGGCCCGCGGATGAAGACGCTCGCCGACGCCTGGGCCTGGCTCACCGACTCCGCGCACTGGTCGGGCGACGACGGGATCGGGCACCGGCTGCTCCAGCACCTCGTCCTCACCGTCGTCTGCCTCGTGATCAGCTGCCTGATCGCACTCCCCGTCGCCCTGGTCCTCGGCCACCTCGGCAGGGGCGGCGCGCTCGCCGTGAACATCTCCAACGTCGGCCGGGCCGTCCCCACCTTCGCCGTTCTGGTCCTGCTGCTTCTGACCCCGATCGGCAGATGGGGCGAGGGCCCCACGGTGGTCGCCCTGGTGCTGTTCGCCGTCCCGCCCCTGCTCACCAACGCCTACGTCGGCATGCGCGAGGTCGACCGGAGCATCGTGCAGGCGGCGCGGGGGATGGGGATGACCGGGCGACAGATGTTGTTTCACGTGGAACTGCCCCTTTCGCTCCCCATGGTCCTCACCGGGGTACGGATCGCCGCCGTCCAGCTCGTCGCCACCGCCACCGTCGCCGCACTCGCGGGCGGCGGCGGACTCGGCCGGATCATCACCGCCGGCTTCAACCTGGCCAGTACGCCCATGGTGGTCGCCGGTGCGATCCTGGTCGCGGTGTTCGCGCTGATCGTCGAGGGCGTCTTCGAACTCGCCGAACGGCTCGCCCCGGTGTGGGTGCGGGGCTCGCGATGAGATTCCGTACGGCGGCCGTCGCCGTACTCCTCACCGTCACCGCCTGCACCACCGGCCCCTCCCTGGAGAACCGCGGCCAGGTCACCGCACCCCCCGGCGACAGCAGGCACCTGACCATCGGCTCCGCCGGATTCACCGAGAGCGATCTGCTCGCCCAGATGTACGCGCAGCTGCTGAACCAGGCCGGCTACCAGACCTCCCTCATCACCGTCGCCAACCGCGAACTGTACGAACCCGCCCTGGAATCCGGGCAGATCGACGTCGTCCCCGAGTACGCGGCCACCTTCGCCGACTGGCTCGACGCCAAGACCAACGGCGCCGACGCGCCCCCCGTGGGATCGCCCGACCTCGACGCCACGATGAAGGCACTGCGCGGTCTCGCCGAGCCCCGCGGCCTCACGGTCCTCGACCCGGGGAAGGCGGTGGACCAGAACGCCTTCGCGGTCACCGTCGCCTACGCCCGGCAGCACCACCTCAAGACCCTCAGCGACCTCGGCGCCTCGGGACTGGCGGTACGGCTCGCGGCGGGCGACGAATGCGTCCAACGGCCGTACTGCGAACCGGGGCTGAAGAAGGTCTACGGCATCGACATCACCGGCGTGGACCCCAAGGGCGTAGGGACCACCCAGGCCAAGCGGGCCGTGCAGAACGGGCAGGACCAGATGGTGCTGACCACGACCACGGACGCGACCCTCGACCAGTTCGGCCTGGTCCTCCTCGCCGACGACAAGCACCTGCAGAACGCGGACTACGTCGTCCCGGTCGTCAACCGTTCCCGCGCCGGGAGCGAGCGCGTGACCAGGGCGCTCGGCAGGCTCAACGACGTCCTGACGACGGCCGACCTGGCCGCCATGAACCAGGAGGTCGACAGCTGGCGGCGACTCGCCTCGGACGTCGCCCGGACGTATCTGCAGGACAAGGGCCTGGTGAAGTGACGGCCGGCGCCTGTTGTCAGTGGCGGGCGGTACGTTCGGGGCATGGGGATCTATCTGGTGAGTGTCGCCGCGCAGGAGTGGTTCGACGGTGACGAGGACGAGGGCGGCAAGGGCGTCCTGGCCCTGGCGCTCAACGAGGAGCTGCGACGGCGCGGACTCGCGCCGTACGAGTCGGTGCCCGAGGCGGCCGCCTTCGTGCGCGGCTCGGGGCTGTCGTTCGAGGAGAAGCTGGTGCCGTCCATGGACGGGTTCGGCGCTTTGTGCCGGGAGCGGCTGACACCGCAGGAGTACGAGCTGCTGCTGGGCTGGTCGGTACTGGTGCCGTTCTCCCTGGACGAGGAGATCCGGCTGCCCCTGAGCTCCGCCTACGACGACGAGACGGTGATCGCCGGTGCTCCCGAGATGCTGGCACTCGCACAGCGGCTGGTGACGGCGATCCGGCTCCCCGTGGAAGCGATACCGGAGGCCTGCGACAACCTCGATCTGACCACGTGGTTCCTGGAAGGGGAGGCGCAGGACACGGCTGCCGCCCGGCCCGGGCCCTGGGGCGAGGACCTGGACACCGCCTTCTACGTCGCGCTGTACCTGCGGGCCGCCCAGCACTCACTGCGCCGCGGCTGCCCGATGACGTACTGCTGACGCACACCGGGCGACGGCCGGCCGTGCCGCCGGTCAGGCGTCCGACACCGAGTCGAACGGCACCTGGCCTCGCGAGACCCCGCGCGCATCCGCGTCCACCGAGCGGCGCAGCGCCTCGTGCAGCTTGGCCGGGGTGAGCACACCGAGGAAGCGCGAGCCGTCAAGCACCGCGACCCACCCGGCGTCGTACTGGAGCATCACACCGAACGCCTGCTTCAGCGGGGCGCCCACCGGCACCCACGCGGTCATCCGGTGCGCGAGTTCCCCGACCGTGCCGCCCGCCGCCAGCTCGTCGAGGCCGACCCAGCCGTGCAGATCGCCGTGCGCGTCCAGGACCACGGCCCATCGGGCGCCCTCGGCCCGCATCCGCTCGGCGGCGCTCCCGGCGGACTCGTCCGGGCGGGCGACCGGCGGCTGCTCCAGGTCGTCCGGCTGGATCTCGGTCACCGACAGCCGCTTCAGACCCCGGTCGGCGCCCACGAACCCGGCGACGTACGGGGTGGCAGGCGTCCCCAGCACCGCCCCGGGCGTGTCGAACTGCTCGATACGCCCCTGCCCGTACACCGCGATCCGGTCGCCGAGCCGCACCGCCTCCTCGATGTCGTGCGTGACCAGCAGCACCGTCTTGCGCACGGCCGCCTGCATGCCGAGGAACTCGTCCTGCAACTGCTCCCGCACCACGGGGTCGACCGCGCCGAACGGCTCGTCCATCAGCAGCACGGGAGGGTCGGCCGCCAGTGCCCGCGCCACGCCGACCCGCTGCCGCTGACCGCCGGAGAGCTGGTCCGGGTAGCGCGGACCGTACGTCTTCGGGTCCAGGCCCACCAGTTCGAGCAGTTCGGCGGCGCGGCTGCGGGCCCGGCCCCGTTTCCAGCCGAGCAGGGCCGGGACGGTCGCGGTGTTGTCGAGGACCGTGCGGTGCGGGAACAGGCCCACCTGCTGGATGACATAGCCGATCCGGCGGCGCAGCCGGACCGGATCGACCTGCGCGATGTCCTCGCCGTCGACGAAGACGCGGCCCGAGGTCGGTTCGATGAGCCGGTTGACCATCATCATGGTCGTGGTCTTGCCGCAGCCGGACGGGCCGACGAGGGTGACGAGTTCGCCCTCGGCCACCTCGAAGGAGAGGCCGTCCACGGCCGTCGTACCGTCCGGATACCGCTTGGTGACCTGCTCGAACCGGATCATTCCCCCACGCTAGTCGGGGCCCTGGCGAGGTGCGCGACTCCGGTTCTGAAAAGTTTCAACTCGATCTTCACGGGGCTGGCCGGATCCGGCGGCTGTTGGAAACTGTGGGAAATTCGTGCTGCTCGGCCGGTCGACACGTGTCACCGGAGCCACTACCTTCAACCGTCGATCGATCTGAATCGATACAACTCCGACTGGCCGAAGGGATGACGGCATGACTGACGGAGTACACAGCGGCGACCACGAAGGCGTCCGGCGCAGGACCGTCCTCACCACCGCGCTCGGGGCCGTCCCGATGGTGATGGCGGGCGGCATCGGCACGGCCGCGGCCGCCCCCTCGGGCGGCGACAGGTCCGTGACCGGTCTGACGGTCGAACACCGCACCGACCCGCTCGGCGTCGACGCGCGGCGCCCGCGCTTCGGCTGGCACACCGCCTCCCCGGTCCGCGGCCGCCACCAGACGGCCTACCGCGTCCGGGTCACCCGGGGCGGTGCGCAGGTCTGGGACAGCGGCCGCGTCACGTCGTCCGACTCGGTCGCCGTGCCCTACGCCGGCCCTGCCCTCGCCGCCTCCACCCGCTACGACTGGACCGTCACGGTCTGGCACGAGGACGGCCGCGCCACCACCTCCCGCCCCGCCCGCTTCGAGACAGGCCTGCTGAGCACCGACGGCGTCACCGGCTGGGACGGCGCCCGCTGGATCGGCATGGCGGGCAAACAGCCGAACAGCGCGGGCGCCCCGCTGCTCCGCCGCCAGACCGCCCTCACCGGCCGCGCGGTACGCGAAGCCCGGCTCTACGTCTCCGCGCTGGGCGTGTACGACGCCCATGTCAACGGGCAGCGCGTCGGGGTGCCCCAAGGAGGCGGCAGCACCCACGAGTTGCTGGCACCGGGCTGGACGAACTACGACGCCAGGATCAGCTATCTGACCTACGACGTCACGCGTCTGGTGGCGGGGGAGCGGCAGGTCACCCTGGCCGCCGTGCTGGGCAACGGCTGGTACAACAGCCGGGTCTCGGACGGCAGCACCTACTACTCGGCGGACGGCAACTCCCTCGCCCTGAAGGCCAAGTTGCTGATCACCTACGCCGACGGCACCACCCAGTCGGTCGTCACCGAACCCGGCGACGACTGGCGCGCCACCGACACCGGCCCCTACCGGGCCGACGACATCTACGACGGCCAGACCTACGACGCCCGCAAGGAGCTGCCCGGCTGGACGGCGAACGGCTTCGACGCCTCCGCCTGGTCGTCCGTCGAACTCAACGGATTCGCGGCGAAGTTCCCCGACGCACAGCTGGTCGCCCACCCCGGGGAAAGCGCCCGGCTGATGCCCGAGTGGGACCGCAGACCGCACTCCGTCACCGTCAGTACCGGCGTGACCGGCGACGGCAGGGGCGAGATCGTCGTGGACCCGTCCCGGACGGTCACCGACCCGGCCGAGGCCGCCACGGCCCCCGTCACCATCGCCCCCGGCGAGACCGCCATCTTCGACCTCGGCCAGAACATGGTCGGCGTCCCCCGCTACACACTGCGCGGCCCTGCCGGCACCGAAGTCACCTTTCGCTTCGGCGAGATGCTCAACGACGCCAGTGCGGGCGCGGACGGCCCGGTCGGCTCGGTCTACCGGGCCAACCTGCGCACCGCGAAAGCCACCAGCACCTACACCCTCAAGGGCGACCGGAACGGCGAGACCCACCAGGACTCCCTCACCTTCTACGGCTTCCGCTACGCCTCCGTCACCGCAACCGAGAAGGTCACCGTCACCTCCTTCACCGGCAAGGTCGCCACCTCCGCGATCCACGACACCGGCGCGATCGCCACCGACGACGACACGGTCAACCAGCTGATCAGCAATGTGCGGTGGGGCCAGCGCGGCAACTACTTCTGGGTCCCCACCGACTGCCCGCAACGCGACGAACGCCTCGGCTGGACCGGCGACACCCAGCTCTTCTCCCACACCGGCCTCTACAACGCCGACGCCGTCAATTTCCTCAGCCACTTCGCCGACAACCTCATCGACTCGCAGAAGATCTACGGCCTGGACGGCGCCCAGTTCACCTGGGTCGCCCCCGGCAACCGCTACAACCAGCCCGTCCCGGCGAGCGGTTGGGCCGACTGCGGGGTGGTCGTGCCGTGGACCGTCTGGCAGATGTCCGGCGACACCACGATCATCGACCACTGCTGGCCGGCGATGACCAAGTACCTGGACTGGATCCAGCACAGGACCGGTGACACCTACTCCGGCCAGGGCGCCATCTTCGGCGACTGGCTCGCCTTCCAGATCACCAGCACCCAGCTGATGAGCGACGTCTACTACGGCCACAGCACCCGCCTCATGGCCGACATGGCCCGCGCCACCGGCCGCACCGCCGAAACCGCCGCCTACGAGCAGCTGTTCGCCCACATCAAGCGCGCGTTCATCACCAAGTACCTGGCCACCGACGCCACCAGCGGCGACCTCACCCTCCGCTCCAGCCTCGGCGACCCGCCGCCCTGGACCCCCGGCAACAGCGCGGGCAAGACCGAGGACAACGCCCAGACCGCCCTGCTCTGGGTCCTCAAGCTCGGCTTCTACGACACCGAGGCCCAGCGCCGCCAACTGGTCACCCTGCTCGCCGACAACATCGGCAACGACGCGGCCTACAAGGCGGCCCACCCCGACAGCACCCGCGTCGACTACGCCGAGAACACCCTCTCCGTGGGCTTCCTCGGCGTGAACGTCCTCGCCCCCGTTCTCACCGACGAGGGCCACCCCGAACTCGCCTACAAGCTCCTGCACCAGGACGCCATGCCGTCCTGGCTGTTCTCGGTGAAGAACGGTGCCACCACGGTCTGGGAGCGCTGGAACTCGTACTCGAAGGCCGACGGCTTCGGCCCGGTCGAGATGAACTCCTTCAACCACTACTCCTACGGCGCGATCATGGAGTGGATGTACGAGTCCATGGCCGGCATCGCCAAGGACCCGGCCAACCCCGGCTTCAAGCACTTCTTCCTGCGACCGCACCTCGACCCGACCGGGAGGATCACCCAGGTCTCCGGCTCGCATCTCTCCCCGTACGGCGAGATCGTCAGCGCATGGCAGGTGACGGACCGTCAACTCACCCACCGCGCAACCGTCCCGGCGAACAGCACGGCGACCCTGCGCATCCATTCGGCCGACCCCGGCACCGTCCGCGAGGGCCGCACCCCGCTGTCCCGTGTCCCAGGGGTCACCTACAAGGGCTTCACGGACGGCACCGCCGAGTACGAACTACCCTCCGGGAGCTATGAGTTGACCTCGTCGCTCGACTGATCGGCGCTGACGAGCACCACCTCCAGGGTGCGCGGACCGTGCACCCCCTCGACCCGGTCCAGCTCGATGTCGCTGGTCGCGGACGGCCCGGAGATCCAGGTCAACGGGCGGGCCGGGTCGAGGCGTTCGAGGGCCTGGGGCACGGAGGAGACGACCTGGTCCGGGACCCGGACGACACAGATGTGGTGGTCGGGGACGAGCGTGACGCGGCGGCGGCCCTGGTCGGGGCCGCCGTCCAGCACGATGGTGCCGGTCTCGGCGACGGCGACCGCGCAGCCGGTGACCACGCTGTCGACCCGGTCGAGCTCGTCCGGGGTGCTCTCCGCGCGATCGGGGACCTGTTCGGCACCGGTCGCCGCGAGCCATTCCGGGGCCAGTCCCGTCGGCACGACCACTTGCCGCGCACCCCGCTCGGCGACCAACCGCCCTACCACGGAGGCCAGTTCGCCCTCCGTGCAGCGGTGCACGAGGGCCCGGTAGTCCGCCAGGTTCTTGGCGAGCAGATCCACCGTCTCCTCGACGCTCCGCGCGCCGTGCTCCCGCAGATAGGCCCGCTCGACCGGCGCGTCCTCGCCCCGGGCATCGGCGAGCGCCCGCTGCACCCGGCCCAGGATCCGCTCCCTGCTGCTCACTTCGCACCGCCCTTTCCGCCGTCGGTCCGCTGCCACCAGTCGCGGAAGGGTTCCGCCGGTACGGCGGGCAGGTCCCGGGTCCCGCTCCACGCTTTGCCGGGGCCCGGCAGCGTACGGGGATGGAGGCGTCGGCTGCGGGAGGCGAGCCGTTGGCCGGCGCGCAGGGCGGCCGGGTGGGAGAAGGCCCAGCGGGCCGCGCGCATCGCCGCCCGCTCGGCCGCATGCCCCTTGGCCGGCTTGAGCAGCACCTTGTTGCCGTTCCGGATCGCCGTACCGCCCTCGACGACGCGCTCGCGCAGATGCACCAGCACCTCGGGGATGTCGATGGCGACCGGGCAGACCTCGTAGCAGGCCCCGCACAGCGACGAGGCGTACGGCAGCGAGGCGTCGATCTCGCTCGCGGTGCCGCGGAGCTGGGGACTGAGGATGGCGCCGATCGGGCCGGGGTAGACCGAGCCGTAGGCGTGCCCGCCCGCCCGCTCGTACACCGGGCATACATTCAGGCAGGCCGAGCAGCGGATGCAGCGCAGGGCCTGCCGGCCGACCTCGTCGGCGAGGGTGTCGGTGCGGCCGTTGTCCAGGAGCACCAGATGGAAGGTCTCCGGGCCGTCGCCGTCGGTGGTGCCGGTCCACATCGAGGTGTACGGGTTCATGCGCTCTGCCGTCGACGAGCGGGGGAGGGTCTGCAGGAAGACCTCCAGGTCCCGCCAGGCCGGCACGATCTTCTCGATGCCGACGACCGAGATCAGCGTCTCGGGCAGGGTCAGGCACATCCGCCCGTTGCCCTCGGACTCGACGACGACCAGGGTGCCGGTCTCGGCCACCATGAAGTTGGCGCCGGAGATGCCCACCTTGGCGCGCAGGAACTTCTCGCGGAGATGGAGCCGGGCCGCCTCGGCGAGTTCGGCGGGGGTGTCGGTCAGCCCCTCGGGGGCCGGGCGCCCCCACTCGCCCATCTCGCGCCGGAAGATGTCCCTGATCTCACCCCGGTTGCGGTGGATGGCCGGGACGAGGATGTGCGAGGGCCGGTCCTTGCCCAACTGCACGATCAGCTCGGCGAGATCGGTCTCGTAGGCCCGGATGCCCGCCGCTTCGAGGGCTTCGTTCAGCCCGATCTCCTGCGTGGCCATCGACTTGACCTTCACGACCTCCGACTCACCGGTCTCCTCGACCAGTCGGGTCACGATCCGGTTGGCCTCGTCGGCGTCCGCCGCCCAGTGGACCGTACCGCCCGCCGCCGTCACCGACTCCTCCAACTGGACCAGATAGCGGTCGAGATGGCGGAGGGTGTGGTCCTTGATCCGCTTGCCGGCCTCCCGCAGCTCCGCCCAGTCCGACACCTCGGCGACGGCCCTGGCCCGCTTGGCGCGGATGGTGTGCGTGGCATGGCGCAGATTCCCGCGCAGGGTCTGGTTGTTGACGGCCTCGCGCGCGGCGGTCGGAAAGGCCGGCATTCCCACGAACGTCCCGCTCATACGGCCGGCTCCTCCTCCGTGCTCGCCAGGATCTCCGCGATGTGCACCGGCCGCATCCCGGTGCCGAGCCGCGTCATGGTCCCGCCGATGTGCATCAGACAGGAGTTGTCAGCGGCGCACAGCACCTGCGCGCCGGTCGACTCGGCGTTGCGCACCTTGTCGGCACCCATCGCCGCCGAGACGTCGGAGTTCTTCAGCGCGAAGGTGCCACCGAATCCGCAGCATTCCTCCGCTCCGGGCAACTCCACCAGCTCCAGCCCCTTCACGGCCCGGAGCAGTCGGCGCGGGCGGTCGCCGAGCCCCAGACTCCGCAGTCCGTGGCAGGTGGGGTGGTAGGTCACCTTGTGCGGGTAGCAGGCCCCCACGTCCGTCACCCCCAGCACGTCCACCAGGAACTCGGTCAGCTCGTACGTCTTGGGCACCACCGGCGCGAGCACCTCGGCGAGACCGCCGCCACGCCCCTCCGCCCGCGCCCGCTCGCCCATCCTCGGATACAGCTCCCGCACCATCGCCCCGCACGAGCCGGACGGGGTCACGATCGCCTCGTACTCCCCGAAGACATCGGAGAAATGGCGGGCCAGCGGCTCCGCCTCATGGCGGTATCCGGTGTTGTAGTGGGCCTGCCCGCAGCAGGTCTGGGCCATCGGGAAATCGACCTCGACGCCCAGCCTGGTCAGGAGTTTCACCACGGCACGGCCGGTGTCCGGATAGAGCGTGTCGTTGACGCAGGTCAGGAAGAGAGCGACACGCATCGCGGCTCCTAGAGGTCGATCATCGGATGAGTGCAGCGTAGTAGGACAGGGTGAGGAGCGGGAGACCCGGTCACCGCGTGGCGAGTCGCGCCTCGGCCGCCGCCCAGCGGGCGGTGTCGCCGCGTGGCGCGTACCGGGTCAGCGGCTGGGTACGGGTGAGCAGCCGCCGTATGTCGGCGAGGTCGCCGACGAGACCGTGCGCGCGGGCCTGGACCAGCACGTTCCCGAGAGCCGCCGCCTCCGTCGGGCCCGCCACCACCGGCAGCCCGCAGGCGTCGGCGGTGAGTTGGCACAGCAGCGCGTTGCGGGTGCCGCCGCCCACCACGTACACGGTGTCGACCGGATGATCGGCGAGCCGCTGGGCCTCGGCCACGGCCCGCCGGTGGGCCAGCGCCAGGGAGTCGAGAATGCACCGGGTGATCTCCCCGGGCGTCCGCGGCACCGGCTGCCCGGAGGCCCGGCACGCCTCGGCGATCCGCTCCGGCATCCGGCCGGGGGCCAGGAACACGGCGTCCCCCGCGTCCACCACCGACCGCAGCGCCGGCACGGTGGCCGCCTCCCGCAGCAGCCCGCCCAGGTCCGGGTCGCCCCAGGCCCGTACGCACTCCTGCAGCAGCCACAGTCCCATGATGTTGCGGAGATAGCGGACCGTGCCGTCGAGCCCCAGCTCGTTGGTGAAGTTGGCGGCCCGGCTCTCCTCGGTCAGCACGGGCGCCGTCAGCTCAAGGCCGGCCAGCGACCAGGTACCGGTGCAGATATAGGCGAACCGCTCACCGGCCGCCGGTACGGCGGCCACGGCCGACGCGGTGTCGTGCGAGCCGACGGCGGTCACCGGCACCGGTCCGGTCAGCCCCGTCTCCTCGAGCACCTCGGGCCGCAGCACCCCGGCCGGGTCGCCGGGCCGCCGCAGCGGCGCGAACAGCCCGAGGTCGATGCCCATCCGGTCAGCGACCTCGTACGACCAGTCGCGGGTCCGGGGATCGATCAGCTGGGTGGTGGAGGCATTGGTCAGCTCGGTGCCCTGCTCGCCGGTCAGCCAGTACGACAGCAGGTCGGGGATGAGCAACAGCCGCTCGGCATGGGCGAACTGGGCGCTCGACCGGGCGGCGACCAGTTGGTAGAGGGTGTTGAAGGGCGCGTACTGGAGCCCGGTGCGGCCGTACAGCTCGGCCGCCGGCAGGGTCGCCCACACCTTCTCGGCGACGCTCTCGGTCCGGGCGTCGCGGTAGTGCACCGGGTTGCCGAGCAGCGCCCCGTCGGCGTCCAGCAGCCCGTAGTCCACGGCCCAGCTGTCGAGTCCGACGGAGTCCACCTGACCTGCTGCCCGCAGTCCTTCCAACACGCCCGCGTACAGGGCGAGTACGTCCCACCGCAGCCCTTCCGGTACGCGCACCGGCCGGTTCGTGAACCGGTGCGCCTCGGTCAGCTCCAGCGAGTCCGGACCCACCCGGCCGACCATGACCCGCCCACTGGACGCGCCCAGGTCGACCGCGGCATAGGACCTGGGGCGGCTCATCGCAGGAACGCGGCTGCCACACCCGCGTCGACGGGCACGTGCAGCCCGGTGGTGTGGGTGAGTTCCCCGCCCGTCAGCGCGAACACGGCGTTCGCCACGTGCTCGGGCAGCACCTCCCGCTTGAGGATGGTCCGCTGTGCGTAGAACTCGCCCAGCTTCGACTCCTCCACCCCGTAGACGGCGGCCCGCTGAGCGCCCCATCCACCGGCGAAGATCCCGGACCCCCGCACCACACCGTCGGGGTTGACCCCGTTGACCCGGATCCCGTGCTCGCCCAACTCGGCGGCCAGCAGCCGCACCTGATGGGCCTGGTCCGCCTTCGTCGCCGAGTAGGCGATGTTGTTGGGCCCGGCGAACACGGCGTTCTTCGAGGCGATGTAGACGATGTCACCGCCCAGCCCCTGCGCGATCATCACCCGGGCCGCCTCCCGCGACACCAGGAAGGAGCCGCGGGCCATGATGTCGTGCTGCAGGTCCCAGTCCTTGGCGGACGTCTCCAGCAGCGGCTTGGAGATGGAGATCCCGGCGTTGTTGACCACCAGGTCCACCCCGCCGAAGGCCAGCGCGGCGGTCCGGAACGCGGCGGCGATCTGCTCCTCGTCGGTCACGTCGACGGTGACGGCGACCGCCTTGTCGGGCCCGCCGAGCTCCTCGGCGACCGCGGCCGCGCCCTCCGCGTTGAGATCGGCGACGACGACACAGGCCCCCTCGGCCACCAGCCGGTGCGCGATCGCCTTCCCGATCCCGCTGCCGGCCCCCGTCACCAGCGCCACCCGGGTCGCCAGGGCCTTCGGCCTCGGCATCCGCCGGAGCTTGGCCTCCTCCAGCGCCCAGTACTCGATCCGGAACTTCTCCGACTCCTCGATCGGCGCGTACGTCGAAACGGCCTCGGCCCCGCGCATCACGTTGACGGCGTTGACATAGAACTCGCCCGCGACCCGGGCGGTCTGCTTGTCCTTGCCGAAGCTGAACATGCCGACGCCGGGCACGAGCACGATCGCCGGATCGGCCCCGCGCATGGCGGGGGAGTCGGGCAGGGCGTGCCGCTCGTAGTAGGCGGCGTACTCCTCGCGATAGGAGGCGTGCAGCTCCTTGAGCCTGGCGATCGCCTCGTCCAGGGGCGCGGTCGGCGGGAGGTCGAGCACGAGCGGCCGTACCTTGGTCCGCAGGAAGTGATCCGGGCACGAGGTCCCCAGCGCCGCCAGCCGCGGGTGCTCGGCCCGCGCCAGGAAGTCGAGGACCACCTCGGAGTCGGTGAAGTGCCCGACCTGCGCCCGGTCCTGGGAGGCGAGGGCACGGACGTACGGCGCGAGGGCGGCGGCCCGCTCCCGCCGCTCGGCCTCGGGCAGCGCGCCGTACCCCTCGACGACGGGCCCGAAGGGCTCCGCCCTGCCACGCTCGGTGAGGAAGGCCTCGGCGGTACGGATGATGTGCAGCGAGTTGCGCTCGCACTCCTCGGAGCTGTCGCCCCAGGCGGTGATCCCGTGCCCGCCGAGGACGCACCCGACGGCCTGCGGGTTGGCCGCCTTGACGGCCGCGATGTCCAGCCCCAGCTGGAACCCGGGCCGCCGCCACGGCACCCACACCACGCTGTCCCCGAAGCACTCGGCGGTCAGCTTCTCCCCGTCGGCCGCGCACGCCAGCGCGATCCCGGAGTCGGGGTGCAGATGATCGACGTGCGGGGCGTCGACGAGCCCGTGCATCGCGGTGTCGATGGAGGGAGCGGCGCCGCCCTTGCCGTGCAGGCAGTAGTCGAAGGCGGCGACCATCTCGTCCTCGCGGTCGACGCCCGGATAGACGCCGGCGAGCGCACGAAGCCGATCGATCCGCAGCACGGCGAGCCCCGCCTCGGTGAGAGTACCCAGGTCACCCCCGGACCCCTTCACCCACATCAGCTCGACGTCGCCACCGGTCACGGGGTCGGTGGCGACGCCCTTGGCGGACGCGTTGCCGCCGGCGTAGTTCGTATTACGAGGATCGGCACCGAGCCGATGAGAACGAGAGAGGAGGGCGGCGGCTTCGGGATGGGTGGTCATGAAGGTCCTTGACTTCTTGAACGTACGGGGGAATGGTGCGCCCCTTCAGGGGCGCGGGGAACTGCGCGACCAGCCACGACCGGCCCGCAGCCCGCGACGAAACAGATCAGGGCAGACGCTTACGCCCCCCACCCCGCCTGCTGCCCCCCGACCCGCTCAGCAACAATCCTCTCGGCCCACCCGGACCGGGCATACGCGGCGAGCGGATCGGCATCCAACCCCATCTCCTCCCGCACCTCCCGAAGCAACGGCCGCACATCCGTGTCGTACGCATCCATCAGCACGGCATTCGCGGCGAGCACATCCCCCGCGGCCTGCGCCGCCCCCAGCGCACCCCGGTCCACCAGCAACGCCTTCGCCGTGGCCTCCTGCACGTTCATCACCGACCGGACGATCGCCGGAATCTTCGCCTCGATGTTGTGGCACTGGTCGAGCATGAAGGCGACCTCGGAGGTGAACCCGCCCCCGCGCACCACCTCGCACATGATCCGGAACAGCTGGAACGGATCCGCGGCCCCGACCATGAGGTCGTCGTCCGCGTAGAACCGCGAGTTGAAGTCGAACCCCCCGAGCTTCCCCTCCCGCAGCAGCGTGGCGACGATGAACTCGATGTTGGTGCCCGGCGCGTGATGGCCCGTGTCGACGACGACCTGCGCCTGCGGCCCCAGCTTCAGACAGTGGGCGTAGGCCGTGCCCCAGTCCGGAACGTCCGTCGTATAGAAGGACGGCTCGAAGAGCTTGTACTCCAGCAGCATCCGCTGCCCCTCGCCCAGCCGCGCGTACACCTCGGCCAGCCCCTCCGCGAGCCGGTCCTGCCGCGACCGGATGTCGTCCTGGCCGGGATAGTTCGTGCCGTCCGCGAACCAGAGCTTCAGGTCCTTCGACCCCGTCGCGTCCATGATGTCGACGCACTCCAGCAGATGACCGACGGCCTTGCGCCGCACCGCCGCGTCGGGATGGCAGATGCTGCCCAGCTTGTAGTCGTCATCCTGGAAGGTGTTGGAGTTGATCGCCCCCAGCTTCAGCCCGCGCTCCTCGGCGTGCTTGGCGAGGTCCGCATAGTCGTCCACCTTGTCCCAGGGAATGTGCAACGCCACCGTCGGTGCCACCCCGGTCACCGCGTGGACCTGCGCCGCGTCGTCCAGCTTCTCCTTCGGGGTGCGCGGCACGCCCTGCTGGGCGAACACCTTGAAACGGGTCCCCGAGTTTCCGTACGCCCACGACGGCGTCTCGACGGCCTGGGTCTTCAGCGCGGCCTTCACCGCGACGAGGTCGGTCACTTAGGGGCTCCCGGGGTGAATGATGAAACGATTCAGAACGGCAAAGTACGAGCCCACCGCAGGGGTGTCAAGCACTCCGACCAACCCTGTCTTCCGTGACTCCGCCGTGACCTTCGACTATCGAAATTTTTTCGACACGGACCCATTGACGTGACATGCCCGTGGTGCCTACGGTCCCGGCAATCCAGTTGAAACCTTTCACGATGCCGTGGGGTCGGTGCGGACCGTCTCGCCGGTGTCGTCGAGGAGCCCCCATGACCCACCCGTCCGACACGGGACCGGCCCCGGTGCTGGCACTGAAGGACGTGTCCAAGTCCTTCGGTGCCGTGCGCGCCCTGCGGGACGTCTCCCTGGAGCTGTTCCCCGGCGAGGTGCACGCCCTCGCCGGAGAGAACGGCGCGGGCAAGTCGACGCTGATCAAGACACTCGCCGGAGTGCACCGACCGGACGCCGGCCAGGTGCTGCTCGACGGCGAGCCCGTCGTCTTCCACGGCCCCGGCGACGCCCGCGACGCCGGAATCGCCGTGATCTACCAG
The DNA here is from genome assembly GCF_040652235.1 of Streptomyces sp. NPDC048277. Classification (NCBI taxonomy): domain Bacteria; kingdom Bacillati; phylum Actinomycetota; class Actinomycetes; order Kitasatosporales; family Streptomycetaceae; genus Streptomyces; species Streptomyces sp. NPDC048277. The sequence goes on from NZ_JBEZLQ010000008.1 coordinate 221,558, forward strand.
GAACCCACGCTCTTCCCCGACCTGTCGATCGCCGAGAACATCTTCATGGGCCGCCAGCCCCGCAGGGCGCTCGGCCGGATCGACCACAAGGCCACCCGCGCGGCCACGGCCGCCCTGATGAAGCGGCTCGGGGTCGCCCTCGACCCCGACCGCCCCGCCCGTGGCCTGTCCATCGCGGACCAGCAGATCGTGGAGATCGCCAAGGCGCTCTCCTTCGACGCCCGGGTCCTGATCATGGACGAGCCGACGGCGGCCCTCACCGGCAGCGAGGTCGCCCGTCTCTTCGGTGTCGTCCGCACCCTGCGCGAACAGGGCGCGGCGGTGCTCTTCATCTCGCACCGCCTTGAGGAGATCTTCCAGATCTGCCGGCGGGTCACCACGCTCCGGGACGGCGCGTGGATCGCCAGCGAACTCCTCGACGGTATGACCGAGGACGACCTCGTACGCCGGATGGTCGGCCGGGACCTGGACGAGCTGTACCCCAAGCAGGACGTCCGCCCCGGCGAAGTGGCCCTGAGCGTACGGCGGTTGACCCGGGAGGGGGTCTTCACCGACGTCACCTTCGAGGTGCGCGCCGGCGAGATCGTCGGCCTCGCCGGGCTGGTCGGCGCCGGCCGGACCGAGGTCGCCCGGGCCGTGTTCGGCGTCGACCGCTGGGACGCGGGCGAGGTCGAGGTCAAGGGGCGGAAGCTGACCAACGGCGCGCCGTCCGTCGCGATGTCCGCGGGCCTCGCCCTCGTCCCCGAGGACCGGCGCGCCCAGGGCCTGGTGATGGACATGTCCATCGAGCGGAACATCGGCCTGACCGGACTGCGTACGACGGTGAAGGCCGGCCTCGTCGACCGGGGCGCCGAGCGCAGCCGCTCGCTCGACTGGGCGGTCAGGCTCCAGGTGAAGTACGCCCGTATCGCCGACGCGGTCTCCACGCTCTCCGGCGGCAACCAGCAGAAGGTCGTCCTCGCCAAGTGGCTCGCGACCGGACCGAAGGTGCTGATCGTGGACGAGCCGACCCGTGGCATCGACGTCGGCACCAAGGCCGAAGTACACCGGCTGCTCGGCGAGTTGGCGGCCGACGGGGTCGCCGTACTGATGATCTCCTCCGACCTGCCCGAGATCCTCGGCATGGCCGACCGCGTGCTGGTGATGCACGAGGGCCGGATCACCGCAGAGATCCCGCGCTCCGAAGCCAGCGAGGAAACCGTGATGGCCGCAGCCACGGGGAGGGCCGCCGCATGACGGTGACCACCTCCGAACAGACCCCCCTCGCCGAGGCGCCCGGGTCCAGCGGGACCCGGCTCGTCGACCGTGTCTTCAAGATGCGCGAACTCGCCATCCTGGTCGTCTTCCTGGTGATGATCGCCGTCACCCAGGCCGGCAACAGCGAGTTCCTCTCCGAACAGGGCATCAAGGACCTGCTGCTCAACGCGACCATCCTGGTGCTGGTCGCCACCGGCCAGTCCCTGGTGGTGATCACGCGGAACGTCGACCTGTCCGTCGGCTCCACCCTCGGCATCACCGCCTTCGCCGCCGGCGACTATCTGCACGGCGGCGGCAACACGGTCGTCGCGATCGTCCTGGCCGTCCTCCTCGGCATCGGCTGCGGACTGCTCAACGGCCTGCTGGTCAGCCTCGGTCAGGTGCCCGCGCTCGTCGTCACCCTCGGCACGCTGTACATCATCCGGGGCGTCGACTCCATCTGGGTCGGCTCCCGGCAGATCACCGCCGCCGATCTCCCCGGCTCCTTCGTCGACTTCGGCTCCGGCGGACTCTCGGCGATCCCGTGGCTGGCGCTGATCGCCCTGGTGGTCCTGGTCGCCACCGCCTACTACCTCAAACACTTCGGCAGCGGACGGGAGTTGTACGCCCTCGGCTCCAACCCCGAGGCCGCCCGGCTGGCCGGCATCCCCGTGCGCAAGCGGATCCTCACCGCGTACACCTTCTGCGGCGCCCTCGCCGGACTGGCCGGGGCCATGTACCTGGCCCGGTTCGGGAACGTCGACTCCGGCACCGGCAACGGCTTCGAACTCACCGTCGTGAGCGCCGTGGTGGTCGGCGGAGTGGTCTTCACGGGTGGCTCCGGCAGCGTGTACGGCGCCGCGCTGGGCGCGCTGCTGCTGACCTCCATCAACAGCGTGCTGCCCGCGCTCGGGGTGAGCTCCGTGTGGGTCCTCGCCATCAACGGCTTCCTGCTGCTGCTCGCCATCGCCGTGGACCGGATCGTCGCGCTGCGGGTGGCGGCCGCGCTGAAGAAGAAGTCGGCGCTCAAGAGGACTGCCGCGACCAGCAAGGAGAACGCCGACCATGCCTGACTCCCTGACGCGCGCGGTCCGCTGGGACACCGTCGTCGGCGCGCTGCTGATCGTCCTCCTGCTGCTGTCGTTCGGCTTCGTGGACGGCTTCGGGAACTCCCTCAACCTGTCGTTCCTGATCGGCAACACGCTGCCGATCGCCCTGATCGCGCTGCCGATGACACTCCTCGTCGTCGCCGGGGAGATCGATCTCTCGGTCGCCTCGACCGCCGGCCTCTCGGGCGCGGTCATGGGCAAGCTCTGGAACGAGGGCATGGCCATCGAGACGATCATCCCGCTCTGCCTGCTGCTCGGTGTGGTCTGCGGACTGGTCAACGGGCTGCTGGTGACCCGGCTGGGGCTGCCGTCCCTCGCCGTCACCATCGGCACGCTCGCGGCCTACCGGGGCATCGCGCAGATCGTCCTCGGCTCCGACGCGGTGACCGACTTCCCCACGCAGTATCTGAACTTCGCGGCGGGCCGGCTCGGCAACACGTTTCTGCCGCAGGCCTTCCTGCCGTTCGTGGTGCTGCTGGCGATCGCCGTGGTGGTGCTGCACGCCACGCCGTTCGGGCGGTCGCTGTTCGCGGTGGGGGCGAGTGAGGAGGCGGCGCGGTTCGCCGGCATCCGGGTGAAGCGGAACAAGCTGATCCTGTTCGTCGCCACGGGGTTCATGGCCTCCCTGACGGGGGTGTTCTGGGCCCTTCACTACGCCAGTGCGCGCTACGACAACGCGACCGGGCTCGAACTGAGCGTCGTGGCCGCGGTGTTGCTCGGTGGCATCGACTTCGACGGTGGCAAGGGCACGCTCGGTGGGGCGATCGCGGGGGTGTTCCTGCTGGGGGCGCTCCAGAACGTGATGAGCCTGCTGAACGTCTCCGCGCAGTCCCAGATCGTCGTGACCGGTGTGTTGCTGGTTGTCTCGGTGCTTGGGCCTCGGGTTGCCCGTCAGATCTCGCTTGCCAGGCATAGGGCGGCCAAGACCGTCTGAATGCTGCGGGCCGTATGTGGCTGGTCGCGCAGTTCCTCGCGCCCCCAAGAGGGGGCGCCTCCACAGCCGTTACTCAAAAAGGAACCCCTTATGCGTAAGTCATCCCTCCGGCGTGCCTCGATCGCCCTCGCCGCAGTCTCCGCCCTTTCACTCGCCGCCACCGCCTGCGGCGGCACGACCAAGAACAACTCCGGCAGCGACGAGTCGTCGGCGGCCACCTCGACCGCCAAGGCCGATCCGAACGCGGCCCTGAAGAAGGGGCTGACCGTCGGGTTCCTGCCCAAGCAGGTCAACAACCCCTACTTCACCTCCGCCGACAAGGGCGGCGAGAAGGCGCTCACCGAGCTGGGCTCCAAGTACAAGGAGGTCGGCCCCTCCAGCGCGACCGATACCTCCGGCCAGGTCTCCTACGTCAACACCCTCGTCCAGCAGCAGGTCAACGCCATGGCCGTGTCGGCGCAGGACCCCGGCGCGCTGTGCACTGGGCTCAAGCAGGCCATGAGCAACGGCATCAAGGTCGTCACCTACGACTCCGACACCAACGCCGGCTGCCGCAACGCCTTCGTCTCGCAGGCCAGCGCCGAGGACCTCGGCCGTACCGAGGTGCAGCTGCTCGCGCAGCAGATCGGGTACAAGGGCGAGATCGCGATCCTCAGCGCCGCGCAGACCGCGACGAACCAGAACACCTGGATCGGGTTCATGAAGGAGGAGCTGAAGGACCCGAAGTACAAGAACGTCAAGCTGGTCAAGGTCGCCTACGGCAACGACGACGCCCAGCAGTCCTTCCAGCAGACCCAGGGCCTGCTCCAGCAGTACCCGGACCTCAAGGGGATCATCTCCCCGACCACCGTCGGCATCAAGGCGGCCGCCCAGTACCTGTCCGGCTCCAAGTACAAGGGCAAGGTCAAGCTGACCGGTCTCGGCACGCCCAACGACATGCGCCAGTACGTCAAGAACGGCACCGTCGACGCCTTCGAGCTGTGGGACCCGGCCAAGCTGGGCGACCTCGCCGCCCGCACCGCCGTCGCGCTCGTCTCCGGGCAGATCACCGGCAAGGAGGGCGAGACCTTCAAGGCCGGCGACACCACGTACACCATCGGCAAGGACGGCGTGATCAACCTCGGCAAGCCGACCGTGTTCGACGCGAAGAACATCGACCAGTTCAACTTCTAGAGCGGGAGCGGTACTTCATGCAGCGCGTCTGTTTCCTTCTCAAGGTCCGGCAGGACCGCCTCGCCGAGTACCGCGAACGCCACGCCGCCGTGTGGCCGGAGATGCGCGCAGCGCTCTCCGCCACCGGCTGGCACAACTACTCGCTCTTCCTGCGCGACGACGGCCTGCTGGTGGGCTATCTGGAGACCGAGGACTTCGATGCCGCCCTGGCCGGTATGGAGGCCACCGAGGTCAACGCCCGCTGGCAGGCCGAGATGGGCCCCTTCTTCGAATCCCTCGACGGCGCCCGTCCCGACGAGGCGATGAAACCGCTCACCGAAGTGTTCCACCTCGCCTGACGCACCCCGTCCCCTCAGGAGCCGCTCGTGAAAAGACGTACCGTGCTCGGTGCCGCCCTCCTCGGAGCCGTGGCCACCCCCGCCCTCGCCGCCGGCACCGCCCGCGCGGCCGACCCCGGACCGTCGGTGAACAAGCAGCAGAGCACCCAACTCGACGCCCAGGCCGTCTTCTTCGTGTCCTACGACGGCCTGGTCAACAACAACTCCTTCCAGAAGAACGGCCTGTTCACCTATAAGGGCTACCAGTACGCCGGCTGGTACACCTCGACCGGCTACGCGGTGATCGGGCGCCGGGTGCTCGGCGGCTCGTCCTGGTCCACCGTCACCCTCTCCCACCAGCTCAAGTCCAGCGACTCGCACAACGTCATCTCCATGGGTGTGTCGAAGGTCGACGGCCGGCTCCACATCAACATGGACTCGCACAGCGACGGCTTCTTCTACGTGAAGTCGGTCGCCGGGCTGCTGGACAACCCCGGCTCCACCGCCTGGACCTCGGCCGTCTTCGGCGCCGTACAGACCTCACTCGACGGGGTGTCGCTCACCTCGCAGTTCACGTACCCGCAGTTCGTCTCCACGCCCGAGGGGAAGCTGCAGCTCAGTTACCGGGTGGGGATCTCCGGAAACGGCCGCAACGCCCTCGCGGAGTACGACGGTTCGAGCTGGACCGCCCTTGGCGAGTGGACGAGTTCGACGGGGACGTACACCAGCTCGCACGGCTCCAGTACCGCCCGGAACATGTATCTGCACGGCATCGACTACGACGTCAACGGGCGGCTGCACTCCTTCTTCACCTGGCGCGAGCAGTCGGCGGCCGTGATGTGCAACAGCGGCGGCATCACCAACCACGACACCGGCTACGTCTACTCCACCGACCGCGGGCGCACCTGGCGCAACGACGCCGGCGCCCTGGTCGCCACCACCGGCACCTCGGACACCGTCGCCGTCACCGACTCCGGACTGGTCGTCGACTCCCTCAACCCCGACCACTCCCTGATGAACCAGGAGAGCCAGTGGACCGACTCCACCGGCCTCCCGCACGCGATCATCAGCTATGTCCCCGGCCGCTTCGGCCAGTGCACCACCGACTACGTCGCCGACCGCACCGCCAACGGCCGCGCCTTCCACGTCCGCAAGAACTCCTCGGGCACCTGGCAGAAGACCGAGATCCCCGTCGTACTGAACTCCAGCCAGCGGACGAAACTGGTCCTGGACAAGTACGACAACGCCTACGCCGTCTTCCCCTACGGCCGGATCGCGGGCGCCTCGAAGTCCTCCGGTTACACGGACTGGGCGCTGCTGTACGACGGCAGCGACCTGAACGCCTTCGGCGAGGTCGTGATCGACGAGATGCGGGTCGGGGCGGACAACGTGCTCTCGTTCATGTACCAGGAGACATCGAGCGGTACGACACCGTCCGCGCTCCATGTCGTCGACTTCGCCCTGCCCGCCTGACCCGGCCCGGTGTGCGAGTCATGTCGTAATGTGAAGCCCTTCCCGTTGTGCTCTTCCCGCCCGGTGTGAAGGTCTTCCCGCCGCCCGCGTTTCCCTGGAGGTCTTTGCCCGATGGCCCAGTCGGTGGGAATCAAGGACGTCGCCCGCGCCGCCGGAGTCTCGGTGGGCACGGTCTCGAACGTCATCAACCGCCCGGACACCGTCGCCAGTGAGACGCGGGCGCGGGTGCAGTCGGCGATCGACCGGCTCGGCTATGTCCGCAGCGAGTCCGCGCGCCAGCTGCGCGCGGGCCGCAGCCGGATCATGGGCCTGCTCGTCCTCGACATGGGCAACCCCTTCTTCGTGGACGTGGCCCGCGGCGCCGAGCGGGCGGCGCGGGACGCCGGGCTCGGTGTGATGGTCTGCAACAGCGCGCAGAACGCCGGCGAGGAGGCCGAGTACCTCGCCCTCTTCGCCGAGCAGCGGGTCCGGGGCGTCCTGCTCACCCCCGCGGACGCCACCGGCCGCAACATCGAGAGCTTCCGCCGGCACGGCATCCCCTTCGTCCTGGTCGACCGGGTCGCCGAGGGCACCACCGAGTGCTCGGTCAGCGTCGACGACGTGGCCGGCGGGGCGCTGGCCGTCCGCCATCTCGTCGACGCCGGGCATCGCTCGATCGCCTATGTCAGCGGGCCGCCCGGGTTCAACCAGGTCCGCGACCGGCGCACCGGCGCGCTCAACGCCCTCGCCGAGGCGGGGCTCGGCCCCGACGCGCTGCGCGAGCTGCCGACCGAGCGGCTCGACGTGGCCGCCGGGCGGGACGCGGGCGCCCGTCTCCTGGGCCTCGCCGACCGGCCCACCGCCGTCTTCTGCGCCAACGACCTCCTCGCCCTCGGGGTGCTCCAGGCCATGTACGCGGCCGGGGTGGTCGTCCCGGACGACCTCGCGATCGTCGGCTACGACGACATCGAGTTCGCCGCCGCGGCGGCCGTACCGCTGACTTCCGTACGGCAGCCGGCCGTCACCATGGGCGCCCTGGCCGCCGACCTCCTCCTGGAGGAGACCGAGGAGCGCGAAGGACAGCGGCCGCACGAACACCGCCGGGTGGTGCTCCAGCCGGAGCTGGTGGTCCGCCGCTCCAGCCTCGCCGCCCGCTGATCAGGGATTCAGTAACGTTTCATGATCCCAGGGGTGGCCGGGCCCCCGGCGTGTGCTGAACTGGGACGCGACCGTCCGTCCGTCCCGGGAGAACCGTTGAGCCTCAGCTACCGCCAGCCCGGCGTCGTCCTCACCGACCGCCACTTCACCGTCCCCCTGGACCACGCCGACCCCGGCGGCGAGACCATCGAGCTGTACGCCAGGGAGGCGGTCGCGAGCGACAAGGCGGGCAAGGAGCTGCCCTGGCTGCTGTATCTGCAGGGTGGGCCCGGTTTCGGGGCGAATCGTTTCGTCGGACGGCAGGCCTGGCTCGACCGGGCCCTTCAGGAGTACCGCGTCCTGCTGCTCGACCAGCGCGGCACCGGCCGCTCCACGCCCCTGAACCGGCAGACGCTCCCGCTGCGCGGCGGCCCGGCCGCCCAGGCCGACCACCTCGCCCTCTTCCGCGCCGACTCGATCGTCCGGGACTGCGAGACGATCCGCCCGCAGCTCACCGGCGGCGCCCCCTGGACCACCCTCGGCCAGAGCTTCGGCGGCTTCTGCACGGTGACGTACCTGTCGTTCTTCCCCGAGGGGCTCAGGACCTCCGTCATCACCGGCGGTCTGCCCTCCCTCGACGCCCACGCCGACGACGTCTACCGCGCCGCCTACCCGCGCATCGAGCGCAAGGTCGCCGCGCACTACGACCGCTACCCGCAGGACGTCGAGCGGGTCCGGCGGATCGCCGAGCACCTCCTCGACCACGAGGTGGTGCTGCCGAACGGCTACCGGCTCACCGTCGAGGCCTTCCAGTCCCTCGGCCTGATGCTGGGCATGAGCGACGGCAGCCACCGCCTGCACTTCCTCCTGGAGGACGCCTTCGTCCGCACCCCGGCCGGCCCCGAGCTCTCCGACGCCTTCCAGGAGCAGGTCCAGGGCCTGCTGTCGTACGCGAGCAACCCGCTGTACGCCCTGGTCCACGAGCCGGTCTACGGGCAGGACAGCCGGCCCACCGCCTGGGCGGCCGAGCGGGTGCGCGCCGAGTTCCCGCAGTTCGACGCGGCCAAGGCGCTCGCGGGCGACACCCCGGTGCTCTTCACCGGCGAGACCGTGCACCCCTGGGTCTTCGAGACCGACCCGGCCCTGCGCCCCCTGCGCGAGACCGCCGAACTGCTCGCCGCCCGCACCGACTGGCAGCCGCTGTACGACCCGGCCCGCCTCGCCGCCAACGAGGTACCGGTCGCCGCCGCCGTCTACCACGACGACATGTACGTCGACACCAGGCACTCGCTGGCGACCGCCCGGGCCGTCCGGGGCCTGCGCACCTGGGTCACCGACGAGTTCGAACACGACGGACTGCGCACGGGAGCGCCGCGCGTCCTGGACCGCCTGCTCGCCCTGGCAGCGGACGAGGCCTGAAACGAGCGCCCCACAGGGGCGCGGGGCTGCGTCGATATGCGGCTACCGCCGCGTGGGCGCGACCGGGCACGACGGACCCGCAGTCGACCGACGGCACGAACGGGGGACATGACGATGGAGACGGAACAACTGGCCCACCGCTTCGAGGAGCACCGGGACCGTCTGCGCGCGGTGGCCTACCGCATGCTCGGCTCGCCGACCGAGGCCGAGGACGCCGTCCAGGAGGCGTGGCTGAGGCTCGGACGGGTCGAGGCCGGGGAGATCAGGAACCTTGGCGGCTGGCTCACCACGGTCGTCGGCCGGGTCTGCCTCGACCTGCTGCGGACCCGCACGGCGCGCCGCGAGCAGCCGATGGACGAGACGTTCGTCCCGGACCCGGTGATCCGTCCGCTGTCGGGCATCGACCCCGAACAGGAGGTGCTCGAGGCCGACTCCGTCGGCCTCGCCCTGCTGATCGTCCTGGAGACGCTGGAGCCCGCCGAGCGGCTGGCCTTCGTCCTGCACGACCTGTTCGCGGTGCCCTTCGACGACATCGCGCCGATCGTGGAACGCAGTTCGGCGGCGACCCGGCAGCTGGCCAGCCGGGCCCGCCGCCGGGTGCAGGGCGCCACCCCGTCGGCCGACCCGGACCTGGGCAGGCAACGCCAGGTCCTCGACGCCTTCCTGGCCGCCTCCCGGGGCGGCGACTTCGAGGCACTGGTCGCGCTGCTGCACCCGGACGTGGTGCTGCGCGTCGACTCGGGCGCCCTGGTGCGCGGCGCGGCCGCCTCCAAGGTGGTGCACGGGGCGAAGACGGTGGCCGAACAGGCGCTCACCTTCCGGCAGTTCGCGGACCAGGCATGGCTCGCGCTGGTCAACGGCACCGTCGGGATGGTCACCGCGCCCGGGGGACGTCCGCTGTCGGTCATGGCGGTCACCGTCGCCGACGGCCGGATCACCGAGATGTACATCCTCGCCGACCCCGAGCGACTCGACCGCCTGGACGTGCCCGCCCAGGAGAACTGACCGACGGTCGGACGGCGGCGGCCGGGGTGGTCGGTGCCGGGGCACGGGGGCTGATGCCTGCACATGGTCCGTCTCCTGTCCTGCGGGCTCCTGCCTCAGTGGTAGCCGAGCTTGTTTTCCGCTGGATGAGAGGACCTCCACAAAGCCGGAAACACATCGGTGAGTTTCCGGCCCGGATTGGCTAACCTGTGCGGGCATGACGCACTACAACGGCATTGCGACTGCCGTCACCGAAGCGGGCGAAGCGCCGGTACGCATCGACGTCCGACAAGGGCCTGACGGGAGCCGCGACCCATACTGGGCGGGAACCATGACCATCCGTTCCGCGGAGGTCTGGTCGGAGATCGCCGGCAACCCGGAATTCGGGCTTCGCCTCCCCGACGGCCGAGTGGGCACCTGGCAGGCCTCGGCGGGGGCGAACACGCCTCCGACGGACAGGAACCCGACCACGTTCGAGATCACACGTGTCGACGGAGTGGCCTTCTGAGCCAGGCGGGTTCCGGCCCAGGGGCCGGATCAGTAGCGCGCACCGCTCCCCAGCAGCGGCGGGTACACCGCACTCGGCACCCCGTCGACCGTGGCGCCCGCGTACTTGAGCATCGCGCCGACCTGGCGGTTGAGGGCGTGGGGGAAGTTGAGGGCCGGTGCCGACACCTCGTCGAGCCGCGCCGTCTGTCCGGGGGTGAGGTGTACGTCCAGGGCGGCGACGTTGGCCTCCAGATGGGCGAGGGTGCGCGGGCCGATGAGGGTGGAGGTGACGCCGGGGCGGTGCTGGACCCAGGACAGCGCCACGGCGGCGGGGCTCGCGCCGGCCTCCTCCGCGACGGCGGCCAGGGCCTCGATCACGGTGAACTGCGCCTCGCTGGGCTGTCCGAGCAGGGCGGCCCGCGCCGCGTCGGCGGGCAGGTCCCGGTCCCTGCGGTACTTCCCGGACAGATAGCCGTTCTTGAGCGGGCTCCAGGGCAGCAGGCCCATCCCCGCGTCCTCGGCGAGCGGGATCAGCTCGCCCTCGATGGTCCGCTCCAGCAGCGAGTACTCCATCTGCAGGGCGGTCACCGGAGTCCAGCCGCGCAGCAGCGCCATGGTGTGCGCCTTGGCGGTGAACCAGGCCGGGGTGTCCGAGAATCCGACGTACCGGATCTTGCCGGCCGTCACCAGGTCGTCCAGGGTGCGCAGGGTCTCTTCGACCGGGGTCGCCCAGTCGTGGTTGTGCAGCCAGTACAGGTCGACGTAGTCCGTGCGCAGCCGGCGCAGCGAGTCCTCCAGCTGGCCGACGATCGCCTTGCGGCTCGCGCCGCCGCCGTTGGGGTCGCCGAGGTGCAGGTTGCCGAAGAACTTGGTGGCCAGGACCAGCCGGTCGCGCTGCCCGGGGCGGGCGGCGAGGAAGTCGCCGAGGATCGCCTCCGAGTGGCCGTTGGTGTAGAAGTTCGCGGTGTCGATGAAGTTGCCGCCGCGGTCGAGATAGGCCTGGAGGATCTTCTCCGACTCCTCGACCGAGCAGCCGAAGCCGCCGTCCTCGCCGAAGTTCATCGCGCCGAGGCAGAAGGGGCTCACCTTGAGCCCCGACCTGCCGAGACCGACGTACGCGTCGAGTGCCATGACATGCTCCTTGGAAGGTGTGTGGGGTTTCCGGCTCCTTGAGCAAACCAGGCTGAGCTGCGGCGACGTTAGGGCGATCACGCCGGTGGCTTGCACGATCCTGCCGGGTTTCCGGAGGCGGGCTTGGCGTCCGGTCCCGGTCGGCGGTTGAATCGAGCGTGTCCCTCGACGAACTGCGCACCCTGATCGACCGGCACGCCCCGCGCGACGCCGATGCCGTCCCCGCGATCGACGGCCTCAGCCTGACCCGCGCCGAGCGGCCCACCGGACCCCGCTCCGGCATCGCCGACCCCGTCCTCGCGCTCGTCGCCCAGGGCGCCAAACGGCTCACGCTGGGCGGCCGGATCTACGACTACGAGGTCGGCCAGTACCTGGTCGTCTCGGTCGACCTGCCGGTCAGCGGCCACTGCACCCGCGCCACCCCCGAGCGGCCCTTCCTGGGATTCGGCCTCCGCCTGAGGCCCGCGCGCATCGCCTCGCTGCTGCTGGAGTCCGGCGCCGACCCCCGGACCGGCACCGTGCGCCGCCGCACGGATCTGCCCGCGCTCGCGGTCGGCGACGCCTCCGCCGACCTGGTCGACCCCGTGGTCCGGATGGTCCGGCTCCTCGACCGGCCCGCCGACATCCCGGTCCTCGCCCCGATGATCGAGAAGGAGATCCTGTGGCGGCTGATCACCGGCGAGCAGGGCGCGCTCGTCCGGCAGATCGGCCTCGCCGACAGCCGGCTCACCCAGATCAGCCGGGCCGTGCGCTTCATCCGCGAGCACTACACCGACGCCCTGCGCATCGAGGACCTCGCCCGGATGACCGGCCTGAGCGCCTCCCCGTTCCACCGGTACTTCCGCGCGGTCACCGCGATGACCCCGATCCAGTACCAGAAGCACATCCGGCTCCAGGAGGCCCGGCTGCGCCTGATGAGCAGCACCGACGACGTGGCCGACGTCGGTTACGCGGTGGGCTACGACAGCGCCTCCCAGTTCAGCCGCGAGTACCGGCGCCAGTTCGGCCGGCCGCCGGGGGCGGACGCGGCACTGCTGAGAACGGCGGATGAGGAGGTCCTCGCAGGTCAGTAGGGTGGACGGATGCCAGAACAGATATCCGAACGGGCTCGGCTGCGCGGGGACTGCGCCCGCTGCTTCGGGCTCTGCTGCGTCGCCCTGTCCTTCACCGCCTCGGCCGACTTCGCGGTCACCAAGCCCGCCGGGACGCCCTGCCGGAACCTCGGCGGCGACCACCGCTGCGGCATCCACGCCGAGCTGCGGCAGCGCGGGTTCGGCGGCTGCACCGTCTACGACTGCTTCGGCGCCGGGCAGCAGGTCTCGCAGGTCACCTTCGGCGGGCAGGACTGGCGGTCCGGGTCCGAGGAGCACGCCCGCCGGATGTTCGACGCCTTTCCGGTCGTACGACAGCTGCACGAACTGCTCTGGTACCTGACCGAGGCGCTGGACCTGCCGGCCGCCCGCCCCGTCCACGCCGGGCTGAGGGAGCTGCTGGAGAGGACCGGGGAACTCACCCGTCGCACACCCGAGGAACTCGCCGCCCTGGACGTGGCCGCGCACCGGCAGGAGGTCGATGTGCTGCTGCTCCGGACGAGTGAACTGGTCCGCGCGGGCGTCCGGGGCCGGCGGAAGGACCGCCGGGGCGCGGACCTGATCGGCGCCGGGCTCAGGGGCGCCGACCTGCGCGGTGCCAGTCTGCGCGGCGCCTACCTGATAGCCGCCGACCTCACCGGCGCGGACCTGAGGGACGCGGATCTGATCGGCGCCGACCTGCGCGACGCCGACCTCACCGACGCGGATCTCACGGGCGCCTTCTTCCTGACCCAGCCGCAGCTCGACGCGGCCCGGGGGAGCGCCGGGACCCGGCTGCCGGGGTCAGTCACCCGCCCCGTGCACTGGACAGCCGCCGCCCTCTGACGCGGGCGCCTCCGGCACGGGCACCGGCGCCGGGGCGGGGGTGCGCCGTTCCAGCCGCAGCCGCAGCCCGTCCGGCATCAGCGTCAGCCGCTCGGTCACCTTCAGACGGTAGTCCGGGTCGGCCTTCAGGTCGTACCGCCGCAGCAGCAGGCCGAGGACCAGGGTCGCCTCGTGCAGGGCGAACTGGCGGCCGATGCAGGCCCGGGCGCCCGTGCCGAACGGCTTGAAGGTGTGCGGGGCCCGGGAGCGTACGGCCCTGGCGTCGAAGCGGTCCGGGTCGAAGCTCTCGGGGTCCGGGCCCCAGACCTCGGGATCCCGGTGCAGCATCGCCGTGAGGACCAGCGCCCAGGCGCCCCGGCGCATCGGATGGTCCCCGGCCAGCACCGTGTCCTGGCGGGCCTCGCGGGCGAAGGCGGGAGCCGTGGGCCACAGCCGCAGCGACTCGTCGAGGACCCGGCGCACATGGCGGAGCTTGGCGACCTGGTCGTAGCTCGGCATCGTCGTGTCGCCCCAGACGCGGTCCACCTCCGCCGCCGCCCTGGCCGCGGCCTCGGGGTGCAGGGAGAGGTAGTGCAGGGCGAAGGAGAGCGCGCCCGAGGTGGTCTCGTGGCCCGCCACCAGGAAGGTGATCACCTGCCGCCGTACGTTCTCGGCGGACAGCCGCTCCCCGGTCTCCGGATGCGCGGTCTCCAGCATCCGGTCGAGCAGGTCGCCGTCCGCGCGGCCGGTCCTACGGCGCTCCTCGACCAGGTCGTCGACCGTGCGGTTGAGGTAGTCGATGTCGGCCGCGTTGCGCCGGGCGGCCTGCCGCAGCATCAGCGGGGCCAGCGGCCCGGGCACGCTGTTGAGGCGCTGCGCGTAGACGAGCGTGCCGATCATCGCGGTCACGAAGGGGTGCGGCCGGTCCCGCTCGAACGAGCCGAAGTCGTGCCCGAACCCGGTGCGGGCGATCGTCTCCAGGGTCAGCTTGGTCATGTCCCCGGGCACGTCGACCCAGTGGCCGGCCGCCAGCTCCCGGTCCCAGCGGTCGGTCAGCCGCCCGGCCACCGCCAGCATCATCGCGTGATAGCCCTCCATGGCCTCCCGGCTGAATCCGGGCGCCAGGACGTCGTGCGCCAGCTGCCAGTTCGGCTCGTGGTTGTACGCCGTGAACAGCCCGTCCCCGGCGATCGGGCGCAGATTGGCCACACCCAGGCCCACATGCTTGGCGAACCGTGCCTCGTCGGCCATGTCGGCGGCCGGCTCGGCGCCCCACACGAACACGAACTCGTTGCCGAACGCCTTGCGCCGGAAGACCGGACCCAGCTCACGGGCGAAGCGCATCGAGTCCTGGAGGGGCGTGCGCCGGTCGACCCCCAGGATGTCGCCGAGGAGCGGCAGCCGGCGCGGCGGGTGGGGTATTCGGTGCAGCTCGGGCCAGCCCTGCTCGGCACCCCGGAACCCCTTCGGCAGCGGGCCGCCCGCCCCCGTCGCCCTCTGCGTGACCGTCTCCGCCATGACGCGATCTCCCTCGATGCTGCGGCAGGTTGAGCTAGTTGTACGTGGGTTCAATAAGCGGTTTCAGTCTCGTCCCGTTGTTGAATCCACGTCAAGTAAAGTGCGGACATGGTCGCGAACCGGAGTGAGCGCAGCCGCCGCAGGATGAGCACGGCGGAACGCCGTGAGCAGCTCCTCTCGGTCGGGGCCGGACTCTTCTCCGAGAGCCCGTACGACGACGTGTGGATCGAGCAGGTCGCCGAGATCGCGGGTGTCTCCCGAGGCCTGCTCTACCACTATTTTCCGACCAAACGTGATTTCTTCGCGGCGGTCGTGGAGCGGGAGAGCGAGCGGATGCTGCGGATGACGGCGGCCGAGCCCGGCGTGCCCGCCCGTGAACAGCTCACCGCGGGACTCGACGTCTACCTCGACTACGTCCACACCCACGCACACGGCTTCCGTGCCTTCCATCGCGCCGAGGCCTCCGGCGACCAGGCCGTGCGCCGCGTCTACCGGCGGGCCCAGGCCGCCCAGGAACGCCAGATCCTCGCCGCCCTCGCCGCCGACCCCGAGTTCGGCCCCGCCCTCGAACAGCGCCCCGACGCCCGGCTGGCGGTGCGCGGCTGGCTCGCCTTCACCACGCATGTCTGCCTGGAGTGGCTGCGGACCGAGGAGCTGACGCGGGAGCAGGTGCGGGATCTGTGTGCGCGGGCGCTGTTGGGCGTCATCTCCTGAGCACGTTCCGGACTCTTCTTCACCCATGTGACGCATCCCGTGCTTGGCGTACCCCTCGATCTTCGATAGGTTAGGTGAGGCTTACCTAAGGAGGTTTCGGGATGGGTGACGAACAGGCAGCCTGGGCCGCCGGACCCGGCGCGGCCGAGCAGGCCCGGTCGCTGCTGGCCACCACATGGTCGTGCAGGGTGACGGCGGACGGCGGACGCGAGGAGTTCGTCGGCGCACACGCCGTCGCCGACGACGGCCGCGTGCTGCTGCACGTGCCCGAGGACAGCGCCCTGCTGGTGGCCGCGATCTGCGCCCCGCGCGGCGAGCCGTCCGCGGTGCTGGAGTTCGCCGACGTGGCACCCGTCCCGGTGCGCAACCGGATCCGGGCCCGGCTCTGGATGGCCGGCTGGTTCGCCCCTGCCGACGGGCAGCTCGTCTTCCACCCCACCCGCGTGGTGCTGCGCAGGCCCTCCGGCGCGGTGGTCGTCGACCTCGACGAGTTCGCCGCCGCGAACCCCGACCCGCTGGCCGGGGCAGAGGCCAAACTGCTGACCCACCTCGCCGACGCCCACCCGGACGCCGTCGAGCGGCTCACCCGGCTGGTCGAACCCGAGAGCCTGCACGCCGCGACCCGCGTCCAGCCCCTCGCCGTCGACCGGCACGGACTCACCCTGCGGATCGAACGCACCCGCGCCCACGGCGACGTACGGCTGACCTTCCACGCGCCCGCCGACGACGTCGCCCAGCTCACCGAGCGCATGCACGTCCTGCTGGCGCAGGCCAGTGCCGCCGCCTCCTGCCCGCGGACGCTACAGCGGCAGCGCGCAGACGGCGACCGGTGACGCGAACGGCTCGCCCGCGAGCCGGAGTTCACCGCTGCCCGCGTCGACGGTGAAGACGCTCACGGTGCCGGACCGCTGGTTCGCCGCGAACAGCAGCCGGCCGTCCGGGGAGAAGGCGATCTGCCGGGGGAAGTCCCCGTGCACCGGCACCGTGTCCAGCAGCCGCAGCCGGGCCCCGTCGGCCTCGATCGCGTACCGCGCGAGCGTGTTGTCGCCCCGGTTGGCCAGATAGGCGTAGGCGCCGTTCGCGGTGACCAGGAACTGCGCCGGGTAGTTGGTGACGCCCGCGGGGCTCGCGGTGGACTGCGGCGCGCCGATGGCCAGGCGGCCGGTGGCCCGGTCGTAGCCGCAGACCGTGACCGTGTTGTCCACCTCGTCGGCCAGGTACGCGTACCGCCCGCCCGGATGGAAGGTCAGATGGCGCGGCCCCGTCCCCGGCCTCGTGTGTGCTTGGGCGACCTCGGTGAGCGTCCCCTCGGCGAGGTCCAGTCGGTAGCTGTAGACGGTGTCGGTGCCCAGGTCGACGGCGAGGACATGGCCGCCGTCGGGGCTGGTGATGAACTGGTGGGCGTGCGGGCCCTGCTGACCCGGTCCGGGCGCCGGGCTGGAGTGCCTGACCAGGTCGGTGCGCTCGCCGAGGGCGCCCGTGGCGTCGATCGGGTGCACGGCCACACTGCCCGAGGTGTAGTTGGCGCTCAGCAGCCAGCGCCCGCTCGGGTGGACCGAGAGATGGCAGGGGCCCGACCCGCCCGTGCTCCGGCTGCCGAGGATCTTCCGGTCGGCGAGGCGCACGGCGGTCACACCTCCGTCCGTGCGCTCGTTCACCGCGTACAGGGTGCGGCCGTTCGGATGGACGGCCAGGTAGGAGGGGTCGGCGACGCCCGTGAGCGTGCCGGCTCCGGTGATCTCGCCGGTCGCGGGGTCGTAGCCGGCCAGTCCGATGCCGGTGCCGCCGCCGTCCACGGAGGTGTAGGTGCCGAGGTAGAGCGGGCGGGCGGTGGCGGGCGACTTCGCCGGGGCCTCGGGCGTCGGCCGCGGCGCAGTCCCCGCCTCCCCGGGCGGTGCCGCCGGCGCCGGGACCGCCACAACCGCGGCCGCGCCCGCCAGCGCACCGACGAACCGGCGCCTGCTCCAGCCCTCGCCCGTCACTTCCGTACCACTGCCCATGCCCGCACCTCAGGTCGTCGGTCACCCCGGTCGTGACAGCAACCTTGGCCCGGACCAAAGGTTAAAAGCAAGACGGGCAACGGCCATTGCGCCCCATGCAACGGCTGTCACCAGTCGCCGTCCTCCACCGGCTTGCCCGGCGCGTCCTTGAGCGGGATCACCTGGCCCGGGGTGGGCTGCTGCCAGGGCTCCAGGTCGTCGCCGAGCCAGTCGCCGACCGGCTTGACCGCCGCCAGGGCGTCCGTGGGGGCGACGTCCTCGGCGTCCTCGTCGAAGTAGTCGAACCAGGGCAGCCCCGCCCGGGTGTACGCCGCCCGGTCCACCGGCGACGGCGGGGGCGCCTCGCCCGTGATACGGCGCCACTCCGGGGGCGTGACCAGGTGGACGAAGACACGTCCGGTCGGGGTTTCGGCCCAGTCCCGCAGCGGCCGGTCGTCCTGGTACACCTCCTGGTGCATCGAGCCGCCGACCCCGAGACCCATGGCCGTCCCGGCCGTCCTGGCCGACTTCCTTCTCATCGGCGCCGCTCCCGGCGCGGGCGCCGCCATCTGCGGCGGCATGCCGAAGGCGCCGGCCGCCGGCATCCTGTGCCGCCGCTCCCGCCGCCTCCGCTCCTGGCGGTGGTACTCGGCGAGCGCCTCCTCGGTCAGCGGGAACGTCTGGAGCTGGACCCCGCCCCACACCTCCTCGCCCGTGACCTGGCCCTCCACCGTGGCACCGAGCCCCAGCGGCACCGCCACGAACTGGCGGACCGTGCCCTTTCCGGAGTTGATGCCGTCCAGCCAGGGCTGCCGGGGGAGGGCGAGGTAGTTCTGGGGCTGCTGCGCGAGCCGGTCGCTCCACGGTTCCCCGGACACCGCGCACACCTTGCCGACGCCGACCTGGAGCGCCGCGGGCCGCGCCGTACCCGCGAAGTTCAGCCACATCGCCTCGCGCAGATACACCGGCAGCATCACCCCGCCGCGCGCCCGCCACTCCGCGGGCACCGTGTCCGGAAAGTCGGCCACCCGCCGGACCGGGAACTCACCGAGCCCCGGCGGCAGCGCATGCGTGCCCGTCTCCGGCAGGCGCAGCGTGCGCATGAACCGCACCGCCACGCCGCCCGGCAGCCGCAGTGCGTTCCCGTCGATCCGTACCGCCGCGTCGGTCATCGGCGTACCCCCTTTTCCCGTTCATGTCCCCGTTCTTCACCGAGAACGCCCCGCGCCACCGGCCTGGTTCCGCCGCAGCTTCTCCGGTACGCCCACCCGCTCCCGCAGCCAGGTCAGCCGCGGCAGCTTGGCGCGCTGCTCGCCGGAGACCCGGTCCAGCTCCTCCAGCAGCCGGTGGGTGCGGTGCTCGGTGTCCAGCTCGTCGAGGAGCCGGTTGACCTCGGTCAGGACGGCGCCGAGCAGCTGCCAGTTCCGGTCGTCGCGGCGGATCTCCTCCTGGAGCAGTTCGGCGAGCTTGTCGCGGGTGCCGGCCGCGGTGTGCAGCTCGGCGGCGAGCCGGGCCTCGGCCGACTCGGCGCTCTCGCTGATGCTGGTGGTCACCAGCACCGCGAAGCTGACCACGGCGTCGGCGATCTGCGACAGCAGCTGCTCCACAGCCGCCCCCGCGTCCGGTGCGAACAGCGGCTCGGGTTCGCGGGCCTTGGCCAGGTCCGTGAAGGTGCGGGCCAGCACCCGCAGCACGACCGTGCAGATCTCCAGCGTGTCCAGGCCGGTGCGCAGCACCACCCGGTGCAGCAGCCCCTCCCTGACCCTCGGATTGAGCCGCAGACTGTCCTCGGCCTGCCGCAGCGCCGCGTCCACCTCGACGATGGCGTGGTCCAGCCTGCGGGCCTCGTGCAGCCGCTCCGCCGCCCGCTGCCACGGGGTGAGCTCCACCGCCTCGTCGCCCATCCGCAGCATCAACTGCCGCAGCCGGCGTGCCAGCCCCTCGATCGACTCCCCGGCCTCGTCCACCCACACCGGGGGAGGGAGCAGGAAATTGCAGGCCATCCCGACGACCGCGCCGATCAGGGTCTCCACGATCCGCGCCCAGGCCGTACTGCTGATGGTGGTGACCCCGAGCACCAGCATGGCGCTGATCGCCACCTCGGGGATGTACTCGTCGACCCGCACCAGGTGCCCCACCGCCAGCGAGGCCACGATCAGCAGGGCCAGACTCCACCAGGTCAGCCCCACCAGCTGGCTGAACGCGATGGCGACCAGCACACCGGCCACCACCGAGTTGACCCGGCGGAAGCCGTTGGTGAGCGTGGCGTACAGGGTCACCTGGACGACCAGCAGCGCGGTCAGCGGGGCGGTGAGCGGCGCCGGTTCCGGACTCAGACGGAGCGCGACGACATACGCGATCGTGGCCGCGGTGGCCGATCGCAGCGTCTGGACGACCACCGGGTCCCGATGGAGCCGCCGCAGTTGCGGCAGCCTCTCGGCCCACTTCTGTACGTCTTGCATCTCTTGGCCTGTTCCCGCTCGTGTGTCACGTCGAACGTATTTTCCACAGATCACTCACGCGCGCTAGTGCCTGGATGACCAGAGCGGATTACGGAGCGTTTCCGAAGGCCGCGCCCGGACACCGGCAACCGGACGCCCCGCCGACGCGTCTCCTGCACCCGGGGCGCCGAACGGCCAAGAGAGACAGAGGGGTTGGGACGTTGAACTGGGGAGTGGTGCTGTGCACGGTGGCGGGCCTCGGGCTCCTCGTGGCCGCGGCGCACGAGAGCGTGGTGGTACGGCGCCTGCGGCGGCACGGGACGCGCACCTGGGGAGTCGTCGTGGACAATGTGCGCACCCACGACAGCGACGGGCCGAACTGGATCCCGGTCATCGCCTTCACGGACCGCTCCGGCTACCGGGTGGAGTTCTCGCCACGGGTGCGCGGGACCGGCATGGGGCTGCCGACGGGACGGCAGGTGGAGGTCGTGTATCTGGCGGCGAACCCGCAGATCGCCAGGGTACGCATGTGGCGGCACCTCGTGGGTCCGCCGGTGTTCCTGACGTTCGGCGCGGTGGTCTTCCTGGCCGTCGGGGCCCTCATCGCCGCAACGAGCTGACCGGACGGCCCCCGGGCCCGCGGTGAACCGGTTGGGCGAGGGCCCCAGGCCTGCGGCACTGTGCCTCGGCGGCAGCCTTGGGTCGGTGGTGGCCTCGGGGCGGTGGTGGCCCGGCTTGGTGGCTGTCTCGGGGGGTGTGGTGCTGTGTCTGGGTGGCAGCCTTGGGTCGGTGGTGGCCCGGCTTGGTGGCTGTCTCGGGGGGTGTGGTGCTGTGTCTGGGTGGCAGTCTCGGGTCGGTGGTGGCCCGGCTTGGTGGCTGCCTCGGGGGGTGTGGTGCTGTGCCTTGGTGGCAGCCTTGGGTCGGTGGTGGCCCGGCTTGGTGGCTGTCTCGGGGGGTGTGGTGCTGTGCCTTGGTGGCAGTCTCGGGCCGGTGGTGGCCCGAGCCGGTGGCAGTCTCGGTCTGTGGTGCTGTGTCTTGGTGGCGGTCTCAAATCTGCGGCGCCGCGCCTCGGTGGCAGCCCCGGGTCTGCCGCGCCGCGCCTCGGTGGTAGATCCGGCCCGCAGTGCTCCGTCTCGGTGGCGGCCCGGCCCCTCGGTCGGCCCGCCGCCCGCGAAATGGTTGCGCACCGGACGACCGTGATCGGATACGGTCGGGCGGCATCGGACGGTTCGGTCGTAGGGGGAGCCGATGGGACTCGCCGGCATCGGATCGGCACGGGCCGCGGCCGCCCTGCGCCATGTGGCCGCGCTCTCCTCGGGGCCGGCCCTGGACCCCGCGCTGCGTATCACCCTGAACTTCCACCCCGACCGGCTCTCGGCCGGGCTGCCGGTCCTCCAGGCGCTGGCCCGGGACGGCGCCTACCACTCGCAGTTCGTCACCGGCACCGGCAACGGGGGGCTCACCGCCTTCCCGGGCGGTGACCGCTGGCGCTGGGAGAGCCGGATCTTCGGCGGGGCCTACGACGACGCCCGCCCGGCCGAGCGACCGGTGTACGGCGCCCTGAACTTCCGCCGCCAAGTCGTCGGCGCCGCCCCGCGGTTCGGCTCCTCGCACCTCAGGCTCACCGGCCCGGCACTCCACCGCGCCACCTTCTGCTACCCCGACAGCGCCGCCGAGCCGACGGACTTCGGCGTCGCCGCCGGAACGCGCCTGCTCGCCCTGGCCGAGGCCGACGAGCAGGACGCCCTGAACGACTACGTCGAGACCCAGGTGCACGGCGGTGTACGGCTCGACCGGGACGTGGAGGCCCTGGTCCTGGACGCCGGTTACCGGAACACCCCCGTGGAGACGGCGGCCCGCCGACTGCCCTTCCCGGTGGAATGGCACCCCGGCTACCGGCTCACCGTGCCCGACCTGCGCCGCCACGCCGACTACCGGGGCCCGGAGTACGCCGAACTCGGCGCCCGGATCGCCGAGAAGGGCGTCGTCGACCCCCGGATCATCGGCGACGCGGCGCGCACCGGCCGGTACGGGATCCAGGACCTCAAGATGGTCTGGCACACCCTCGCCCGCTTCGGCGCCCCGGCAGGCGCCGGCACCGCCTACTCCGCCGGCGCGGGCGGCCACACGCCGGGGACCAGCACGCCCAGGGCGTAGGCGCGGGCGACCAGTTCGGTGCGGTTGGCCGCGTCCCAGCGGGCCGACAGCCGGCGCAGATGGTAGGTCACGCCGTCCTTGCTCAGGCCCAGCTCACGGGCCGCGTGCGCCGTGGTGGCGCCGCTCGCGAGGAGCGCCAGCACCCGTCCCTCGACCCGGGTGACCCGCGCGGGCTCCGCCTCGGGCGCCTCGCGCTCGCCGTCCACCCGCAGCATCACCAGCAGCGCCGGCGTCTCACCCACGGACTCGCTCACCGGGTCCGCCGTCAACTCCCCGTACCGCTCGGTCCCGTCGGGCGTCCGCCACCGTACCGACACCTGATAGCGCGAGCGGTGCCGCAGCCGCAGCGCCTCGGCGATCCGTTCCACCTGGGCCTCCTCCTGCGGGCGGAACAGGTCCAGCACGTCCCGGCCGCGCAGCCGCCCCGGTGTCGTACCGCACTCGGCGGCCATGGCCGGGTTGGCGAGCACCACCAGGCCGTACACATCGCACACCGCGACCGGCACCGCCACCCGGTCGAACAGCGTCAGGGCACGATTGCGCCACACCACGCCGTCGAGCCCGCCCGCCTCCATGCCCACCTCAGCCCCTTTCTCCTTCATCCAAGGCGACCACCCAGGTCAGAGGCAACCTCACCGGCCCGGCGCAAGAGCCCGCGGGCACTTTCGACTGCACGATCGTGTAGTGCGACGGCATCGCGCCCGGCCCCGGGAGGACCACGCTGGATCGCAGGATCTCCGTACCGCGAAAGGCAGTTGTCGCGCCATGCCCCCCACCGCGCCGCACACCGACACCGCAGACCCCCTGACCGGCGTCCCCGTCGTCGACATCACCGCCACCGGACCCGGCCGTACCCCGATCCAGCAGGTCATGGATCTGATGCGGGAGCACGGGCCGGTCCTCGTACGACGGCTGCACGGACGGGACGCCCTGTTCGTCGCCGACGCGGACCTGGTCGCCGACCTCGCCGACGAGCAGCGGTTCGCCAAGCACATCGGGCCCGCCCTGGAGAACGTGCGGGCCTTCGCCGCCGACGGACTGTTCACCGCCTACAACGACGAGCCCAACTGGGCCAAGGCGCACGACATCCTCATGCCCGCCTTCGCCCTCGGCTCGATGCACACCTACCACCCGGTGATGCTCAAGGTCGCCCGGCGGCTGATCGACTCCTGGGACCGGGCCGCCCGTGACGGACGCCCGGTCGACGTCCCGGACGACATGACCCGGATGACCCTCGACACCATCGGCCTGGCCGGCTTCGACTACGACTTCGGCTCCTTCGAGCGCGCCGAACCCCACCCCTTCGTCGAGTCCATGGTCCGCTGCCTGGAGTGGAGCATGACCCGCCTGGCCCGCAGGCCCGGCACGGACCACTCGGCGGCCGACGCGGCCTTCCGCGACGACGCCGACTACCTCGCCCAGGTCGTCGACGACGTCATCGCCGCCCGCACCGGCACCGACCAGAGCGGAGCCGGGGACCTCCTCGGCCTGATGCTCTCCGCCCGGCACCCGGAGGACGGCACCACCCTGGACCCGGCCAACATCCGCAACCAGGTCATCACCTTCCTCATCGCGGGGCACGAGACCACCTCCGGCGCGATGTCCTTCGCCCTGTACTACCTGGCCAAGCACCCGACCGCGCTCCAACTGGTGCAGCGCGAGGTGGACGCCCTGTGGGGCGACACGCCCGACCCGGAGCCGACGTACGACGAGGTCGGCCGCCTCACCTACACCCGGCAGGTGCTCAACGAGGCGCTGCGGCTGTGGCCGACCGCGGCCGCCTTCGGCCGGCACGCCCTCGACGACACCCTGCTCGGCGGCCGGATCCCGCTCAGGGCCGGCCAGGCCGTCACCGTGCTCGCCCCGATGCTGCACCGCCAGCCGGTCTGGGGCGACAACCCCGAACTCTTCGACCCCTCCCGGTTCACCCCCGAGGCCGAGGCGGCCCGCCCGGTACACGCCTTCAAGCCCTTCGGCACCGGCGAACGCGCCTGCATCGGACGGCAGTTCGCCCTCCACGAGGCGACCATGCTGCTCGCCATGCTGGTGCACCGCTACCGGCCGCACGACCACGCCGACTACACGCTCACGGTCAAGGAGACCCTCACCCTCAAGCCCGAGGGCTTCACCCTGACCCTCACCCCGCGCACCCCCGCCGACCGCCGCCACCGGCCGCTGCCGGGGGCGCGGCCGGCGGTCACCCACGACACCCCCGAGACGGCCGCCCTCCCGGCCCGCGTCCGCACCGGCACCGGCGCCCTCCTGCTGCACGGCAGCAACTACGGCACCTGCCGCGGCTTCGCCGCCCGGCTCGCCGACGAGGCGGCCGAGATCGGCTGCGCCACCGAGGTGGCGGCCCTGGACGCGTACGCCACCGGTCTCCCCACGGACCGCCCGGTCGTCATCACCGCCGCCTCCTACAACGGCCGCCCCACCGACGACGCCACCGCCTTCGCCGCCTGGCTCGACTCCAACCCGGACCTGACCGGAGTGACCTACGCCGTGCTCGGCGTCGGCGACCGCAACTGGGCCGCCACCTACCAGCACTTCCCGACCCGCGTGGACGCCCGCCTCGCCGAACTCGGCGCCACCCGTCTCACTGGCCGGGCCGCCGCCGACGCCTCCGGCGACCTGACGGGCACGGTCCGCGCCTTCACGGCCGGACTGCGTACCGCCCTGCTGGAGCGGTACGGCGACCCCGACGCCGCCCCCTCGGCGGAGCCGGAGCCCACCGCCGCGTACGAGGTCCGCACCCTGGCCGGCGGCCCTCTCGACGCCGTCGCCGAACGCCACGACCTCGTGCCCATGACGGTCACCGAGGCCTACGACCTCACCGCCGCCTCCCACCCCCGCACCAAGCGCTTCCTGCGGATCGCCCTGCCCGAGGGCGTCACCTACCGCACCGCGGACCACCTGACCGTGCTCCCCGCCAACGCCCCGGAGCTGGTCGCCCGCGCGGCCACCGCCCTCGGCGTCGGCCTCGACACCGTCCTGGACATCCGTGCCAGCCGCCCGCGCCGCGACGGCCTCGCCGTCGACCGCCCGCTGACGGCACGCCAACTCCTCACCCACCACGTGGAGTTGCAGGAGCGTCCCAGCGCCGGACAACTGTCCCTGCTCGCCGACGCCAACCCCTGCCCGCCCGAGCAGGCCGCCCTCGCCGCCTTGAGCGACGACCCGCGCACCCTCGTCGAGATCGTCGAGGACCACCCGGCCCTGCGCGGCGCCCTCGACTGGCCCCGGCTGCTGGAGCTCCTCACCCCGCTCAAGCCGCGCCACTACTCGATCTCCTCCTCGCCCACCACGGACCCCCGCCACGCCGACCTGATGATCTCCCTGCTGGAGGCCCCCGCCCGCTCCGGCAAGGGCACCTACACGGGCACCGGCTCGGGCCACCTCACCGGGCTGCGCCCCGGCGACACCCTGTACGCCCGCGTCCAGCCGTGCCGGGAGGCGTTCCGCATCGACGACAGCGCACCGGTGATCATGATCGCCGCGGGCACGGGCCTGGCCCCCTTCCGGGGCGCCGTCGCGGACCGCACGGCAGCCCTCGCCCAGGGCGCCCAACTCCCGCCCGCCCTCTGCTACTTCGGCTGCGACGCGGCCGACGCGGACTTCCTGCACACCGAGGAACTGCACGCGGCCCAGGCCGCCGGCGCCGTGTCCCTGCGCCCGGCCTTCAGCACCGAGGGCACCTTCGTCCAGCACCGCCTCGCGGCCGAGTCCGACGAGATCTGGGCCCTGCTGGCGGCGGGCGCGAAGGTGTACGTCTGCGGAGACGGCAGCAGGATGGCACCGGGGGTGCGCGAGGCGTTCCGCGCGATGTACCGCGACCGCACGCCTGCCGGAAACCCCGAGGAATGGCTGAACTCCCTGGTGGCGGACGGACGTTTCGTGGAGGATGTGTACGCGGCGTCCTGATCGACGTCCTGGTGAGGAGCGCCCCTTCAGGAGCGCGGGTCTGTATCGATATGCGGCTCCGCCGCGTGGGCGCGACCAGCCCCCACCGGCCGTTGACCCGCGCGCGACCCGCACCCCTACGGCGCGACCCGACGCCCCTCCTTAGCTCACAGCGTGAACTAAGGGTTGGGAAAATATCGCTTCCCGCTGCCCGAAGGAGTATGTTGCAGGTCGGGAAGGGTTCGTGAAGGGAGCCACATGGCGGGGCGGAACGGGCGCACGGTACGCGACCTCAGGAGGGCCAACCGCACGGCCGTGCTGCAGCGGCTGTACTTCGACGGCCCCCTCAGCCGCTTCGAGCTGGGCCCGGCCACGGGCCTGAGCTCCGGCTCGGTGAGCAACGTGGTCGCCGACCTGGTCGCGGACGGCCTGGTCGAGGAGGCCGGCAGCGTCGACTCCGACGGCGGCCGCCCCCGCACCCTGCTGCGCGTCGCCCCGCACAGCGGCCACATGATCGGCGTCGACGTCGGCGAGACCCGCGTCCGCGTCGAGCTGTTCGACCTCACCCTCACCGAACTCGCCCGCGCCGAGCGTCCATTGGAACAGCAGGGCTACGACGTCGAGGTGATCGTCGGCCACATCCGGGACGGCATCGCGGAGGTCCTCGCGACCCAGGGCGCCGACCCCGAACTGCTGCTCGGCGTCGGTGTGGGCGTGCCCGGAATCGTCGAGCACACCGCCGACCGGGGTGCCGTCGTGCACGGCCAGACCATCGGCTGGGACGCCGTCCCGCTGGAGGAGCTGCTCCGCTCCGGCAGCCAACTCCCGGAATCCGTCCGGTACTTCATCGACAACGGCGCCAAGACCCTGGGCCAGGCCGAGATGTGGTTCGGCGCGGGGCGCGGCGCGGACAACGCCGTCGTGGTGCTGTTCGGCTCCGGCGTCGGTGCCTGCCTGGTCACCGCCGAGGTGGAGCACGGCCGGGCCGTCGAGTGGGGGCATCTGACGGTACGGGTGCGGGGCCGCCGCTGCCGCTGCGGCGCGCTCGGCTGCCTGGAGGCGTACGCCGGGGCGGAGTCGCTGCTCGCCCGCTGGCGCGAGGAGGGCGGCCGTCCGGCGGAGGGCCTCGACGAGGAGACCGCGCTCACCGCGATGCTCGCCGCCGCCTACCCGCCCGAGGGCACCGAGCCCGACCCGGTGGCGCTCGCCGTCCTGGAGGAGACCGCCGAGTACCTGGGCGCCGGCCTCTCCGACCTGATCAACCTCTTCCAGCCCGAGCGGATCCTGATCGGCGGCTGGGCCGGCCTCCAGCTCGGCGCCCGCTTCCTGCCCGCCGTACGCCGCTACGCGACCACGTACGCGCTGCGCCACCCCGCCGAGCAGGTCACCATCGACCTCGGCCGGCTCGGCCCGGACGCGGTCACCGTCGGCGCCGCGATCCTGCCCCTCGCCGACTTCTTCTCCCGCGGCGGCCGCCGTGCGGAACCGGCGACCGAGGACCGGCTCCCCGCCTGGCGCACGGCGCTGGAGGAGCGCTCCCCACGCTGAGACGCCCTGAGACGCGCTGAGCCGGGTCCCGTTTCAGGGCTCCGCGGCGAGGTACTCGCGTACCGCCCGGACGACCGCGACGACGCCGGCCTCCCCGACACCGGCGAGGCCGGGACAGGACCCCGGGGTGCACCGCGCTCGGGGGCGGTACACCCCGGGGATCCGCTGCCGGACGAGCCGTCCGACTGGTGACGAGAGCCCTGCCGACGGCACCCGCCTGTACTGCGCCGACCACGGCCCGGCGATACGAGAACGCCGGGCACGGCCTGTTCAGGACCCACGCCGGGCAACTGACCGCGGACCTGCGGGAGTTCATCGGCGCCGAGAGCGGGGCGTGACGCGCGGCCGGGTGTCAGGCGAACGCGTTCACGCCCGTCAGCTCCGCCGACAGGTCCCACAGCCGGGCGGCCTGCTCCGGATCGACCGCCCAGGCCTGCACGCCGTTCTGCGCGCCCTCCACGGCGGGCTCGGCGATGTCGCAGTCCTCCAGGTAGACCCCGCCCATGCCGTCCAGCTGCGGGGAGGTGGCCGCCCAGGTCTGGGTGGCCGCACCCTGCGCGGGCGTCTTGAAGCCCTGCGGGTTCAGCACGGTGCCCTGCTCGTCGATCCAGCCGCGCTCGATCATCTCCTCGCGGGGGATGTGCCGCTGCAGCGGGGTCATGATGCCGCCGGGGTGGAGGGAGAAGGCACGTACACCGGAGTCCCGGCCGAGCCGGTCGAGGTGCACGGCGAACAGGACGTTCGCGGTCTTGGCCTGGCCGTAGGCCGCCCACTTGTCGTAGCCGTGCTGCCACTGGACGTCGTCCCAGCGCATCCCGTGGAAGTGGTGGGCGCGGGAGGAGACCGACACGACGCGGGCGCCGCCGGGCTCGATGGCCGGCCAGAGCCGGTTGACGAGGGCGAAGTGCCCGAGGTGGTTGGTGGCGAACTGGGCCTCCCAGCCGGGCCCGACCCGGGTCTCGGGGCACGCCATGATCCCCGCGTTGTCGATCATGAGGTCGACGGTCCGGCCGGAGGCCAGGAACCGCTCGGCGAAGGCGCGCACGCTGTCCAGGTCGCCCAGGTCCAGCTCGTCCACCTCGACCCGGTCCAGGCCGGACAGCGCCTCCCTGGCGGCCTCGGCGCGCCGCGCGGGGACGACGACCTGGGCGCCCGCCTTGGTGAGGGCCCTGGTGGTCTCCAGCCCGAGCCCGGAGTAGCCGCCGGTGACGATCGCGAGCCTGCCGCCCAGGTCGAGGCCCGCCAGGACGTCGTCGGCGGTGCTGTCCGCGCCGAAGCCGGAACCGATCTTGTGCTGTGGAGTCGTGGTGTTCATGACTTGAACGCTACGAATTGGAGTGCGCTCGAAGTCAAGCGAAAAGCCCCGGCCGCGACGGGGGATTCGCGGCCGGGGCGGTCAGGTGGTGGGCACGGATGGCGGTCGCCTCTCGGCGAAGGGCTCCACAGGGCTTCAGCCGAACGATCGTCCCTGTGGGCAAAAGGTGAGGCCCGGGGACACTGTCCCATCCGCACCCACGGCTGGTTCAACGGACAACCACCGTCCGGTGTTCCATGCCTCCACGTGATGCGTATCACCCGTCCCGGCTCCCGCCGCGGGCTCCCTCGTGTCTTCCTCAAGCGCGCGCAAACATCCGGGCAAGGTCCATCGCCACCTGCGCCGTCGGGGTGATTCCGGCCAGCCACTTCCGGCCGCGGAGATCTACCCTCGACTCATGACCGAGATAGCGAGCCCCCACATCTCCCAGCCGCGGATCCTGGTGCTCGGTGTCATGACCGGCAAGCCGGGCAGCGCGCCGTTCCGCATAGTGGAGATCGACGGTGAGGTGGTCTGCGAGGCGCGGACCATCACGGACGTGCTGTCGATCGCCGCGGCCTACGGCATCACGGTCCACGACCTGGACGACCCGGACGTGGTGCGCTGGGTGGGCGGGGACAAGTTCACCTGGGTGCCCCGCGGGCCGCGTCCCTAGTCTGCGACCGTCGCTCTCAGCCGACCGCCCACTTCTGGTTGGCACCGCCCGTGCAGGTCCAGATCTGCAGCCGGGTGCCGTTGGCCGAATTGTTCCCCGTGACGTCCAGGCACTTGTTCGCCTGTGGGTTCACGATGTCGTTCGCCGCGGAGACGGCCCATTTCTGGTTCGCCCCGCCCGTGCAGTCCCACAGCTGGACCGTCGTACCGTCCGCCGTGCCGTTGCCGGTGGCGTCCAGGCACTTGCCCAGCGCGCGGACGGTGCCGTCACCGCCGACCGTCCACTGCTGGGCGGCCGTGCCGTTGCAGTCGTAGAGCTGGACGGCGGTGCCGTTGGCGGAGTTCGCCCCGGCCACGTCCACGCACTTGCCGGCCAGCCCCTTGATGGCGACCCCGGCCGCGGTGTCGCCGGTCGTCACCGAGACGGAGTCCACGACCAGCTGCGCCGGGAAGGAGGTGGAGGCGTCCGGGTCGCCCGGCCAGTAGCCGCCGACGGCCAGGTTAAGGATCAGGAAGAACGGCCTGTCGTTGTACACCCAGGTCCTGCCGCCCAGGTCGGCGGGGGTGCGGGTCTCGTAGACGGTCCCGTCCACCGACCAGGTGATCGAGTTCGGCGCCCAGTCCACCGCGAACGTGTGGAAGGCGTCCGCGAAGGCCTGGCCGTTCGGCAGCGAGTAGGCCGCGCCTATGCCGCCGGAGCCGGAGTAGCCGGGGCCGTGGATGGTGCCGTGCACGGTCGAGGGCTCGAAACCGACGTTCTCCATCACGTCGATCTCGCCCGAGTCCGGCCAGTTCACCGGGGTGCCGAGCAACCAGAACGCGGGCCACATGCCCTGGCCGCGCGGGATCTTCATCCGGGCCTCGACATGCCCGTACCGGGCGTTGAACTTCCCGGAGGTGTTCAGCCGGGCCGAGGTGTACTGACAGGTGCCGTACCAGCACTGGTAGTTGGCGGGATTCTCCTTCCTGGCCGTGATGACCAGGTGGCCCTGGCCGTCGAGGGCCGCGTTGTCGGTGCCCGAGGTGTAGTACTCGCGCTCGTGGTTGTTGACGTTGTCGCCGGTCTCCAGATTCCACTTCGAGGAGTCCACCGCCGAACCGGCGGGGCCGTCGAAGGTGTCGGAGAAGGTCGTCACGGCGGCCGCGGCGGTGCCGGCGGCCTCGGCCCGGTGCGCGGGACCGACCGCGACGGACCCGACCAGTGCGGCGGACAGGGCGGCGAACAGGCAGCTGCGGAGCAGGCGTGGGGAGGCCACGGCTCGTCCTTCCGTACGGCGGCCGGATGCGGGGAGGCAGTCGGCCGAGGTGGGGGGTGAAGGCGTCGCCTCTTGATTTAAGAAGTGAGATAAGTCCGCGTCAAGAGTTTGGTACGGACCAGTACGGCCGGTGCGATCAGTGCGGGCCGGTGCGGGCCGGTGTTCACGCCTTGGGCTTGCGCGCGTGCACCGCCCGGCCGAGCCGACGGCCCAGCAGCAGCCAACCGATCAGCGCACCCGAGGTGTTGAGGATGACGTCGTCCACGTCGAAGGCCCGGCCGGGCACCAGCGCACCCTGCGCCATCTCCACCAGCAGCATCACGATGGCGGTGAGCGCCAGCACCCGCAGGACCCCCCGGGCGCCGGGCGCGAGGACCGGCACGAGGATCCCGAAGGGGAGGCCCAGCAGCACGTTCCCGCCGATCTGCTTGACGGTGTCACGGACCGAGGGCTGGTCCAGATAGAGCTTGATGGTGCTGCCGGGATGCAGATTGGTGTGTGCGATCGACACCGACGCCGGGGACGGGTCCAGGGTCAGCCGGGCCAGTACGGCGGCGAACGCCACCATCGCGACGAAGGCGCACGCCATGGCCAGCAGTCGCAGCGGAAGCGGGAGCGCACGAGGCTCGGCACCGGGCTTGGCGGAGCCGGCCGCCTTGCCGGAACCCCCCGCGTTGCCGGAGCCGCCCGCCTTGCCGGAATCGCCCGCCTTGGCGCCTGCGCCCTTGCCGAACCGGCCCGTCCTGGCGGTACCGCTCGCCTTGTCCGAGGTGCCCTTGGCGGTGCGGCCCGGTTTGGCGGTGGTGCCCTTGGCCGTGCCGCTCGGCTTGGTGGCGGTGGACTTCTTGCCGGCGGTGCTCTTCTTGGCGGTGGTGTTCTTCCCGCCGGAGCCGCCCGCCTTGGCGGCTGCGCCGGGCCTGCCTGCGGCGCCCTTTGCGGCGGTGGCGGCGGCCGGCTCGGCGCGGCCGGCCTTGAAGACGCGTGCGGCCCTGGCGAACATTCCGGCCTTCCTGCCGGTGCCCTCGTCCTTCTTCGTCCCCTCGTTCGTGTCGCCCTTGGTGGTGCGCGGGCGCGAGGTGGCGCTGGCCATTAGGTCCTCCACTCTTCAACTTTCCGGCGTAGTAAGCCAGTTACCCAGGAACCGCCGGAGGATGCCGCAGCCGCGACGACGGCCGGGGTGCACAAGCGGCAGCGCCGCGCTTCTGGCGCGGCGCTGCCGGGGCGCAGGGGCGTCCGGTCACGCGGTGCCGTAGGACACGTGCACCTCCGTGAAGCCGAGGGAGTGCAGCAGGCCCTCCAGCATCCCGGTGGTGTTGGTCTCGGCGCGGGTGGTCAGTCCGCTGTCCTTGGCCGCGTCCGAGATGTGCTTCACGGCGAGCTTCTGCACCGCCTGCTCGCTGTTGGGGTTGTCCGAGAACAGGTCGCCGAGCCGGTCGAGGAGACCGCGCTGCTTGGAGACGGTGTAGGAGTGGTCGGCGTCCAGCGCCGGCTTGCCGAGCTGGGCGTGCGGCAGTCGCAGCGTGGCCTCGGTGCGGTCGGCGTTGACCGTCACGTCCTTCTGAGCGATCTTCCCGAGGTCGACATAGGCCTCCACGGTGCCCGCCCCGACGTACAGCGTGCGGGTGCCGCGGATCGCGCTGGGCAGGTACTTGGCGTCCTTCTCCAGGTCCACGACGACCTGGAAGTTGCCGGCCGCGGCATCGTAACGGCTCATGTCCTGGATGGACTTGAGCAGCGCGGGACCCGTGTTGTCGCGGGACTCCGTGCCGAACAGGTCCTTGATGCCCGGCAGTACCGCCAGTTTGATCCCGGCGAACAGCACCACGAGCACCAGCACGAACGCCGTGACCACCTTCGCCCAGCCGGGCATGCGCCGGGGCAGGGCCCTGACCGGAGTCTGAGTCTCCTTCGTGGAGCTCTCCTTGGTGGAACTCGCCATGTGACGGCCCTCCTTTCAACGAGACGAATGCCCGGCAAAAGCCTTGTCAGACCGTGTTGTTGGCTTATTGAGACAGCTGACGCAGGACTGGTACACGCTTTAGCGTGGTGTGACTGCCCGTCGGCGTGCCAGGAGCCCCGGATGACCGCAGAAAGCACCTCCCGGCCCTTATGTCCCATGCACCGCATGACGTATCCCGAGTCCGGTCCGCCGCGGCCCGCGACCCTGGACACCGGCACCCCGGTGTGGCTCGTCACCCGCTACCACGACGTCCGCCAGGTCCTCATGGACGCCCGCTTCGACCGGAGCTCCCTGCATGCCGAGGACGCCCCGCCGCTGCTCGCCGTACCGAACCTGCTGAGTGACCCCGACGGACTGGTGAACCAGGACGGTCCCGGTCACCAGCGGCTGCGCGGCACGGTGCAGCGGGCGTTCACCCCGCGGGCCGTCGCCCGCTGGCGCCCCTGGGTGGGGTCGGTGGTCGAGTCGCTCCTCGACGAACTCGCCGCCACTCCTCGGCCGGCCGACATCGTCGAGGGATTCACCCGGCCCCTCCCCGTGTCGGTGATCTGCCGGCTGATGGGCCTCGACCACATCGACCGCGAACGCATCCGGCACTGGGCCGACCACGCGCTGTCCGGGGGAGCGCACACCGCGGAGGAAGTCGTCGGCGCCATGCGGGAGTTCGCCGCCTTCGGGGCCGAAGTGGTGGCGCAGCGCCGGGCCCGGCCCGGTGACGACCTGGTCAGCGGTCTGGTGGCGGCGGGCGACTCGCTCGGCATCGAGGAGCGCCAACTCGTCCGTCTGGTCTGCGGTCTGGTGGTCGCCGGGCACGAGACCACGATGTCCGCGCTCGGCAACATGGTCGTCTACCTCCTGACCGACGGACACGCCGACTGGCCCTCGCTCGCGGTGGACGAGGAGGGCGCGGCGACGGCGGCCGAGCAGCTGCTGCGGACCGTACCGATCAGCGAGGGCCGGGTGCTGCCCGGGCTGCTGCGCAGGGCCGTCCAGGACACCGTGGTCGGAGGCGTCAGCATCCGGGCGGGCGATGTCGTCGCCGTCCAGACCAACTCGGCGAGCCGCGACCCCGATGTCTATCCGTCGGGACCGCCCGACCTCACCGCGCCCCTGCCCGTACCCGGCGTGATCTTCGGCGCCGGACCCCACCACTGCCTGGGCGCCTGGCTGGCCCGGCTGGAGATCACCCTCGCCCTGCACCGGCTCGCCGTCCGCTTCCCCGGCCTGCGCGCGGAGTTCACGCCCACGACGATCGACTGGCGCGAGGGTCAGCTGACCCGCAGTCCGAGGCACCTGCCCGTGTCCTGGTGACCTCTGCCGGACCGCCGTTCACAACTCCGGTCAGGCGGCCCGCACGGCCACTTCCGCGATCCGCCGTGCCGACGGCGATCCCGGGTCCGCCGTCACGAGGACGACCTCCTGGTCGTCCTCCGGCACCAGCAGGACGTCGCAGTTCAGCCGTAGCCGCCCCAGCTCCGGATGGTCGACGACCTTGGCGCGGTGCCCCGGGGCGTGCACCGGATGTGTCGCCCAGATCTGCCGGAACTCCTCGCTGCCCGCCCGCAACTCGCCCAACAGCATGGCGAGTTGCACGTCCTGCGGATACCGCTCGGCGGCCCGCCGCAGCCGGGCCACCACGATGTGCCCGAACTCCTCGGCGCCGGTGCTCTCGTACATCCGTCCCTGGCCGAGGAAGCGCCGCCGCGCCAGGTTGGTCGTACCGTGCCCCAGATCGCCGCCGAGCAGCAGCTGGGCGAGGGGGTTCCAGGCCACCAGGCCGTAGGCCGCGTCGGTGACGATCGCCGCGGTGTCGGGCAGCCGTTCCAGCATCCGGGCCACCTGCGGGCGCACCTGCCGCAGCGCCGCGGTGCCGGGCGGCGGCGCGGCCGAGCCGGCGAGGCGGAACAGGTGGCTGCGCTCGGCGGGGGCCAGTCGCAGGGCTC
The DNA here is from genome assembly GCF_040652235.1 of Streptomyces sp. NPDC048277. Lineage (NCBI taxonomy): Bacteria > Bacillati > Actinomycetota > Actinomycetes > Kitasatosporales > Streptomycetaceae > Streptomyces > Streptomyces sp. NPDC048277. Next base: position 256,219 of record NZ_JBEZLQ010000008.1, read on the forward strand.
CGGCCAGGGCGTCCAGGACGCGCGCGGAGGGCCGGGGACCACGGGCCTGCTCCAGGCGGATGTAGTAGTCGACGGACATATGGGCCAGCTCCGCGACCTCCTCGCGGCGCAGGCCGGGCGTGCGGCGCGGGACGGTGCCCGTCGGCAGCCCCACCGTCCGCGGGTGCAGTCCCGCCCGGCGCTCCCGCAGGAAGCGGGCCAGTTCCTGCCTCGCCATACCGCGACCTCCCGGGTCCGCCTGGTACAGGTGGTCCCTGGCAGGACGGACGCGGCCGGGGAACCGTGGCTGTCATGAACGATCGCACAGCACTTGTCACCGGTGCCAACAAGGGCATCGGTCTGCAGATCGCCCGGCTCCTCGTGGCGGAGGGCTTCACCGTCCACGTCGGTTCCCGGGACACCGGGCGCGGGGAGCGGGCCGTCGCGGAGCTCGGCGGGGGCGCCCGGCTCCTCGTCCTCGACGTCACGGACCCCGGCGGCGTCGAGCGCGCCGCCGCCCGGGTCGGGCGCCTGGACGCGCTGGTCAACAACGCCGGTGTCCAGCCGGTGACCGGCCCGCCCGGAGACACCGGCGCCGAGGACTTCCGGCGGACGTACGAGACCAATGTCTTCGGCGTCGTCGCGGTGACCAACGCCTTCCTGCCCGCCCTGCGCCGCTCGGCCCACCCCCGCATCGTGAACGTCTCCAGCGGTACCGCGTCCCTCACGTGGAGCACCCACCCCAATCCGCAGTTCGCCCACGGCAGCCCCAGGTCCGCCGCCTACCGCTCCTCGAAGGCCGCGCTCAACGCGCTGACCGTGTTCTACGCCCAGGAACTGGCCGGGACCGGGATCAAGGTGAACGCCCTCGCCCCGGGACGGCGGGCCACCGACCTGGTCCCGGGGATCACCGGGGGCGGCGATCCGGCCGAGGCCGCGCGCGGGGCCGTACGGCTGGCGCTGCTGCCCGACGACGGGCCGACCGGCGGGTTCTTCTCCTGGGACGGCTCACCCGTTCCGTGGTGAGAGCCGCACGGTCCGTAGCATGAGCCCGTACCCCGTGATGATCATGCGAGGAGCGGATCGTGCGAGACATCGCCGTCTTCAGCGGCAGCGCCCACCCCGAGCTGGCCGAGGAGGTCTGCGCGCACCTCGGGGTGCCGCTCAGCCCGACCCGGGTCAGCAGGTTCGCCAACGACTGTCTGGAGGTGCAACTCCAGGCCAACTGCCGGGAGCGGGACGTCTTCCTGATCCAGCCCCTGGTCCGGCCGGTGCAGGAGCACCTGGTGGAGCTGCTGCTGATGTGCGACGCGGCCCGGGGTGCCTCGGCCGGCCGGATCACCGTCGTCATGCCGCACTACTCCTACGCCCGCTCCGACAAGAAGGACGCCCCGCGTATCTCGCTGGGCGGCCGACTGGTCGCCGATCTGCTGGTGGCGGCGGGCGCGAGCCGCGTCCTCGCGATGACCCTGCACGCCCCGCAGGTGCACGGCTTCTTCTCGGTGCCGGTCGACCATCTGCACGCGCTGCGGGAGCTGGCCGCCCACTTCCGGCGCTACGACCTGACGCGCACCACCGTCGTCTCGCCCGACCTCGGCAACGCCAAGGAGGCCGCCGCCTTCGCCCGGCTGATCGGCGCTCAGGTGGCGGCGGGGGCCAAGCAGCGGTTCGCCGACGACCGGGTCACGATCAGCTCGGTGATCGGCGAGGTGACCGGGCGGGACGTCATCGTGCTCGACGACGAGATCGCCAAGGGCAGTACGGTGCTCGAACTGCTGGACCGGCTACGGGACTTGGGGCCGAGGTCCATCCGGGTGGCGTGCACGCACGGGCTGTTCGCGGCCGGGGCGCTCAAACGGCTGAGCGAGCAGCCCGACGTGCTGGAGATCGTCTGCACCAACACCGTGCCGGTGCCCGCGGAGGAACACACCGACAAGTTGCGGATCCTGTCCATCGCCCCGGCGCTGGCCGAGGCCGTACGCCGTATTCACAACGGCGAGTCCGTGAGCGCCCTGTTCGACGAGCCGCGCAACGTCTAGACAGGAAGGAGGAGTTGTAGCGCCGACCCGCGCTCGGCGGCACCGAGGCGGAACGGGAGGCCCCCAGTGGCGAAGGCCAGGTTCGAGCGGACGAAACCGCATGTGAACATCGGCACCATCGGGCACATCGACCACGGCAAGACGACGCTCACCGCGGCGATCACCAAGGTGCTGCACGACAAGTTCCCCCAGCTCAACCCCTTCACCCCGTTCGACCAGATCGACAAGGCGCCCGAGGAGCGGCAGCGCGGCATCACCATCTCCATCGCGCATGTCGAGTACCAGACCGAGCGCCGGCACTACGCGCACGTCGACTGCCCGGGCCACGCCGACTACATCAAGAACATGATCACCGGGGCCGCCCAGATGGACGGGGCGATCCTGGTGGTCGCGGCCACCGACGGGCCGATGCCGCAGACCAAGGAACATGTGCTGCTGGCCCGTCAGGTCGGCGTGCCGTACATCGTCGTGGCCCTCAACAAGACGGACATGGTCGACGACGAGGAGATCCTGGAACTGGTGGAGCTGGAGGTGCGCGAGCTGCTCACCGAGTACGAGTTCCCCGGCGACGACGTCCCGGTGGTCAAGGTCTCCGCGCTCAGGGCCCTGGAGGGCGACCCCGAGTGGACCGCCGCCCTGCTCGAACTCCTCGACGCCGTCGACGAGTTCGTGCCCGAGCCGGTACGGGACGTGGACCGGCCGTTCCTGATGCCGATCGAGGACGTCTTCACCATCACCGGCCGGGGCACGGTCGTCACCGGCCGGATCGAGCGCGGTGTGCTGCGGGTCAACAGCGAGATCGAGATCATCGGCATCCACCCGCACAAGACGAGGACCACGGTCACCGGCGTCGAGATGTTCCGCAAGCTGCTCGACGAGGGCCGGGCCGGGGAGAACGTCGGACTGCTGCTGCGCGGGGTCAAGCGGGACGACGTCGAGCGCGGCCAGGTCGTCATCAAGCCCGGATCGGTCACCCCGCACACGGAGTTCGAGGCGCGAGCGTACATCCTCTCCAAGGACGAGGGCGGCCGGCACACGCCGTTCTTCGAGAACTACCGCCCCCAGTTCTACTTCCGCACCACCGACGTGACCGGAGTCGTCACCCTGCCGCCGGGCACCGAGATGGTGATGCCGGGCGACAACACCACCATGCACGTCCAGCTGATCCAGCCGATCGCGATGGAGGAGGGGCTGAAGTTCGCGATCCGTGAGGGCGGACGGACGGTGGGCGCCGGCCAGGTGACGAACATCCTCAAGTAGTCGGCGAGGCGCACTGCATGAAGCGCCGTCACAGTGTCCCGGACGTGGCCTCCGGCTGGCCCAGGGCCGCGTCCAGGGTCGCCAGCGGCGGCAGCAGCCGCGACAGCCCCGTCACCTTCAGCACCCGCAGGGTCAGCGGGTGCGTGCACACCAGCTGGAGCTGTCCGTCGCGCTCCAGCACCCGGCTGCGCGCTCGGTACAGCAGCCGCAGCCCCGAGCAGTCGAAGAACTCGACGCGCAGCAGGTCGACCACCACCCGGACGCCCTCCCGCGCGGTCACCAGGTCCAGGTGGGGCGCGATCTCCGTCGCCGCGGCGATGTCGATCTCCCCCCGGAACTCCAGCACCGTGCAGCCGCGCTCCTGGTGGATACGCAGGTGCCGGGTGAGCGGCGCGGGATCCTGCCGGGGTTCCTGGCGCACGACGACATCACCTCCCACCCCTGCCGGTCCAATTCCGTTCCCCGCACTGCAAGTTACCCTCGATGGAGGGAATTTGAGCATGTTCGATTGACATATGTCTGCTGCTTCGGCACGCCATTTTCTGTGGCGTGCGCGACAGTCAGGGAACGTGCACGTGGGAGCGATACCGCTCGCCTAGGACAGTGCGTGCCACGCCTTGCTCAGCGCCCGGCGGAACTGCTCCTCCTGGTGCGCGGTGAGCTCGCGGACCATCCGCTCCTCCAGTTCCCGCACCGGACCGGCGACCTCGGCGAGCAGCTCGCGCGCGGCGTCGGTCAGCAGGATCAGCAGCTCGCGCCGGTTGTGCGGGTTCCGCTCCCGGCGGATCAGCCCCCGGCTCTCCAGTGAGCGGACGAGGTCGGCCATCGACTGCGCGGTCACGAACGAGTCCCGGGCCAACTGGGCCGCCGAGAGTCCGTCGTGCCGTTCGAGCACGGTCAGGGCCGTGTACTGCAGCGCGGTGATCCCGGCGGGCTTGACCAGCTCGTCGAGATGGGAGCGCACCACGAGCTCCACCTGCTTGACCATGTACAGCAGTGAGGGGCGAGTCTTTGTACCGACCATGCGTGCACCCTAGACCATTGACAGGAATCCTGTCTGTAACCAGACTGCGGACCAGACGCGAGACCAACAGGAATCCTGTTTGTTGAAATCTTGGAGATCAGGGCCGCGGGCGCCCTCGATGCCATCAACACTGGGAGTGGGCCAATGACGACCACCTTCGAGCACGGACCGGGGCAGCTGTTCATCGGCGGACAGTGGCGGGAGGCCGCCGACGGGGCCCGGACGGAGGTGACCGACCCGGCCACCGGCCAGGTGGTCACCACCGTCGCGGAGGCCGGCGCCGCCGACGTCGACGCCGCCGTCCGCGCCGCACGTGAGGCCTTCGACACGGGGGACTGGTCGGGGCTCAGCGGCCGGGAGCGCGGCCGGGTGCTGCACCGGATCGCCGAACTGATCCGGCAGAACGCCGAGGACATCGCCGCCCTGGAGAGCCTGGACGTAGGCAAGCCCATCACCCTGGCCGGCGCCGTCGACGTCACCAACGCGGCCAACGACTACGAGCACTTCGCCGCCCTCGCCCACTCCCTGGACGGCGCGGTCCGGGACGTCCCGCTCAACGCCCTCGCCTACACCCGGCGCGAGCCGCTCGGCGTGGTCGCCGCGATCACCCCGTTCAACTTCCCCCTCATCCTGGCCGGTTCGAAGATCGGCCCGGCCCTCGCCGCCGGCAACACGATCGTTCACAAGCCCGCCGACGAGACCCCGCTCAGCGCCCTCTACATGGCCCGTCTGTTCCAGGAGGCGGGCGTCCCCGACGGCGTCGTCAACGTCGTCACCGGCGCCGGACCGGTCGCGGGCGAGGCCCTGCTCCGCCACCCGGGCGTCGACAAGGTCGCCTTCACCGGCTCCACCGCCATCGGCCGGCACGTGGCGAGCACGGCGGGGGAGGCGCTCAAGCCGGTCACCGTGGAACTCGGCGGCAACGCGGCCCACCTGGTCTTCGAGGACGCCGACCTGGAGAAGGCCGTCGGCGCGGTGATCAAGGCGTTCGTCTTCAACACCGGCCAGTTCTGCATGGGCGGCCCCCGGCTCCTCGTCGCCCGCCCCGTCTACGCCACCCTGCTCGGCATCCTCGCCGAGGCCGTCCCCGGCGTCCCGGTCGGCGACCCGCGCGACCCGGCCACCGTGGTCGGCCCGATGGCGGGGGAGAAGCACCTTCGCAAGGTCGAGGAGTATGTCGAACTCGCCCGCAAGGAGGGCGGCCGCATAGTCTGCGGCGGCGAACGCCTCGATCTGGACGGCGGCTTCTACTACCGGCCGACGGTCGTCGCCGACCTGCCGAACGAGTCCCGGGTGATCCAGGACGAGATCTTCGGACCCGTCCTCACCGTGCAGCCCTTCGACACCGAGGACGAGGCCGTCGCCCTCGCCAACTCCACGCCGTACGGCCTCGCTTCGGGCATCCAGACCGGCAACCTGGCCCGCGCCCACCGGGTCGCCGCCCGCCTCCAGGCCGGCATCGTCTGGGTCAACGACTGGGCGATGCTCGACCCCGCCGTCCCCTTCGGCGGCGTCAAGGCCTCCGGCTTCGGCCGCGAGTACGGCCCCGAAGCCCTCGACGCCTACACCAAGGTCAAGTCCGTCGTCGTCTCGCTCGACTGAGCCCCGCAGACCAGGAGTTCCGTACGATGTCCATCACCACCCGAGCCGCCGTCGTCGAGTCCGGCGGCGCGCCCTTCACCCTCGCCGACGTGGAACTCGACCAGCCGGGGCCGTACGAGGCGCTCGTCCGCATGGTGGCCACCGGTCTGTGCCACACCGACCTCAGCGTGGCGAGCGGCGGGCTGCCCTTCCCGCTGCCCGGGGTCCTGGGCCACGAGGGCGCCGGTGTCGTCGAGGCCGTCGGCTCCGCCGTCACCGGCGTGGCCCCCGGCGACCATGTCGTCCTGTCCTTCACCTCCTGCGGCGACTGCCGCAACTGCCACGGCGGCCACCCCGCCTACTGCGCCACCTGGCTGCCGCTCAACCTGATCGGCGGCCGGCGTGCCGACGGCACCCACACCGTGAGCCGCGACGGCGAGCCGCTCGGCGGCCACTTCTTCGGCCAGTCCTCCTTCGCCGAGCGGGCGTTGGTGGACGAGCGCAGCCTGGTCAAGGTCGACCCGGACGTCCCGCTGGAGTCGATCGCCCCGCTCGGCTGCGGGGTGCAGACCGGGGTCGGCGCCGTGTGGAACGTACTGGAGCCGGCCGCCGGCAGCACGATCGTCGTCCTCGGCGCCGGAGCGGTGGGCCTGTCGGCGGTCATGGCCGCTGCGCTCACTCCGGCCACCACGATCATCGCCGTCGACCGGGTCGCCGAACGCCTGGAACTGGCAAGGGAGTTGGGCGCCACGCACACCGTCGACGCGACCCAGGAGAGCCTTCCCGACGCCATCGGGCGCATCACGGACGGGGCCGGCGCCGACGGCATAGTGGAGACGACCGGCAGCACCGCCGTCCTCCGGCAGGGCGTCGACGCGCTGGCCGCCCGCGGCACCCTGGTCGTCGTCGGCGCCCCGCCCTTCGGCACCGAAGTGCCCCTGGACGTCAACGGGTTGCTGGCCGGCAAGCGGATCGTCGGCCTGACCCTCGGCGACAGCGAGACCCAGGCCTTCATCCCGGCCCTGGTCCGGCTGGTCCGCGAGGGGCGGCTGCCGCTGCACCGGCTGATCAGCACCTACCCGTTCGCCGAGATGGACCGGGCCGTGCAGGACATGAGCACGGGCAAGGCGATCAAGCCCGTGCTCGTCTTCTGAGCCCGGCCGGTCCGTTACCGGTCCATCACGAGGACCAGCTTGCCCGTGGTCCGGCCGGTGCCGCCCAGTTCGTGCGCCTTGGCGGCATCGGCCGGCGGGAAGGTCCCCGCGACCGTGGCCCGCAGCTTCCCCTCCTCGACCAGGCCGGCGATCGCCCGCATCCCGGCCCGGTCGGCGTCCACCAGCATCCGCACCGCCCGCACGCCCAGCCGCTCGGCCTCCTCGTACAGGTCCGCCGAGCCCACCGGCAGGATCGACACCAGGACCCCGCCGGGCCGCAGCATCCGCAGCGAGGCCACCGAGGTCTCGCCGCCGAGCGTGTCGAGCACGACGTCGACGTCCCGCACCGCCTCGGTGACATCCACGGACCGGTAGTCGACCGGCTCGTCCACGCCGATCTCCCGCAGGAAGCCGTGCTTGCCGGCGCTCGCCGTGCCGATCACATACGCCCCGCGCGCCTTAGCGATCTGCACCGCCACATGACCGACCCCACCGGCCGCCGCATGGACCAGCACCCGCTGCCCCGGCCGTACGTCGGCGTACTCCACCAGCGCCTGCCAGGCCGTCAGCCCCACCAGCGGCAGCGCGCCCGCCTGGACGTGGTCGATCACGGCCGGCTTCGGCACCAGGGCGCGGGCGGGGACGATCACGTACTCGGCGTGCGTGCCGTGGCCGTACGGGTAGGGCGCCATCCCGAAGACCTCGTCACCGGGCCGGAAGGCGGCGACGCCGATCCCGGTCTCCTCGACCGTGCCGGAGACGTCCCAGCCGAGGACGAAGGGCGGCTCGCCCAGGAAGACGCCGAGCTCCCGGTGCTTCCAGTCGGTCGGGTTGAGCCCCGCCGCCCGCACCCGGACCAGCACCTCGTTGGGGCGCGGCTCCGGCCGCGCCACCTCGATCACCTTCAGCACCTCGGGACCGCCGAGGACGTCCTGGCTGACCGCACGCATCGTGTTGACATCGTTCATGGTCACCCAGCCTGCCGGGGTGTGCCCGCCCGGGAAATGGCACGATTGCCAAGCTTCGATGGGATCGTGCCAGCGCTGCCGAGGGCGGCCCCGGGTGACTCAGCGGCTCATGTGCAGCGCGACCAGCAGCTGCCAGACCTGGTGCGCCACCTCGTCCGGGCCCGCGTCGAGCAGGCCGTGCAGCCAGTCGGCCAGCACCCCGGCGAAGGTGGCCGCCACCGCCGAGGCCACCAGCGGGGCGTCCGCCGCGCCCGCCAGCTCCCGCTCGGCCAGGCTGCGCGCCCGCAGGTCCCGGTGCAGCACCCGGCCCAGCGGACCCCCGCCGCCCGGCGCGAGCAACTCCCGGTACAGGGCGGTGTGCGGGGTCAGCCCGGCGAAGAACTCCAGCAGTGCGGGCGGCGCGTGCACCGGATCGGGCCGCCCCCGCCAGGCGTGCAGCGCGTCCACGGCGTCCCGTACGACATCCGCGCAGGCGTCCACCGCCAGCGCCTCCAGGCCGTCGTAGTGGACGTAGAACGTGGCCCGGCCGACCCCGGCCCGGCGTGCCAGCGCGGCCACCCCCACCTCGGCCAGCGGCCGCTCGGCGCACTCCGCGAGGAGCGCCGCCCGCAGCCGGGCCCGGGTGCGGGCGGCCCGCGGATCCTCGACGGGCGGGCGGGGTCCCGGGTCGGTCATCGGGCGGCGAGGACGGCGGCCAGGGCGAGCGCGCCGGGCAGCGCCTGGGCGAACAGGATCCGCCGGTTGGCCGTGACCGCCCCGTACACCCCCGCGACCACCACGCACGACAGGAAGAACACCTGGGCCCGGAAGCCCGTCGGGTCGGCCGCGACCAGCCCCCACACCAGGCCGGCCGCCAGGAAACCGTTGTACAGACCCTGGTTCGCCGCCAACGGCGCGGTGCGCCGGGCCAGTTCCGCGTCGAAGCCGTGGAAGCGCATCCCCGGCGCCTTCTGCCACAGGAACATCTCCATCACCAGGATGTACGCGTGCAGCGCGGCCACCAGGCCGACCAGCACGTTCGCCAGGATTTCCATGATCGTGGACCCTCCCCTTCTCTTGAACAGGTGTCCACTATAGCTGGACAGGTGTCCAGGAGTGCGCACGAGAGCGGAGCGTGACGGAATCCTCACTTCCTCATGGTTGTCGAGGTTGATCCTTTCGGGTTCAAACCCGATAAGCTCCCTTCCGTCACAGCGAGTTGACGCACCCCGCGGTGGGGTCCGTCCCGTCGTGCGCAGTCATGAGCGCGGCCTTTGCACACTGCCCCTGTTCGCTGTTGTCCGATCGTGTTGCCCAGAAGGATGCAGATGGAACTCGCCACTCCGCGGCCGGCGGCGCGGGTCCCCGTCGCCTGGTACGGCTGGTGGCTGATGCCGCTGGCCTTAGGGGGAGGGACGGTCACCGCCACGTTCATGAGTTCCGAGCAGGTGACCGCGGCCGTCGCCGGCGCCGCGGCCACCGCGGCGAGCTCCGTGTGCGTACGCCTCCTGATCCGCTCGCAGCGTCAACTGCGCCGGGCCGAGGGGTCGTTCCGCGGCTCGCAGGCCGAGCAGACGCAGCAGTGGCAGCAGCATGTCGCGGGCCTGGAACGGAAGTTCTCCGCCGAGCGCGCCATGCTCGACGACCAGCTGAACGAGCAGTCGGCCGCGTTCGACGCGCGGCTCGGCGAGCAGACGGCCGCCTTCGAGTCCCGGCTCGGTGAGCGGACCGCCCACTACGACGTCCAACTGGCCGAGCAGGCACGGGCGTACGAGGAGCGGCTGGCCGCCCAGGTGAAGTCCGCCGACGCGCAGCTCGCCGACCAGGCCGAGGTCTGGCAGGAGCAGCTCTCCCACGAGCGGTCCGCGATCGCCAGGCTCGCCGAGGAACAGCTGCCCGAGGCGCTGCGGCGGCTGCGCGAGGGCGACGCCATCGACGACCTGCTGCCGGTGACCGAGCAGTGCGCGAAGGTCGACAAGGAGCTCCAGGCGGACCTGCGCCGTATCCTGCGCACCTCCCTGATCGGTGTGGAGGAGGAGTTCAACCGCTCCACGTCCGCCGAACAGGCCGTGATCAGCATCGGCAACCGTATCCACGTCCTGACCAGCAAGCTGCGCGGCAGGCTGCACGAGATGCAGGGCGAGCACGGCCGGCTGCCCACGGTGGCCCGCGGTCTCATGGAGCTCGACCAGGAACTCGGCCCCGCCGACTCGCTCGCCGCCAGCATCGGCGTGCTCGGCGGCTCGGACCGCCCGGGCCGTCAGTGGCAGGAGCCCCAGCGCCTGCTCAGCGTGGTGCGCGGCGGCATCGGCCGGATCAAGGACTTCCACCGCGTCGAGGTCCGGCACCTGCCCGAACTCGGCGTCGACGGCGGTCTGGTGGACCATCTCACGCTGATCTTCGCCCAGCTCCTGGACAACGCGGCCCGCTACTCGCCGCTCACCGAGCCGGTCGTCGTCTCCGGCAAGGCGGTGCCGAACGGTGTCGGCATCGAGATCCAGGACTCCGGCAAGGGCCTGAGCGAGGAGAAGAAGCGCGAGGCCGAGCACACCCTGGCGGGCACCGATGCCGGACCCGGCCTCGGCGGCATCTCCGAGGACGCCACCATCGGCCTGCGGGTCGTCGGCACCCTCGCCCGCCGCTACGGCATCCGGGTCACCTTCGCCGACTCGCCCTGGCTCGGCACCTCGGTGGTCGTCGTGGTCCCGCACAAGTACTTCAGCCCGCTGCCCGCCGCGCCGGCCCCCGCGACCGCCCCTTCCGCCGCGTCCCCGGCGCAGGCGCACGGCCCGGTCGCCGTCGAACCCGCCGGACGGCCGGAGTCCGGCGGGGCCCCCGACACCACCCCGGGCGGACTGCCCCGGCGGCGCCCCCGGCGCCCTGCCGAGGAGGAGCAGCCCGAGGCGCGCCCCGCACGCACGAAGGGCCCCGCGTTCACCGCGGTCCCGTCGGAGGAGTCCTTCGCCGGTCTGGCCGCCTTCGCCGCCGCGGGCCGCGCGCCCGTGCCGGACCAGGACCCGGGCGGCGGGGCGGGCGGCGAACCCGACCCGGCCGGAGACCAAGACGCCGTGGCCCCCGCGACCCCGGCCGGCGCCGACGACGCCGCCGGACACGGGCCCACCGAGTACCGCACTGAAGAGAGCGACTAGTCCACATGACGCAACAGGGAACCGACGTGAGCTGGGCGCTCCGCGATCTGGTGGAGAGCATTCCGGAGATCCGCTTCGCCCTCGTGGCCTCCAGCGACGGCAAGGCCATCACCTCCTTCGGCGCCGACGACCCCGACGACGTGGACCGCTTCGCGGCCGTGGTGGCCGGACTGCAGGCGCTGGCCCAGCCGGTGGCCGAGCAGTTCCCCCGGTACGCGGGGAAGCTGCGGCTGGCGATGATCGAGGTGGACGGCGGCCACCTCTTCGTCGTACGGGCCGGTGTGGAGACGTATCTCGGGGTCCTCGCCCGCGAAGGTCTCGACCAGGGGCTGCTGGGGCACCAGATGAGGGACGTGTCCCGGCGGATGGGTGAGCTGCTCGGCACCTCTCGGCGCCTGGAGGAGCACTCTGGATGAGTGGTTCCGGTCGGCCCACGGACCCGTCCGGACTTGAACGCTATTACGTCCTCACCAATGGACGCAGCGGACCGGGCGGGTCGGCGTCGAGCCTCGACGTGGCGACCCTCGTCGTCTCCCGCACCGCTCCCGCCCAGGGGATGCAGCACGAGCACGAGGAGATACTCCGGCGCTGCCGCGAGCCGCTGTCGGTGGCCGAACTCGGTGCCCATCTCGGACTGCCCTTCAACATTCTCGCGGTGCTGCTGTCCGATCTGCTGGACGCAGGCCGGATCGAAGCCCGCGACCCCATTCCGGCACACCACGCCGGACGCGGCCCCGACCTCGCGCTCCTCCAGGAGGTACTCAATGGACTGGAAGGGATTTGAGCGGCCCGGTGACCCCGACACCGGGGGGACCCGCTCGGTCAAGGTGATGATCGCCGGCGGGTTCGGCACCGGGAAGACCACCATGGTCGGCTCCGTCAGCGACATCCGGCCGCTCACCACCGAGGAGACCCTCACCCAGGCGAGCGCCGACGTCGACCACCTCATCGGCGTCGCGGACAAGGCCGAGACCACCGTCAGCCTCGACTTCGGCAAGATCAGCCTCAACGAGAGCCTGGTGCTGTACCTGTTCGGCACCCCCGGCCAGGAGCGGTTCTGGTTCCTGTGGAACGGCCTGTTCAAGGGCGCGCTCGGCGCGGTCGTCCTGGTGGACACCCGCCGGCTGTCCGCCAGTTTCCGGGCGATCGAGGAGATGGAGCGGCAGCACGTGCCCTTCGTCGTCGCCCTGAACATGTTCCCGGACTCCACGGAGCACCCCGTCGAGGAGATCCGGGACGCCCTCGACATCGCCCCGCACATCCCGGTCGTGGCCTTCGACGCCCGCGAGCGCGCCTCCAGCCGTGATGTGCTCGTCGCGCTGATCGAGCACCTCCGGGACCGCTCACCCGTCGCCCTGGAGCCCCGATGACCACTCGGCCGCACGAGCCGGACGCCACCGGCACCGGCGTCACCCGACTCTACGGACCCGACGCGGCCAAGGACCCGCACGCCATCTACGAGCGGCTGCGCGCGCGGTACGGCGCCGTCGCCCCGGTCCTGGTGGAGGGCGACGTGCCCGCCTGGCTGGTGCTCGGCTACCGGGAGAACCGGCGGGTGCTGGAGAACCCGCTCCAGTTCGGCCGCGACTCCCGGATCTGGCGGGACTGGCGGGAGGGCCGGGTCGCGGAGTCCTCGCCGCTGATGCAGATGGTGGGCTGGCGCCCCGACTGCGTCTCCCAGGACGGCGAACCGCACCGCAGACTGCGCGCCGCGGTCACCGACAACCTGCTGGCGGTGGCCGGGCGGGGGATCCGCCGCCATGTCACCCACTTCGCCACCAAGCAGATCGACGCCTTCGCGGACACCGGCCGGGCCGACCTGGTCGCGGACTTCGCCGAGTACCTGCCGATGCTGGTGCTCACCCGCGTCTTCGGACTCGCCGAGAGCGAGGGACGCACCCTCGCCGAGTCCAGCGCCGAGGTCGTCAGAGGCGGCGCCGACGCCCTCGCGCACAACGAGAAGATCGTGGGCATCCTCGCCGAACTCGCCCTCCGCAAGCGGCTGGAGCCCGGCGCCGACTTCGCCACCGGGCTGCTCGCCCACCACGCGGATCTCGACGAGGAGGAGATCGTCCAGCTCCTCCGGTCGGTGCTGATCACCGCCCACACCACGACCAGCAATCTGCTGGCCCGGGTGCTGGAGCTGGTCCTCACCGATCCCGGCCGCCACTCCGGGCTGGTCAGCGGCGAGCTCGACATCACCTCGGTGGTGGAGGAGGCGATGTGGAACTCCCCGCCGTTCGCCGTACTGCCGGGCCGGTTCGCCACCAGCGACCTGGAACTCGGCGAGTGCCCGGTCAGGGAGGGCGACCTGCTGCTGCTCGGCCTCGCGGCCGGCAACGCCGACCCGCTGATCCGCCCGGACACCGAGGCCTCCGTGGCCGGCAACCAGTCGCATCTGGCGTTCAGCGCCGGACCGCACGAATGCCCGGGGCAGAACATCGGCCAGGGCATCATCGAGACGGCCGTGCACGTCCTGCTGCACCGGCTGCCCGGGCTGCGCCTGGCGGTCCCGGCGGAGGAACTCACCTCGACGGCCTCCACCTGGGAGTCCCGACTGGACGGCCTGCCGGTCGAGTTCGACACCTGAGCCGCCGCCGCTCACCCCTACGGAGCCGAGTACACGCGCGCGCCTCCCACATAGGTGTGCGTCACGCGCGCGTCCGCTATGCCCTCCGGCTCCCCGGCGAACGGATCGCGGTCCAGGACCACCAGGTCCGCGAGCGCACCGACCGCCACCCGCCCGGTGTCGTCCAGGTGGTTCACATACGCCGAACCCGCGGTGTACGCGGTGACCGCCTCGGTCAGGCTCAGCCGCTCCGCGGGCAGGAACACCGGCGCGTCGCCGCCCGGTTCGACCCGGTTCACCGCGACATGGATGCCCTGGACCGGGTCGGGACTGCTCACCGGCCAGTCGCTGCCGGCCGCGAGCCGTGCCCCGGAGCGCAGCAGCGCCCCGAACGGGTACTGCCACCGGGCCCGTTCGGACCCCAGGAAGGGGATCGTCAGCTCGTCCATCTGCGGCTCGTGCGCGGCCCACAGCGCCTGGATGTTCGCGGTGGCACCCAGCCGGGCGAAGCGCGGTACGTCGTCCGGGTGCACCACCTGGAGATGCGCCAGGTGGGGACGCGTGTCGCTCGGCCCGTTCGCGGACCGCGCCGCCTCGACGGCGTCCAGCGCGTCCCGTACGGCCCGGTCGCCCAGCGCATGGAAATGGCACTGGAAGCCGAGCGCGTCCAACTCGGTCACATACTTTGGAAGTTGGTCCGGATCGATGAAGCTCTTGCCCCGATTGCCGGTCGCGCAGCCGCAGTTGTCCAGATACGGGTCGAGCAGCGCGGCCGTGCCGTTCTCGGCCACCCCGTCCAGCATCAGCTTCACCGTGCCCGCCCGGAACCGGCCGTGGCTGAACGCGGCCCGCCTCTCGACGAGTTCGGGAATCTGCTCGGCGCCACGCTCCCGGTCCCACCACAGCGCGCCGACCACCCGCGCGGTCAGCGAACCGTCCCGGGCCGCCGTGAGATAGGCCTCGGCCGGGTCGTCCATGCCGAGGAAGTCCCCGACCAGCGCGTCCTGCCAGGCCGTGATGCCGAGTGCGTGCAGATGCCGCTGGGCGTGCAGCAGCGCGGCGAGCCGGTCCGCCGGGCCGGCGGGCGGGGCGAGCCGGCCGACCAGCTGCATCGCCCCCTCCTGGAGCGTGCCGCTCGGCTCGCCGGACGCGTCCCGTTCGATCCGCCCGTCGGCCGGGTCGGGCGTGCCGCGGTCGATCCCGGCCAGCTCCAGCGCCCGGCTGTTGACCCACGCTCCGTGATGGTCCCGGTTGGGCAGATACACCGGCCGGTCCGGTACGACGGCATCCAGCAGCTCCCGCGTCGGCGTACCGCCCGCGAACGCCTCCATGGACCAGCCCCCGCCCAGGATCCACTCCCGCTCCGGATGCGCCGCGGCGTAGGCGCGCACGGCGGCCACGGTCTCTTCCGCGGTGCGCAGTCCGGTGAGATCGCACTGGGTCAACTCGAGCCCGGCCGGCACCGGATGGACGTGCGCGTCCTGGAAGCCGGGCAGCAGCAGCCGTCCCGCGAGGTCGACCACCTCGGTGCGCGGCCCGGCGAGTTCCCGGAGCTCCTCGGCGGATCCGACGGCGCTGACGCGTTCACCGGTGACGGCGACGGCGGTCGCCGTACGGCCCTCGGGGGTGAGGACGGGGCCGCCGGTGAAGAGCAGATCTGCGTGCATGTTTCCTGTTCCCTAGTTGGAGGTCGTGAGCAGTCGGGGCGCGTCGGCGTCCGTGCCCCGGCCGGTGCGGAAGTACGGCGAGCGGCGCACGTACTTCGCCCAGCCGGCCGCGACGAACCCGGAGACGATCATCGCCAGCGGGGTGGTCAGCAGGAACCAGCCGTTGTCCGCGCTGAGTTCGAAGTGGTCCGTCGAGGTGTAGAAGGACCAGCCGAGATAGCCGCCGAGGCTCAGCAGCGCGAGGGCGCTGAGCGCCGGCAGCACCACGGCCCGTACGCCCTGCCGCCAGTCCTCCCGCAGCAGCGAACGGAAGCGCGCTGCGGCGGCCAGCGCGGTGAGCGCGTACGACAGGGCGACGACGATGCCGACCGCGTTCACCGTCGCCATGATCATGTCGGCGAGCCTCGGGATCACCAGGGCGAGCGCGGCGACCCCCGCGGCCAGCGCCCCGATCAGCACCGTCCCGGCCGCCGGGGTGCCGTAGCGGGAGCTGACCCTGGACCAGACCGGCCCGAGAGTACGGTCCCGGCTCATCGCGAACATCCCCCGGGCCGTCGGGATCACCCCGGCCTGCAGCGAGGCCACCGCCGAGAACATCAGCGCCACCAGCGGCAGCGCCGCCCAGGGCTGCGCGGCCAGCCGGTCGCCGAAGAACGCCAGCCCCTCGGCGCCGTGCCCGGCCAGCTCCTTCTCGGACAGCACCCGCTGGAACGCCACCGAGCCCAGCAGGAACAGCCCCAGCATCGTCACCAGGGTGATCAGTCCGGCCCGGGAGGCGTCCCGGGGGTCGCGGACCTCCTCGTTGACGCTGAACGCGGCCTCGAACCCCCAGTAGCAGAACACCGAAAGGAGCAGGCCCTGGGCGAGAGCGGTGGCCGAGGGGATCGCGAACGGATCGAACCAGCTCAGGCTGAAGGGGTGCGGTCCGGTGACGATGCCGTAGCCGCAGAACCCGAGCAGGACGACGTACTCGAAGACCAGCAGCCCGGTCTGGAGGCGGGCGGCGGTACGGATGCCGGTGACGGCGGTGAGGGTGACGGCGACCAGGACGACGATGCCGACGGCCGTGGTCTGCGCGGTCGAACCGGGGTCCAGGGCCAGCCCGCCGACCCGGTGCAGCCCGGCCTCGCCCGCCAGCTGCAGCATCGCGGAACCGGTGACCGCCGTGGTGTACGCGAGGAAGGCCACCGTCGCCACGATGTTCACCCAGCCGACCATGAAGCCGAGCCAGGGGTTGAGCGAACGGCCCACCCACACATAGCCGTTGCCCGCGTTCGGTTCCACCCGGTTCAGCCGGGAGTAGGCGCCCGCGATGCCGAGCACCGGCAGGAACGCCAGCAGCATGATGGCCGGCAGATGCAGTCCGACCACCCCGGCCGTCACCCCCAGGCCGATGCCGATGCTGGTGGTGGCGGCCGTACTGGACGCGGCCACCGCGACGCCGTCGAGGACGGAGAGGGATCTGCGCAACTCCGGGGGGTCTGCTGTGTAGGGCTGGTCGGTCATGGCCGGCACACTCCGCTCGCACCTGGGGGCCCGACTGGTCGGCCCCGGTGACCGCACATGAAACTGCCGGTGCACTTCACAGGTCAACGGTGTTGTCATAAGGTGCGCCCTCAGGAAGGGAGGCTCCATGAGCGAACGTATCGTCCCGGCCGCCGCCCGGCAGCGCAGGCGCCCCACCAAACAGGGCGTGGTGCTCTCCGCGGGGCTGATCGTGGAGACCGCGATGCGGCTGATCGAGGAGCACGGCGCCGAAGCACTGTCCGTGCGCCGCCTCGGCCGTGCCCTGGGCGCCGACCCCAGCTCCCTCTACCGCTACTTCGAGCACACCGACGACCTGATGCTCGCCGTCGCCGACGAGCTGATCGGCCGTACCCTGCGCGTCTGGAAGCCCACCGGCGACTGGCGCGCCGACCTGCGCGACCTGGGCCTGCGCATGCACGCCGGCGCCCTCGCCCACCCCCGGGCGGCGGCGCTCAGCGCCCACCGGGTGACCGGACGGACGTACGAGATCCAGGCCGTCGAGACCATCCTCGGGGTGCTGCGCGGCGCCGGTTTCCCGGACCCGGAGGCGGTCCGCGTCTATCACGCCTTCGTCGACCAGGCCCTCGCCTACGGCGCCCTCGACTCCGCCACCACCGCCCTGCCGAAGCCCGCCCGGGAGGCCGAGGCCGACGTGTGGCGGACGACCTACGCCCGGCTGCCCGCCACCACCCACCCGAACATCGCGGCCACCGCCCGCCATCTCGTCGCCTCGATGCGGGGCAGCTCCTACCCGGCCGCCCTGGACCTGCTACTGACGGCGGCCGCGGCCCGGCTCGCGGAGATCCGCGCCGTGTCACAATCCGGGCCCTCCGTGCGTCATACCCATGACACCCATCACGAGGAGGCCGTACGACCATGACACCGCAGCCCGCGCGCAGCGCCGAGCAGCGCAAGAAGGACACCCTCGACCGGCTGGAGCGGGACGAGGACGTCTGGGTGGCCACCGCGGGGGAAGCGGGCGGGATGCCGTACCTCGTGCCGCTGTCCTTCCGGTGGGACGGCTCGACCCTGTTGGTGGCCACCCCGGCCGCGAGCCCCACCGGCCGCAATCTCGTGGCGACCGGCACGGCCCGGCTGGGCATCGGACCGACCCGGGACGTCGTGATGATCGAGGGCGAGGTCCGCACGCTGACACCGGAGGAGCTGCCGACCGGGGAAGGCGACCGCTTCGCCGCCAGGACCGGCTTCGACCCGCGTCGACTCGCCACCGGGTACCTGTACTTCAGGGTCACCCCGCAGCGGGTGCAGGCCTGGCGGGAGGCCAACGAGATCGCGGGGCGGGAGTTGATGCGCGACGGGAAGTGGCTGGTGGCCGACTGATTCCGGTATCCCGGGACAGACTCACCGTGAGGACCTTCCCAGGGAGGAAGCATGGCACTGGTCAAAGCGGCCGTCGTGGTGCTCGACTGCGCCGAGCCCCATAAACTCGCCCATTTCTACCGGCAGTTGCTGGACGGCGAGCTGAGCGGCGACGCCTCCGCCGACCTCGTCGAGGTCCGCAGCGCCGACGGGGTCCGGATCGCCTTCCGGCGGGACGGCAACGCCACCCCGCCGAGCTGGCCGCGCCCCGAGTCCACCCTCCAGGCCCATCTCGTCCTCCTGGTCGAGGACCTGGACGAGGCGGAGCGCCGGGTGGTCGACCTCGGCGGGCTGCCCATCGAGACACGGGATCCGGCCGGGCCGTACGAAGAGCGCGGTTACGCCGACCCGGCCGGACACTCCTTCACGCTGCGTCTGAGCCTGCCCCCGGAGGACTGACCCGGTCCCGGCCACCCTTGCGGGCCGTCGGCCACACCCCGGTCGAACGCTCTATGGCCGTGGCGCCGGTGCGGTCCACGGCGCTGCGCGCCACCGCGAACACGGCGCCCTGGAGAGCCGCGCCGAGCAGCACCTCGCCCCAGCCGCGCTCCCGGTCCAGGGCGTCCGGAGCGTCCTCCTCGCCGCGCAGCGCCCTCCAGGTCCGGCGGAACACCAGCGCGCCCAGCGCCCCGCCGGCCCAGCTCAGCACGAAGCCGAGGGGCGCGTAGACGAGGGGGAGCTTCAGCTTCTTCCTGCTCTTGGCCATGCCTGCCTCCGCGTTGTCAGGGCCGTCCCGCGACCGGAACCTCCTCGCCCGCCGGCACCGGGCCGGGCGGAGTCCCGTCCCCGAAGGGCCGGCCGCCGAGCTCCTCCCGGTGATGGGGCGTCAGCCACCCGGCGAGCTCCGGGCCGAGGGGCACGATACGGGTGGGGTTGATCCCGGTGTGGACCTGGTAGTAGTGCCGCTTGATGTGGTCGAAGTCGACGGTGTCACCGAATCCCGGCGTCTGGTAGAGGTCCCTCGCGTACGCCCACAGCACCGGGTTCTCCATGAGCTTCCAGCGGTTGCACTTGAAGTGGCCGTGGTAGACGGCGTCGAACCGCACGAGCGTGGTGAACAGCCGGATGTCGGCCTCCGTGAGCGTGTCCCCGACCAGGTAGCGCCGCCCGGCCAGCCGCCCGGCGAGCAGTTCGAGCCGCCGGAACACCGCCGTGCACGCCTCCTCGTAGCCCCGCTGCTCGTGCGCGAACCCGGCCCGGTAGACACCGTTGTTGAGGTCCGCGTAGACCTCCGCCATCACCGTGTCGATCTCGTCCCGGTGCCCGGCCGGGTACAGGTCCGGCGCCCCGGCCCGGTGCAGTTCCGTCCACTCGGTGGCCAGGTCCAGGGTCAACTGCTGGTAGTCGTTGGTGACCAGCCGCCCGCTCGGTACGTCCACGACCGCGGGCACGCTCACCCCGCCCGGGTAGCCGGTCTCCCGCCGGTCGTAGGCCTCGCCGAGGAACCGGATGCCCAGCACCGGGTCACGGCCGTCCGGATCGAGGGTGAAGCGCCAACTGCGGTCGTCCTGGATCGGATCGGTGACGGCCAGGGAGAGGGCGTGCTCCAGGCCGAGCAGCCGCCGTGAGATCACCGCCCGGCTCGCCCACGGGCAGGCACGGCTGACCACCAGCCGGTAGCGCCCGGCCGCCACCGGCCAGCCGTCCCGCCCGTCGGCCGTGATCCGGTCCGCGAAATGGCTGGGGGAACGCGAGAACGCCTTGTGCCCCAACGAGGTGTTGCCGCCACCGCTCATGGTTCCTCCTTGCCGAGGGGACGCTCCGAGGACCGGTACGCGCCCGATGGGCCGCATTCCCCGATGTTCCCCGATTTCGCACCGCCCGCACGGTGTGCCCGGCGCGCGTCGGGGCAGTCGGCGGGCGTGAGCGGGACTGAGCGGGACTGAGCGGCCAGGTCGCCCGGGAGGCGTCCGCCTCGCCGGCGATCGGCGCGCTGCTGGTGTTCGTCGCCCACCGGCTCGGGGCCGACGCCCGTGACCAGCTGATCGGGGAGGCCGCGGACCCCGAGATCGACAGCGTGGAAGCGCTGTTCACGATGAAGACCCGGACGTTCCGCGAGGCCGACCAGATCTTCCTGGACGTGACCGACCGCTCCGCGCAGGAGGCAGCGGAAAGCCCCGCCGCGACGGGGGAACGCGGCGGGGCCTGACCTTCGACTGCCCGGCCCGGAGCCGGCTCATGCCTGTCGGAAACAGATTTTTCTAAATTCCGACGGTTCCAGGCCGGAAAGGATTCCCGGAACCGTCAGTTCCCCCCGACCGGCTCCAGCACGAACACCGGGATCTGCCGGGACGTCTTCTCCTGGTACTCGGCGTACGGCGGGTACGCGGCGACCGCCCGCTCCCACCACTCGTCCTTCTCCGCGCCGGTGACCTCACGGGCCGTCATGTCCTGCTTGGCCGGTCCGTCCTGCAGTTCGACATGCGGCTGCGACCTGATGTTGAAGTACCAGACCGGATGCTTGGGCGCACCGCCCTGCGAGGCGACCACGGCGTACTTCCCGTCGTGCTCCACCCGCATCAGGGGTGTCTTGCGAATCTTCCCGCTCTTCACCCCCAGGGTGGTCAGCAGGATGACCGGCATCCCGGTGTCCATCAGGGTGGTGCCCTTCGTCCCGCCCGAGCTCTCGTACAACTCGACCTGCTCGCGTACCCAGGCGGTCGGGCTGGGCTCGTACTCGCCCTCAAGAGGCATGAGGTCCGTCCCCTCGTCGCTGCCAAGACTGACGTCATGATTCAACCACCGGTAGCGGTCCGGATCATCCGCACGACACCGGGCCCCTTACCCCACGGGTAATCGCACGCCCCGCGCGCCGCGGGCACAGTCGTACGTACACCGTGTCCCGACCACACCCGAGCGAGGTCACCCCATGTCCCACCCCCGCGACGTCGTCGAGGAACTGCTCAGCCGGATCGGCGCGGGCGACCCGGACCGGATAGCCGAGCTGTACGCGGAGGACCTCGACTGGCGCCTGGACTGGCCCGAGGAGGAGCACGACCGCCCCGCCACCCCGTGGATCACCCACCGAAGCGACCGTGCCGGAGCCGCCGCCCACTTCCGGCTCCTCGCCGCCCACCACGTCCCGGGGCAGGCGGACACCCGCATCGAACGCGTCCTCGTCGACGGCGACGACGCGGTCGTGCTCGGCGAGATCCGGCAGCGGGCGAAGTCCACCGGGCGTCCCTATCGAGCCAGGTTCGCCCTGCACCTCACGGTCCGGGACGGTCTGGTCGTACGGCACCACGTCTACGAGGACAGTCTCTCCGTGGCCCGCGCCTTCGCGCCCTGACGCCGCCCCTGGCCGTCAGCCCGGCGACAGCGCCATGCGGACGGCGAGTCCCAGCATCACGCAGCTCGACAGCAGCGCCGTGACCAGGCGCCCGCGGTGGCCGGTGAGGCCCCGGCCGAGGAGCGCCCCGCCACTTGCCAGCAGCAGTTGCCAGCTCGCGGACGCGGCGAAGGCGGCGAGTACGAAGACGCCCTGCTCCAGCGGCCGTACCGCCGCGCCGGCCCGGGTGCCGACCACCAGGGCCGCGAAGTAGACGACCGTGGTGGGATTGAGCAGTGTGATGCCGAGGAGGCCGAGATACGCCCGTGCGGGGCCGGGTATCGGCCGCTCGTCCCGGACCGGCAGCCGTCGCTCCCGGTACTGCCGCAGCGCGACCGCCGCGCCCCGCATGGCGAGCGCGGTCAGGACCGCGGCCGAGGCCCAGTGCAGCGGCCCGAGCACCGGCAGCAGCGCCGCCGCCAGGGCGGCGCCGCCGACCGTGGCGAGCAGGGCGTAGAGACCGTCCGCGCTGGCGACGCCGAGGGCGGCGCAGGCGCCGGTCCGCAGCGGGGTACGGGCCGTGAGGGACACTAGATATGTGCCGACCGCGCCGACCGGGACGGCGATCCCGTACCCGGCGAGCAGGCCGGCGACGAGCGCGGCCGTCACCGGCGTGCGGGCTCGGGCCTCCAGGAGCGCCCCGGCTGCTGCTGGACCCGCACCGCACGGACGGTCGCGGAGGTCAGCGGCGCACAGGCGTAAGGAGTGCTCATGCGCAGATCCTCCGGTCCGCCCCGCCGTCCCGGCAAGCGAATTTCGGCGCGGAACCGTCCCCCGACCCCATGCCGTTCGGCCAGATCACTCACCTTGCCGATCTGGCTGAACTTCCGGTCGCCCCATAGGTGCCCCGGGCATCTAATGAAGATCGGCACGACGTACCACATTCGTCTGCGAGGTCTTCCATGAACGAACTGACGGACCTGACGGAACCCACGACTCCCGCCCACGCGGCCGACCCCGTGGCCTGGCCGCAGGACCGGACGTGCCCCTACCACCCGCCCACCGGCTACGACCCGCTGCGCGGAGGCACCCCGCTGTCCCGGGTCACCCTCTACGACGGCCGCACCGTCTGGGCGGTCACCGGCCATGGCGCGGCCCGGGCGCTGCTCTCCGACCCCCGGCTCTCCAGCAACCGCCTGCGGGACGACTTCCCGATGCCGAACGCCCGGTTCGCGGCGGCCCGGGACCGTCGCCGCCAGCTCGCCCTGCTCGGTCTCGACGACCCCCAGCACCAGACCCAGCGCCGGATGCTGATCCGGGACTTCACGCTCAAACGCGCGACCGGGATGCGGCCGGCCATCCAGCGGATCGTCGACGATCTGCTGGACCGGATGATCGCCCAGGGGCCGCCGGCCGACCTGGTGAGCTCCTTCGCCCTGCCCGTGCCGTCCATGGTCATCTGCGGCCTGCTCGGTGTGCCGTACGCCGACCACGAGTTCTTCGAGGCGCAGTCCCGGCGGCTGCTGCGCGGTCCGGCGCCCGCGGACTCCCTGGACGCGCGCGACAGGCTGGAGGCCTATCTGGGCGACCTGGCCGACCGCAAGAGCCGGGACGAGGTGCCCGGCGACGGCGTCCTGGACGACCTCGTCCACCTGCGGCTGCGCGAGGGCGCCCTCGATCGCGACGAGGTGGTCGCGCTGGCCCTCATCCTGCTGATCGCCGGGCACGAGACCACGGCCAACATGATCTCGCTCGGTACCTTCACCCTGCTCCAGCAGCCCGAGCGGCTGGCCGAACTGCGCGCCGACCCCGGACTGGTGCCCTCGGCCGTCGAGGAACTGATGCGGATGCTGTCCATCGCCGACGGGCTGCTGCGCGTCGCCCTGGAGGACATCGAGGTGGCCGGCACCACCATCCGCAAGGGCGAGGGCGTGCTCTTCGCGACCTCGGTCATCAACCGCGACGAGTCCGTCTACGAGGACCCCGACACGATCGACTGGCACCGGCCGACCCGCCACCACGTGGCCTTCGGCTTCGGCATCCACCAGTGCCTGGGCCAGAACCTCGCCCGCGCCGAGCTGGAGATCGCCCTCACCACGCTGTGGCGGCGGCTGCCGGACCTGCGGCTCGCCGCACCGCCGGAGGACATCCCCTTCAAACCCGGCGACACGATCCAGGGGATGCTGGAACTCCCCGTGACCTGGTAAGAGGCTCCTGCCATGCACATCGAGATCGACAGGGACGTCTGCATCGGCGCCGGACAGTGTGCCCTGACCGCCCCGAACGTCTTCACCCAGGACGACGACGGCTTCAGCACCCTGCTCCCCGGAATGGAAGACGGCGGCGGCGACCCGCTGGTCAAGGACGCGGCCCGGGCCTGCCCGGTGCACGCCATCACGGTCAAGGAACCGACGGGCTGAGCGCGGCTCAAGGGCTGAGCACCGCCAGTTCCAGCCGCCGCAGCCGCGCCGGTTCGGCGATCACCTCGTAGGCCGCCACCCGGTCGCCCTCGACGGTCACCCGCAGGACGTACAGCAGCCGTCCGCGCGGGGCCACGAGGAGACCGACCTCGCCGTCCACCAGGGCCGGCACGGCGAACCGGGCGCGCCGGCGGAGCAGCACGGTACCCTCCGCGACCGCCCGGGCGCCCCGCAGCTCCGCCGCCACGCCCGGCGGCAGGGCCGCGGGGTCGGCCCGCCGGACCACGTCCGGGGCCAGCAGGTCCAGCAGCGCGCCCAGGTCACCGCCCCGGGCGGCGGCCAGGAACGCCTCCACCACCCCGCGGTGCCGGTCCTGCTCGGCGGCCGGCAGCGCGGGCGTGCCGCGCACCTTGTGCCGGGCCCGGCTGGCGAGCTTCTTCGCGGCCGGCAGCGAACGGTCGGTGATTGCCGCGATCCGCTCGAACGGCACCGCGAACAGGTCGTGCAGCACGAACGCCACCCGCTCGGCGGGGCTCAGCGTCTCCAGCACCACCAAGAGCGCGAGCCCCACCGACTCGGCCAGCACGGACTCCTCCTCGGGCCCGTCCCCGGCCGCGCGCTCCGGGAGCTCCTCGCCGTACGGCTCCTCACGACGTGCCGTGCGGGCGCGCAGCATGTCCAGGCAGACGCGGGAGACGACCGTCGTCAGCCAGGCGGTGAGGTTGCCGATCCCGGCGCCGCCCGCGCGGCTCAGCCGCAGCCAGGCCTCCTGGACCGCGTCCTCGGCGTCACCGGCCGAGCCCAGCATCCGGTACGCGATCGCCCGCAGCCGCTCGCGGCGCGCCTCGAACTCCGCCGCCAGCTCGTCGTGCCCGTCCATGGGTCACCTTTCCGTTCCGTGCTCCGTCACCCCGTCGACGAACCCGAACCGACCGAGGTGACCACCCCATGCTGCTGCACATCGACTCCAGTGCCGACCCGACCGCCGACTCCGTGACCAGGCGCCTCACCGCGCACTTCGCGCGGGCCTGGCAGGAGCGGCACGGTGTCACGGACTACCGCCACCGCGACCTGACGACGACCCCGGTGCCTCCGCTGACCGGCGCCTACACCACCCTGGGCCGTCGTGTGGAGCGCGAGGGCTTCGTCCCGCCCGCCAAGGTCCCCGCGCTCGTCGAGAGCCCGGCCGAGGCCCGCGAGTGGGAGCTGACCCTGCCCCTGATCACCGAGCTGGCGGCCGCCGACACGGTCGTCCTCGGCATCCCCATGTACAACTTCTCGGTGCCGGCGGCCCTGAAGGCGTGGATCGACCGGGTGACCTTCCCCGGCGCCTTCGCCCACCCGGACACGGGGGAGAGCCTGCTGGCCGACACCCGGGTGGTGGCCGTGATGGCACGCGGCGGCGCCTACGGACCGGACACCGGCCGGGAGTCCCTGGACTTCCAGACCCCCTACCTGAAGGCCTGGTCGGGCAGGCTCGGCATCCGCCCGGACCACCTCCACCTGGTCGTCGCCGAGCTGACCCGCGTCGACGTGCTGCCCCAGCTGGCGGGCCGGGAGGCGGCGGCCGCCGCCTCCCTCGCCGCGGCCCGCGCCAGGCTCGTGGCCCTCGCCGCCGCCTGACCTCTCCCCGCTCGGCAGCCGTCGTTCCCGGTCCGCCGGAACCCGCATAGGGTTCCCGGATGACCGCTGAGCCCCCGAAGCCCTTCCTCTACCTCGTCGTCTGCGCGGCCGGCGTCGCGGCCGGCGTCGGCAAGCTGATCACCGTGGCGCAGGAGCGCGGCTGGGAGATCGGGGTCATCGCCACACCGGTCGCCATGAACGGCTTCTTCGACACCGCCGAGGCCGAGGCCCGCACCGGCCGCCCGATCCGCTCGGCCTGGCGCCGGCCCTCGGACCCGCGTCCCTTCCCGCCGCCGGACGCGGTGGTCGTCGCCCCCGCCACCTTCAACACCGTCAACAAGTGGGCCGCCGGGCTCGCCGACACCCTCGCCGTGGGCACCCTGTGCGAGGCCCTCGGCCTGGACGTCCCGATCGCCGTCCTGCCCTGTGTGGCCGGCGCGCTGGCCGCCCACCCCGCCTACCAGGACAGCCTGACCCGGCTGCGCGGGCTGGGCGTCCGTTTCGGCGACCCGTACACCGGCGCGCCCGAAGCGGACGGCGGGCGCCCCGAGTTCGCCTGGCACCGGGCGCTGGACCTGCTGGACTGAAACCGTGGCGTCCGATTACCACCGGCACGACAGGAGACCGGACGACGAATCGACGTACGCTCGCCTCTGTACGACATGATCTCGAAGTCGGGAGTCGACGATGGAGTACGTGAAGCTCGGCCGCACCGGTCTGGACGTGTCCCGGATCTGCCTCGGCTGCATGACCTACGGTCTGCCCGACCGCGGCACCCACGAGTGGACCCTCGACGAGGAGGCGTCCCGTCCGCTGATCCGGCAGGCGCTGGACGCGGGCATCAACTTCTTCGACACCGCCAACGTGTACTCCGACGGCACCAGCGAGGAGATCGTCGGCAAGGCGCTGCGCGACTTCGCCCGGCGCGACGAGTACGTCCTCGCCACCAAGGTGCACGGCCGGATGCGCCCCGGACCCAACGGCGGCGGCCTGTCCCGCAAGGCGATCCTCGCCGAGATCGACCACAGCCTCGGCCGGCTCGGCACCGACTACGTCGACCTCTACCAGATCCACCGCTACGACCACGACACGCCGATCGAGGAGACGATGGAGGCGCTGCACGACGTCGTCAAGGCGGGCAAGGCCCGCTACATCGGGGCCAGTTCGATGTACGCCTGGGAGTTCTCCAAGGCCCAGCACACGGCGGAGCGGCACGGCTGGACCAAGTTCGTCTCCATGCAGAACCACTACAACCTCCTCTACCGCGAGGAGGAGCGCGAGATGCTGCCGCTCTGCGCCGACCAGGGAGTGGGCGTGCTGCCCTGGAGCCCGCTGGCCCGGGGCCGCCTCACCCGCGACTGGGGCACGGTCACCGAGCGCAGCTCCACCGACAACTTCGGCAACCGCCTCTACCAGGAGGGCGACCGCGCCATCGTGGAGGCGGTCACCCGCATCGCCGAGGACCGCGGCGTCCCGCGCGCCCAGGTGGCCCTGTCCTGGCTCCTCCACCAGAACACGGTGACGGCCCCGATCATCGGAGCCTCCAAGCCCAAGCACATCGAGGACGCGGTAGCGGCAGTGGAACTGACCCTCAGCGACAAGGAGTTGGAAGAGCTCCAGCAGCCCTACGGCCCCCACTCGATCTCCGGCCACTGAAGCGCCCCGTCAGGGGCGCGGGGAACTGCGCGAGCAACCCCCACCCACCCGCACCCGAATCACAACCGAGACGTCCCGCACGGACCCGCCCCCTCGCTCTCCAGCAAAGGAACCCTGTCCCCACCCATGCTCAACGTCCGGTAGTACCCCCCGATCCGCACCGCGGACCGCCCCACATAGTGCCCGATGAACGACCGCCGGAACCGACCGGCGGAGCGATTCGGCTGTGACCCGTGCACCAGACTCCCGTTGAAGAACAGCACATCCCCCGGCCCCATATCGACGGGCACCGCCGCCAGCCCCTCCGGCGGTGCCACGTACTCCCGCGCGAACGACAGCTCCGCGTCCGACTCCTCCGGGCAGAACAGGTCCATCCGGTGCGTCCCCGGCACGACCTCGAGACCGCCGTTCTCCCGGTCGATCGCCTCACAGGCGACCCACGCGGCGACACACGTCCCCGGCTCCACCCGCAGATAGAAGTTGTCCTGGTGCAGCGCCTGCCCCCGGGCCCCCGGCGGCTTGAAGTAGAACATGCTCTGCGCGGCCAGCACCTCCTCCCCGAACAGCCCCTCCAGGATCACCCGCAGCCGTGCGTCCAACAGCAACTCCCGGGCGAGCAAACTGATTTCGTGGGGCTGCATCACCCGGGGATACCGGTGCAGCGGATCAGCGGTCGGCCCCGGCTGGAAGTGCCCCGGCACGGCCCGCCCCGCCGCGTGCAGCGCCGCGAACTCCGCACACAGACGGTCGATCTCCTCGTACCCGAACAACCCCCGTACGACGGTGAACCCGTCCTCCTCGAACTGCCGCAGGATGGTGGTGTCGATGCCCGTGGCTGTCATACCCGCGCTCCTCGGTCCGGTGCCCTGGGCCTGTCACGCTAGGCCGACGCGCCCGCAGAGAGGATGTCCATGAGCGCTGAGGGACTGCCCGGGACTGCTGCCCCGGCCCCGCCGTCGGGCATGGTGGTCACCGGCCGCTACGACCAGGGACCCGGCTACCGGGTCAACCGCCCGCAGGGATCGGGCAGTTGGCTGTTCACCTGGACCACGGAAGGCCGCGGCCTGCTCCGGCAGGGCGCGGCGCATACCCACGCCACGCCCGGCGACCTGGTGGTCCTCGCCCCCGGCAGCGCACACAGCTACACGCTCGCGCCCGGCGCGAACCGCTGGCGTTTCTGGTGGGCCCACTGCCAGGCCCGCCCCAACTGGGCTCCCTGGCTGGGCCCTTGCGCCCTGGGCGACGGCGTCTACGCCGTCAGTGCTGAGGGCGGCACACACGCCCGGATCGAGGCGGCCTTCCACCGCATGCTCGCCGACTCCCGCTGGACGGGCAGCGGCGCGCCGCCCGCGGCCCTGCCCGACGACGCCCCGGTGGCCGTCGCGCACGGCAGCGCGGCACGCGAACTCGCCCTGTGCGCACTGGAGGAGGTCGTCCTGCTCGCGACGGCCGGCGCGCACCGGGGACCGCCCGGCCCGGACACCGGGGACGGACGGGTGCGGCGCGCCGAGGAACTGATCGCCGCCGACCCCGGCGCCCCGCACACGGTCGACTCGCTCGCCGCGCGTGTCGCACTCTCTCCGTCCCGGTTCGCCCACCTTTTCGCCCGGCAGACCGGCGTGCCCCCGATGCGCGCGCTGCGCGAGGCGCGACTGCGACACGCCGCCCGGCTCCTGGAGAGCACCGACCTGACCGTCGAGCGGGTCGCCGCCGCGTCCGGATTTCCCAGCCCGTTCCACTTC
This sequence comes from Streptomyces sp. NPDC048277, assembly GCF_040652235.1. Taxonomy (NCBI): domain Bacteria; kingdom Bacillati; phylum Actinomycetota; class Actinomycetes; order Kitasatosporales; family Streptomycetaceae; genus Streptomyces; species Streptomyces sp. NPDC048277. The sequence goes on from NZ_JBEZLQ010000008.1 coordinate 285,204, forward strand.
AACCGGGTTTTCCGGGAAAGATACGGTGTCCCGCCCGGCGCCTACCGCTCAGGTGAACACCCCTGACACGCCCCGCTATTGGTTCGCGGGTCCCGAAGGGCCGGAGGCTTGCGCAGGTCGGGCCGTGGTTCAATGGTTCGGGCCGATGCCGGGGCGGCCGACTCCGAATCCCCGCGCCAATTACGATGTCGATACAGCGACAAAGGACGAACTCGCGCATTGACGTTTCGTCAAATTAGCCCAAGGTCCGGGCATTGCGCAAAACCCAGAGATCCCTTGTTCTGCCTGCTGGCCTGTGCAAAAGTGTGGCGTGTCGGCGTGCGGTGAATTGTTTTCACCCGCATGCGCGAGGCCGCTCCCGTACGCCCCCCACGCTTCAAAAGAGCTGCCGACGGCGGACGTGAGAGCGCCGAACCCCCAACAGGCCCTTCCGGTCAAGGTATCGGCAGGGTCGTATACCGGCCACATACCAGTTGGTATGGACCGAATCCCGCGTTGGCTCTGGAAGGAATGCAGCCGTGAATGACGCAGGCCTGGGGAATTCCCCTACCCCCGCCCGGCCGTTCGACGTCACCGACGAGCAGCTCAGCGCCGAGCTCAAGCAGTGGACGAGTACCGCGCCCGCCCTGCATCCCGTCGGTGAACTCCTCGACCGGCACTGGGAAGCGGCCTTCGCCTACGCCCGTCTGTGCACCGAAGGGACGCGCGGCGCGGGAATGCTCACCACCGCCGCATTCACCCGCCTCTTCGGCGACTCCCTTCGCCAGGACGGCCCGAGTGCCGCCTGGCGCCCCCATCTCCTGGTCACCGTCCGCCGTATCGCCGCCGAATGGGACAACGACGGCCGAGGCGAACTGCTCCACCCCGAACTGCGCGTCGGAAAGGGCGAGCGGGCCGCCGCCCGGCTGCTCCCGCCCGCCAACCGGCGTCTGCTCTCCCGTGCCTTCCAGCGGCTGACCCAGTCCGCACGGGCCGTGCTCTGGCACACCGAGGTCGAGTCCGAGCCCCTGTCGACACCCGCCGGACTGCTCGGCCTCGACGAGCAGGACGCGCGGGTCGAGCTGCGCCGGGCCCGCGAGCGGCTGCGCGAGGAGTGCCTCCAGGTGCACCGCGAACTCGCCCACGAGGACGAGTGCCAGCGCTACGTCCGGATGATCGACGTGACCTTCCGGCGCGGCGGGATCGACATCGACCGGGACCTCCAGCAGCACCTGAACGGCTGCAAGCACTGCCGGTTCACCGCCGACCAGCTCCACCAGTTCAACGGCGGCCTCGGCATCGCCCTCGCGGAGGCCGTGCTCGGCTGGGGCGCCCGTGCCTACATGGAGACCCGTGCGGGTCTCCTGGCACAGTCCGCCGAACCGGAGGCCGCGTCCGCCGGCCGGCCCGCAGGCGGTTTCGCGGGCGGTGAGGCCTTCGCGTCGGCGGCGCCCGAGCCGGGCAAGGACCTGGTGGTGCACCCCGTCGCCTCCCGCCGTGCCACGCAGCGGGCCGCCCGCCGGGTACGGCGCCGCAACCTCGCCGTGGCCGTCGGCACCGTGAGCGGTCTGGTCGTGCTGCCGCTGGTGCTGTGGTCGGTGCTCGGCTCCGGTGACGACTCCGGTTCGGCGGCCTCCGCCAAGCCCTCCGCCACACCCGGCGCCGGCAAGTCCAGCTCGGGCGCGTCCTGGATCGGCACCAGCCAGACCACCCAGGGCACCCTGCACGGCCGGCTGCACAACATCGCCTCCGGTCTGTGCATCGGCGTGGTCGGCAAGAAGGCCGCCAAGGGTGCCGAGACCGAACTCGCCGAGTGCTCCTCGGCCGCCAGCCAGCAGTGGACGTACGACAGCGACGGGCTGCTGCGCAACGGCGCCGACCCCGGCCTGTGCCTCGACTCGCACCTCGGCTACTCCGTCCAGCTCGCCCCGTGCTCGGCCGCGGCCGGGTCCGGCGCCGCCCGCAGCATCCGCTACGACTTCACCCTCCAGGGCGCCCTGGTGCCCCGCTGGGACCAGGACCTGGCGCTCGCCCCGGCGGCCACCGACGGCGGCGGCTCCCTGGTGGTCAAGACCCGGGCGAACACCAGCGCCCAGCGCTGGGTGATGGACACCTCCCAGCCCGACCTGCAGATGCAGATCGTCAACTGGGACGCCGACACCACCCCGACCTCGACCGCGTCCGCCACCCCCACGACCAAGTCCGCGAAGCCCTCCACGCCGACGCCCACCCCGTCGGCGTCGCGGACCACCGCCGAGCCGACACCGTCGAGCACGGCCGGCTACAACCCGTGCTCCGACTACCCGGGCTACTGCTACGGGGGCGGCCAGTACGACGGCGGCTGGGGCGGCTGGGGCGGCTGGGGCGGAGGCTACGGGGGCGGCTACGGCGGTGGCGGCCACCGCGGTCACTGAGCCCGCGCGGGTTCAGTGGTGGTGGGGCGGCGGGGGCGGCATCGTCGTCAGGTCCGGCGCCCCCTCGGGCCACACCAGCAGCACCGGGCAGGGCGCGTGGTCGACGGCGAACCGCACCGCCCTGCCCAGGCTGTGCGGCCCGAGCCGGGACCGGTCGCCGTCCCGGGCCACGATCAGCAGATCGGCCCCCTCGGCGGCGGCCACCACCTCCCGCTCCACCCGCCCGGTCCGCTCCAGCCGGGTGCACGGCCGCCCCAGCCGGGCCTCGGCCGCGTCGAGCAGCTCCGCCGCCGACGTCCCGCCGAGCTCCACCAGCCGCCGCTCCGGGTCAGGCTCCGAGCCCGCCCGGCCGAGCAGCCCCGCGAACGCGCCGTGCGCGAGCCCGGCCACCCCCGGCTCCGCCACATGCAACAGCACCACCTCGGACGCGGCCGGCGCGTAGGAGCGCGCCGCGTCCACACAGGCGGGCCAGGTCCCCTCGACCAGCCAGACGATCACCCGCATACGGCCTCCCGGTCAGCCCCCGACCACCTGCAGCGCACCCCACAGTGCCACCACCGCCGCGCCCAGCGCGGTCGGCACGGCGAACAGCCCCAGCCGGGTGAACTCCCGCAGATCGACCCCATGGTCGTGCTGGTGCACGATCCTGCGCCACAGCAGCGTCGCGAGCGACCCGGCGTAGGTGAGGTTCGGTCCGATGTTCACCCCGAGCAGCACGGCCAGCACCGCGCCGGGCCCGGTCGGCGCGGCCAGCGGCAGCAGCACCAGCACCGCCGGCAGGTTGTTGATGAGGTTCGCGAGTACGGCGGCCAGCGCGGCGACACCCAGCAGCGCCGGCAGTCCCGTCCCGCCCGGCAGCACGTGCCCGAGGGCGTCGGCGAGCCCGTTGTCGACGACCGCCCGCACCACGACGCCCAGCGCGAGCACGAACGCCAGGAACGCCGGTGCCGCCGCCTTCACGACCGTCAGCGGCGTCGCCCGGCGCCGCAGCAGCGCCCGCCCGGCCAGCACCAGCGCACCCGCGCACGCGGCCCACGCCGGATCGACGCCGACCGCGGAGGTGAGCACGAACCCCGCCAGGGTGCAGCCCACGGTGGCGAGGGCGAACACCGGCAGCGGGGGCGGCTCGCCCGTGTCCTTCGCCCCCGGGGCCGCCGTGGACAGGTCCCGGGCGAAGAACCGCCGGAACACCAGGTACTCGGCGCCGATCGCGGCCAGCCAGGGCAGCACCATCAGCGCCGCGAACCGGGTGAAGCTCAGCCCGCTGGCCGCGAACGCCAGCAGGTTCGTCAGATTGGACACCGGCAGCAGCAGCGAGGCGGTGTTGGAGAGATGGGTGCAGGCGTAGACGTGCGGCTTGGCCCGCACCCCGGAGCGGGCCGCCGTCGCGAACACCACCGGGGTCAGCAGCACCACCGTCGCGTCCAGACTCAGTACGGCCGTGATCACCGAGGCCAGCGCGAACACCGCGGTCAGCAGCCGCACCGGCCGGCCGCCCGCCCACCGGGCCATCCACGCTCCGCAGGCCTGGAACAGCCCCTCCACGTCGCAGAAGTGGGCGAGCACCAGAACCGCGGCGAGGAAGCCGACCACCGGCCCGAGCTGCTCGACCTCCGCCCGGGCGTGGTCGAGCGAGAGCGCCCCGGTGGCGACCACCACCCCCGCCGCGGGCACGGCCAGCACCGCCTCCGGCCAGCCGCGCGGCCGGACCACGGCCCAGGCGAGGACGGCGGCGAGCAGGACGACGGACAGGGTCTCTGCGAGCGGGGTGTTCAGGGTGTGTTCCTCGGGGCGTGATCAGATGCTGCCCGCCCATGAAAGCAGACGGACCCGCTTACGCGGACGGGGTACCCGCCGGGCCCAGGAACTCCGCCCAGCCGCCCGTCGGCTCCTGGCCCGGGTTCAGGGTGCGCATCTTGCGCAGCACCGCCGGGTCCTGTGCCTCCAGCCATGCCACCAGCTGCTTGAAGGACACGAAGCGCACATCGTCGTGCTCGGCCATCTTGCCGATCGCCTCCTCGACGGCGTCCATGTAGATGCCGCCGTTCCAGCGCTCGAAGTGGTTGCCGATGAAGAACGGCGCCCGGTTGGTGGTGTACGCCCGCTCGAAACCCGCCACGTAGCTGTCGCGGGCCTGGGTGCGCCAGGCGTCGTACTGGGTCTTGTCGCCCAGCGGATTACCGGCGGACTGGTTGTACATCATGTTGTAGTCCATCGACAGGACCTGGAAGGAGTGCCCGGGGAACGGTATGGACTGCAGGGGGAAGTCCCAGATGCGGTTGCCCTGCACCTTGCCGGGCCAGATCTGCAGGCCGCCGGGGGAGGAGGCGTCGTACTTCCAGCCGAGCGCGGCCGCGGTGGGCAGCAGGTTGGACTGGCCCTCCAGGCACGGGGTGCGGCCGCCGATCAGCTCCTTCTTGTAGTCGAAGGGCAGCGGGTCCAGGTCGGTGAAGCCGGTGTTCGTCTTCCACTTGGTGACGAAGTCCATGGCCTGCTCGATCTCGCTGCGCCACTCGGCGGGGGACCAGTTGCGCACGCCGTCACTGCCGCAGAAGTGGCCGTTGAAGTGGGTGCCTATCTCGTGGCCCTCCAGCCAGGCGGCGCGCACCTGCTGGAGGGTGGCGTGGATGTGCCGGTCGGAGAGGTAGCCGATCGCGGAGGCGCCGACCGCGTGCTGCGGCGGCCGGTAGAGGTCCTTCTTCGACTCGGGCAGCGTGTAGATGCCGGACAGGAAGAACGTCATCTTCGCGCCGTGGTCCGCGGCCACCTTGCGGAAGCGGGAGAACAGCTGGTTGCTGAGCTCGCCCGCGCCGTCCCAGGAGAACACCACGAACTGCGGCGGCTTGGCGCCGGGCGCGAGCCGCGTCGCCTTCGGCTGGTGCGGCTGGGCGCCGGTGTCGGCCGTGGAACCGTCGCCGATGAGCTTCAGCGGCTTGGCCGACACGCTGCCGCCCTTGCCGCCGTCGGCCGAACCGCTGCCGTTCAGCGTCCACTTGCCGTTCGAGCACGCGGAGAGCGCGCCCAGGGCCCCCGCCGTCGCGCCCGCCGTCAGCACCCGCCTGCGAGAGATCCCGCTCATGTCCGTCCCCGATCCCGTCGTCCCGGCCCCCCGAGGAGCCTGTTTCTGCGTGGTCGACGGGTTCGATGGCCGGTCCGGCGAAAAAGATCGGAGCCCACGGCGCGTGTTGCACGCCTGTGACAGTTGTGGCCCGGACATGACGAACCCCGCTGCCCGGGGGAGTGGGCAGCGGGGTTCGGCCTGGGCGGTGATCAGGCGCCGGTACCGGCGCTGAACACGGTCAGACGTACCGAGGAGGCGTTCCCGGACACCGGGACAGTGCCGCCCTTCCAGGTCACCTTCAGCGAGTCCCGCTCGTCCGGCGGGGTGACCACCAGCGCGGCCGGGGTCGCCGTCTTGGCGCCGCTGACCTCCGGGTTGGAGAAGGTCAGCCCCGCCCAGGCGCTCTGGCCGGACTTGAGGGTGACCGTCGCGGCGGTGCCGCCGGACTCGCGCACGGGGTCGGGGCCGAGCTGGGAGCCGGAGGCGTCCACGAAGGCGGCGCCCGGGAAGCCGCGCACGGTGCAGGTGCGGCCCGACTTGTTGGTGAGCACGATCGGGAAGTTCTCCTGCCCGGCCCCCGGGTTGTTGCCGCCGACCGAGGCGGACAGCTCGGAGGTGTGGCAGCGCGTGCCGCTCGCGGCGGCGGTCGTCGTGCCGCCACCGCCCGTCGCCGAGCCGGTGCTCGTGTTCCGGGACGAGGCCGAGGGCGCCGTGCTCGTGCCGGACGGGGCCGACCCGGTGTCGGACGTGCCCGAACCGGCGGAGCCGTCCGTCGCGGGCGCCGCCGTGCCCGACACGGACTCCGGGGACTTCCCCGGGCTGCCGTTGCCACAGGCCGTCAGGAGGCCCAGGGCGGCGACCGCGCTCGCGAGCAGGGCCGCTCCGCGCCGCAAGGACTGGGACGTGTGCGCCATGTCTCTCCACACTCCTGGTTGCTCACGGCACGCGGGTGAGGCGTGCCTGCGGTGCTCCGTGCGCCTTCTCCTCTATCCGATGCGCTGAGCGGCGGAAAAGTTCGGGGCCACGCCGTGATTCACCGGGTCAGGTGACCCGAAGGGAGCGAAGTATGCCGTCCGTCGTGGCACGGTCCGCCGCGCCCTGCCGCCGTACCTGGACGTACACCTGGGGCTGGTCGGCCCCGCCGGCCGGGCCGAGGGCCGCCTCCTGGATCGATCCGCCGGTGCCGGAGCAGTCGCTCCAGGTGCGGATCCTTCCCTTCCAGTCGGTGCCGGAGTAGGCACGGCTGCCGTCGTAGTGACAGTCGTCGTGGGACAGGGCGGTCACCTTGGCCGTGACATCGCCGTGTTCGCTCACGCCGATGAACACGCCGTTCACCGCGGCCGTCAGGTCCTGCCACTTCGACACGTCGTCGGCGACCTCCAGGCCCGGCTCATGGCCGGAGGCCAGCCCGAGCGCCTTGGGGTTCCAGCCGGAGTTCCGCAGCTCGCCCGCCCACCCGGACGGCACCTCGGCCACCACCCGCCCGGTGGAGTCGGCGACCCGGGTCTCCTCGGCCGCCGAACCGTTCCGGTCGACCAGCGTGACCGCGACGGCCGTGCCCCCGGCCGCGAGGACCGCGGCGACGGTCAGGGTGACCGCGTTCAGCCGTCTGCGGACCCCGTCCAGGCGTCTGGGGCGACGCGCCGCGGCGACCGCGGCCAGCCGGTCCAGCTCGTCCGCGAAGGACTGCGCGGTCGGCCAGCGCCGCTGCCGGTCGGGTTCCAGGGCCCGCATCAGCGCCCGCTGCACATCCTCCCCGAGGTCCGGCCGCAGCCGCTCGGGCCGTACCACCTTCCCGGGCGCCGCCGGCACCGTCCCGGTGACCAGCTCGTAGCCCACCGCGCCCAGGGCGTAGACGTCGGCGCGCGCGTCGATGCCCTCGCCGGGCTGGGCCTGCTCCGGCGGCTGGTACCCCGCCGAACCGGCCGCCAGCGTGAGGCCCGACGCCTGCGCCAGGCTCTTCGCCAGCCCCAGGTCGGCCAGCAGCACCCGCCGGGTGCCGTCCTGCGCGGTGCGCAGCAGCACATTGGTCGGCTTGATGTCCCGGTGCACGATCCCCGCCCCGTGCAGATCCGCCGCGCCGCGCGCCGCCAGCGCGGTCAGCAGCAGGGCGTCGGGGACCGGGAGCGGGCCGCCGCCGAGCAGATCGGCGAAGGTGCCCGCGTCGGCGTACTCCATCACGAAGTACGGCCGCCCGTCCGGGAGTTCACCGATGTCGTAGACCTGCACCACGCGCTTGGAGTCGGCCCGCCGCAGCAGCCGCGCCTCGGACAGGAACCGGTCGTGGATGTCGAGCCGGTGGGACCAGTTGTCGGCGAGCACCTTCACCGCGACCGAGGCGTCCAACTGGTCGTCATGGGCGAGCCAGACCGTTCCGAAGGCACCGGTGCCCAGGCGCCGTTCGAGGCGATAGCGGCCGATCCGCTCAAGGGGTTGCATACGACTATCATGCCTGGCCTGAGATCGACTTCGAGGGGGACCTCCCGTGCCGGACGCCACGCTGACCGAAGACCTCGCCCGGCGGGCCGCCGCCGGCGACCAGCTGGCCCTGAACCAGCTGCTCACCGAGGTGTGGCCAGACGTCGTACGGCGCTGCGGACGGTTCCTGCCCTGCCGGGAGGACGCCGAGGAAGCGGCCCAGGACGTGCTGCTCCAGGTCTCCCGGAAGATCTCCACCTTCGAGGGCCGCAGCCGGTTCAGCACCTGGCTCTACACGGTCATCGCCAACTGCTCCCGGCAGAAGTACCGGGACCTGAAGCGCCGGGCGGCGGAGCAGCCGGCGACCATCGAACCCGCCGAGCACGTCGACCCGCGTACGACGAGTGTGATCGCGGGCTCCCGGATCGATCTGCTGGAGGCGCTGGACCGCCTGGAGCGGGAGCACCCGCAGCTGGTCGCGCCGCTCGTCTACCGGGACATCTGCCAGCTGGACTACGCCGAGGTCGCCGAACGGGTGGGAATTCCGCTCGGGACGCTGAAGTCCCGGCTGCACGAGGCGCGCAAGCAGGTCCGGCCCTGGCTGAGCGCGCCGTAGCAGCCGTAGAAACAGCGATGGCCGCGTCTCCGCGGCCCGCACAAACACACGGCAAGGAGTTCATCCACTCCTTGCCACTCTCAACTTATAGCGCACTGGGGGGCTTGCGGCAAGGCCCCCCTCGTCCCGCAGAATCGCAGGCCGAAGCCAGGAACCGCGGTATTTGGGGGATGCGCTCCATGCGTGTGCTGTTGATGGGATATGGGTCGCGCGGGGACGTCGAACCGCTGGCGGGACTCGCGGCGGCCCTGCGGGAACTCGGCGCGGAGCCACGGGTCTGCGCCCCGCCCGACGAGGAGTACGCCGGCCTGCTGGCCCGGGCCGGTGTGCCGCACGTGCCGTTCGGGCCGTCGGTGCGGGCGCTGGTGACCAGGCCGAAGCCGTCCCCGGAGGACGCGTTCAGACTCGCGCCCGAACTGGTCGCCGCGCACTTCGACACGGTCGCGCCGGCGGCCGAGGGATGTGACGTGCTGGTGGCGAGCGGCCTGATGCCGGCCGGCGCGCGCTCGGTGGCCGAGAAGCTGGGCATCCGTTACGTGCTCGGGTGCTTCCACCCGTTCGGACTGCCGTCCGCGCACTTCCCGCCGGCCGGACGGCCGGGCCGTCCGGCCCCGCCGGACGCCGACCTGCGGACGCTCTGGAAGGTGGACGCCGAGCGGGTGAACGCGCTGTACGGCGAGGCCCTGAACACCCACCGGGCGGCCCTCGGCCTGCCGCCGGTGGACAACGTCCGCGACCATGTCCTCACCGACCGGCCGTGGCTGGCGGCCGACCCGGCCCTGGCCCCGTGGCGGGACCTGACGGATCTCGACCTCGTGCAGACCGGGGCGTGGCTCCTGCCCGACGAACGCCCGCTGCCGGCCGGCCTGGTGGCGTTCCTGGAGGCGGGTGCGCCGCCGGTGTACGTCGGCTTCGGCAGCATGGCCATGCGTACGGCACCGGACGCCGCCCGGGTGGCCGTCGAGGCGGTCCGCGCCCAGGGCCGGCGCGTCCTGGTCGGGCGCGGCTGGGCGGACCTCGCCCCGGTCGACGACGAGGACGACTGCTTCGCGATCGGGGAGGTCAACCACCAGGCGCTGTTCCGCCGGGTGGCCGCCGTGGTCCACCACGGCGGCGCGGGCACCACGACGACCGCCGCCGTGGCCGGTGTGCCCCAGGTGGTCGTGCCCCAGATCGTGGACCAGCCGCACTGGGCCGCCCGGGTGGCCGAACTGGGCATCGGCGCGGCCCACACCGGCCCTGCCCCGACCGTCGAGTCCCTCTCGGCCGCGCTCGCGGCCGCCCTCGCCCCCGAGACCCGGGACCGCGCGGCCATCGTGGCCGGCACGGTGCGCACCGACGGAGCGAGGACTGCTGCGCGGATGCTCCTCGACGGAGCCTGAGCAGCACACCGCCTGGTGAGGTGCGGTTCATCGAAGACTGCGGGGCCGTCGTGGCCGGTCGCGCAGTTCCTCCCCCAGCCCTCGGCTGGGGGTACCCCCAGCGCCCCTTGCGGGGCGCCACCGTGGTCCCTTTTCCTTCCCCCCGGAGCTGATGCATTGCACCCCCTGACCACCAGCGCCTTCGACCTGCCCGAAAGCCTGTCCGCCAAGGCAGCCCCCGCCCTGATCGCCGGTGACGAACGGCACTTCGCCGCCATCGCTCGCTGCCTCGACGAGACCATCGCCGAACTGTCCGACCAGCTCGACGCCGAGCTCAGGGCGCCGGGCGGCACGGGCCGGGCCGCGATGGACCGGGACATCGAGGTCCACCGGCTGACCGGACGGCTGCGCACCCTGCGCCGCTTCGGCCTGGACCTGTGCCTCGGTCACATCGTCGGCGCCGACGACCCCGAGCCCGTGTACATCGGCCGGCTCGGCCTCACCGACAGCGAGGGCCGCCGGCTGCTGCTCGACTGGCGTTCCCCCGCGGCCGAGCCGTTCTTCGCGGCGACCCACGCCGACCCGACGGGGCTGAAGAGCCGCCGCAGGTACCGCTGGACGAACGGCCGGATCAGCGACTACTGGGACGAGGTCTTCACCGCCGACGGACTCGACGGGCACGTCGCGCTCGACGACCAGTCCGCCTTCATCGCCAGCCTGGGCGCCGACCGCTCGGAGCGGATGCGCGATGTGCTCGCCACCATCCAGGCCGACCAGGACGCCATCATCCGCGCGGGGTCCCGGGGCGCCCTCGTCGTCGACGGCGGCCCGGGCACCGGCAAGACCGTCGTCGCCCTGCACCGCACCGCCCACCTCCTGTACTCCGACCCGCGCCTCGGTCACCGCCGGGGCGGCGTCCTGTTCGTCGGCCCGCACCGGCCCTACCTGAACTACGTCTCCGACGTGCTGCCCAGCCTCGGCGAGGAGGGCGTGCAGACCTGCGTCCTGCGGGACCTCGTCGACGAGGGAGCCGACGCGACACCCGAGGCCGACCCGGAGGCGGCCCGACTGAAGTCGACCGCGGACATGGTGAGGGCGATCGAGACGGCCGTCCGGTTCTACGAGGAGCCCCCGGCCGAGGGGATGACGGTCACCACCGACTGGGCCGAGCTCCGGCTGACCGCGGACGACTGGGCCGACGCCTTCCGGGCACCGGGGCCCGGCACACCGCACAACGAGGCCCGCGACCAGATCTGGGAGGAGCTGGCCACCATCCTGCTGGACAAGTACGACGGCGACGACGTCACGCCCGAGCGGTTCCGCAGGTCGCTCCGGCAGGACCGGGAGCTGGCCGGCACCCTCGACGGCGCATGGCCGCTGCTGGAGGCGACGGACCTGGTCGGAGACCTGTGGTCGGTGCCCGCCTATCTGCGGCTGTGCGCCCCCTGGCTGGACCGCGAGGAGGTCCGGACGCTGCAGCGCGCGGACCCCCAGGCCTGGACGGTGTCCGACCTGCCGCTCCTGGACGCGGCCCGGCAGCGGCTCGGCGACCCGCGGGCGGCACGGCGCAAGCAGCGCCAGGAGGCCGTCCTCGCCGCCCAGCGCGAGCGCATGGCGCAGGTCGTCGACAACCTGATCGGAGCGGTCGCCGACTCAGGTGCCGACGGCGACGAAGGCGAGGGCCTGGTGCGGATGCTGCGCGGCGCCGACGCCAAGGTCAGCCTGGTCGACGAGTCCGAACTGCCCGCCCTCGCCCCCGATCTGCTCGCCGGCCCGTTCGCGCACATCGTCGTCGACGAGGCCCAGGAACTGACCGACGCGGAGTGGCAGATGCTGCTGCTGCGCTGCCCGTCCCGGAGTTTCACCATCGTCGGGGACCGCGCCCAGGCCCGGCACGGGTTCACCGAGACCTGGCGGGAACGCCTGGAGCGGATCGGGCTCGACCGGATCACCATGGCCTCGCTCGGCATCAACTACCGCACACCGGAAGAGGTCATGGCGGAGGCCGAGCCGGTCATCAGGGCCGCGCTCCCGGACGCCAACGTGCCGACCTCGATCCGCGCCGGCGGCCTGCCCGTCGTCCACGCTTCCGTGGCCGAGCTGGACTCGGTCCTCGACGACTGGCTCGCCACCCACGCCGAGGGCATCGTCTGCGTGATCGGCGACCCCGCCTTCACCCCGACGTCCCGCGTCCGCTCGCTGACCCCGGAGCTGTCGAAGGGGCTCGAGTTCGACCTGGTCGTCCTCGTCGACCCGCAGGAGTTCGGCGACGGGGTCGAGGGCGCGGTCGACCGCTATGTCGCGATGACCCGGGCGACCCGGCAGCTGGTCGTCCTCACGAGCGACTCGTAGCGAGCGTCTCTCAGGGGTGTCTCTCAGAGGGCGGCGATCAGGGGGCGTCCTCTCCGAACAGGGACAGCTCCGCCCAGATCGTCTTGCCCTCGGCCGTGTGCCTGCTGCCCCAGCGCTGGGTCAGCTGGGCCACGAGGAGCAGGCCACGGCCGCCCTCGTCCCAGGTCTTGGCCCGGCGCAGATGCGGCGCGGTGTGGCTGGTGTCGGAGACCTCGCAGATGAGGGTGGCGGTGTCGTGGATCAGACGGAGCCGGATGGGGTGGGCGCCGTAGCGGATGGCGTTGGTGACCAGTTCGCTGACCACCAGCTCCGCCGTGAAGGCGGCCATGCTCAGCCCCCACGCGTCCAGCTGCTCCACGACCTGCTTGCGGATCGGCGCGACCAGCGCGGGGTCGGCGGGGACGTCCCAGCTCGCCACCCGGGACGGCGGCAGGACCTGGGTGCGGGCCAGCAGCAGGGCCACGTCGTCGGCCGCGCCGCCGCACGGCAGCAGGGCGTGCAGGATCCGGTCGCACGTCTCGTCCAGGGAGTCGCTGTACGCCGCCAGCGCCTCGTGCAGGAGCCGGCGGCCGGTGTCCGGGTCGCGGTGCGGGGACGTGATCAGCCCGTCCGTGAACATGGCCAGCACGGTGCCCTCGGGCAGCTCGATCTCGGTGGACTCGAACGGCAGCCCGCCCAGGCCCAGCGGGGGACCGGCGGGCAGGTCCACCTCGTGGAGGCGGCGCCCCGGGCGCAGCACGACGGGCGGCGGATGGCCGGCCCGGGCCATCGTGCAGTGCCGGGACACCGGGTCGTACACGGCGTACAGGCAGGTCGCGCCGAGCTCGCCGGGGCTGCCCTCGCCGCCCTGCTCCTCCGACAGCCGGACCACCAGGTCGTCGAGGTGGGTCAGCAGCTCGTCCGGGGCCAGGTCGATGTCGGCCAGGGTGCGCACGGCGGTGCGCAGCCGGCCCATGGTGGCCGAGGCCTGCACACCGTGGCCGACGACGTCCCCGACCACCATCGCGACCCGCAGCCCGGACAGCGGGATCACGTCGAACCAGTCACCGCCCACCCCGGCGCGGGCCGCCGGCAGATAGCGGGAGGCGGCCTGCAGGGCGGCGGTGCGCGGCAGCGTCCGGGGCAGCAGACTGCGCTGCAGGGCCAGGGCGGTCTCGCGCTCGCGCGAGTAACGGCGGGCGTTGTCGATGCAGACGGCGGCCCTGGCCGTGATCTCCTCGGCCAGCAGCACGTCGTCCGGGCTGAACGGGTCGGGCCGCCGGTGCCGGGTCAGCACCGCGACCCCCAGGGTCACCCCGCGCGCCCGGATCGGCACGGACATCGTGGCGTGGATACCGAACTCGCGCACCCGCTCCGCGCGCTCCGGGTTCCAGTGCACCCACTCCTGCATGTCGCCGGACGGCATCGAGGCCACGATCGTCCGCCCCGCGGTGAGCGAGCCGGCCTGTGCCGAGGCGTCCGGGTAGGACTCGGTGTGCCCCGGCTTCACCACCGCCTCGGGGACCCCGGGCAACACGGACTGGTGCGCGCTGCGGCGCAGGGTGACCGGTGCCGTCGGCCGCACCGGGAGGTCGCCGCCGTTCTCCGGCGGGTCCAGCAGGTCGACGGTGACGAAGTCGGCGAGCGCGGGCACACAGACGTCCGCCAGTTCCTGGGCCGTACGGGTGACGTCGAGGGTGCTGCCGATGCGCACGCTGGCCTCGTTGACCAGCTGGAGCCGCTCCCTGGCGAGGTAGTTCTCGGTGAAGTCGTGCGCGGCCAGACACACCCCGCGCACCCGGCCCGTCGTGTCCGTGATCGGAGCCATCCGGGCCAGCCAGGCATGCGCCCGGTCCTCGCCGCCGGTGCGCATATAGGTCTGGACGTCCAGCGGGCGGCCCGAGGTCAGCACCTGGAGCATGCTGCGCTCCAGCTCCTCGCTCTGCGCCTTGCCGCCGATCTCCTCGATCCTGAGCCCCTGGATCCGTTCCTCTGGCAGTCCGATGACCTCGGCCATCGCGTCGTTCACCCGGCGCAGCCGAAGGTGCTCGTCGTAGACCGCGACGGCGCACGGCGACTGCGTCAGCACCGCCGTGCCGAGCGGATCGTCCGGTCCGCGCGGGCCGCCGCCGTCCAGCGGGGAGACCACCAGCCAGTGCCCGGGACGTTCGTCGTGTGCCGTTTGGCGGTGCGCGAGCAGCCAGACCGGGATCGTACGGCCGTCCCGGTGGCGGAGTTCGAGGATGCCGTCCCAGCGGGCGCCGGCGGGCGCGGGCGGTGTGGTGTCACCGGCGAGCAGCAGCGCGGCGGGCCGGCCCACGACCTCCTCGGCCGGGTGGCCGAGGAGCCGTCGCGCGCCCTCGTTCCACGCGACCAGTGTGCCGTCCTCGTCGACGACGGCCCGGGCCGTCGCCGCATCGTCGAACGGATAGACCCGGCTCATCGTCGCACTCCCAAGCGCACACTCACCGTCAACAGGTGCACCACTGCTGTTCAGCCTAGTGCGTCGGACCCTTCTGTGAACGGCAACTGCGTTCGGCCGGTCGACTGGGACCGGGCCCGGTCCGAAGGGCCGAACGGGGACCGGCCGACGGGACGAAAACGGTACCCGGCCACTTCCGGCCCCTTGACGGCCGCAAGTGGCGCACCGTCAGAATCTGTTTGTTCACGATCAGTTGTGAGTAGTTCTGGGCCCTGATGAGGGAGAGCCGCACCATGACGGTCACGCGCAGATCGGTTCTGGCAGCCGCGACGGCAGCCCCGACGGCCGGAGCCCTGCTGGGCGCCCCGGGCGCCTGGGCGGCTCCGGAGGCCGGTACGTCCCCGCTGGTCACCGGCCGCCGCACGGTCGCCCTGCCGGACGGCTGGCGGTTCGCGCTGGTCGACCCGGGCGGGATCACCGACCCGACCGGCGCCTACGCGAACGCCGCCGACCCGGGGTACGACGACTCGGCCTGGCGGCAGGTCGCCGTACCGCACGACTGGAGCATCGAGCAGACCCCCACCACCGACCACGGCACCACCAGCGGCACCGGCTTCTTCCCGGGCGGCCTCGGCTGGTACCGGCTCGCCTTCACCCTGCCGTCCGACTACGCGGGCAAGCGGATCTCGGTGGAGTTCGACGGCGTCTACATGGACTCGTACGTCTACTGCAACGGCACCCAGGTCGGCCGCCATCCCTACGGCTACACCGGCTTCGCCTTCGACCTCACCGACCTGCTGCACACCGACGGCAGCACCGGGAACGTCCTCGCGGTCAAGGTGCAGAACCAGCTGCCCAGCAGCCGCTGGTACTCGGGCAGCGGCATCTACCGGGAGGCCCGGCTGGTGGTGACCGACCCGGTGCACGTGGCGCGCTGGGGAACGTATGTCACCACGCCGGACATCACCGCCGAGCGGGCCGTGGTGCGGGTGCGGACGGCCGTGGCCGACGAGTCGGGCGAGGGCGCGGACGTGGAGGTGATCTCCCGGATCGCCGATCCCGACGGCCGTACGGTCGCCCGTACGTCCTCGACGGTCACCGTGTCCGGCGAGACCGCCGAGACCCATGAACTGACCGTCCCCCGGCCGAAGTTGTGGGATCTCGACGCCCCGCACCGCTACACCCTGCACACCGAACTCCGCGTCGGCGGCACCCTCACCGACACCCACCGCACGGTCTTCGGCATCCGCAGCTACCGCTTCGACCCCGACGAGGGCTTCTCCCTCAACGGTGTGCACACCAAGATCAAGGGCGTCGACCTCCATCACGACCAGGGCGCCCTCGGTTCGGCGATCAGCGCCGACGCGGTGCGCAGACAGATGACCATCATGAAGTCGATGGGCGTCAACGCCTTCCGCACCTCGCACAACCCGCCCTCGCCGCAGATGATCGAGGTCTGCGAGGAACTCGGCATCGTGATGATGGTGGAGGCCTTCGACTGCTGGAAGACCGGCAAGACCAAGTACGACTACGGCCGGTTCTTCGACGAGTGGTGCGAGAGCGACGCCACCGAGATGGTCCTCGCCGCCCGTAACTCGCCCGCCGTCGTGCTCTGGTCCATCGGCAACGAGATCCCCGACTCCACCTCGACGGCCGGTCTCGCCATGGCCGACCGGATCATCGCCGCCATCAGGGCAGCCGACGACACCCGGCCCGTGGTCATCGGCTCCAACAAGTACCACAGCGTGCCGAAGCAGGGCTCCACCGCCGACCTGATGCTCGCCAAGCTCGACGGTCTCGGCCTCAACTACAACACCGCCAAGTCCGTCGACGCGCTGCACGCGGCCTACCCGCACCTCTTCCTCTTCGAGTCCGAGTCCTCCTCGGAGACCTCGACCCGCGGCGCGTACCAGGAACCGGAGCACCTCAACACGGGCGAGAACCAGACGCCCGGCCGGCGCGCGACCTCGTCCTACGACAACAACCTGGCCTCCTGGACGATGAGCGGCGAGTACGGCCACAAGAAGGACCGGGACCGGAAGTGGTTCGCGGGCCAGTTCCTGTGGTCCGGCATCGACTACATCGGCGAACCGACGCCGTACGACGTGTTCCCGGTGAAGTCGTCCTTCTTCGGCGCCGTCGACACGGCGGGGTTCGCCAAGGACATGTACCACCTCTTCCGCAGCCAGTGGGTGGGCGAGCCGATGGTGCACCTGCTGCCGATGAGCTGGAACCACGGGGCCGGGGACACGGTCGAGGTGTGGGCGTACGCCAATGTGCCCTCCGTGGAGCTGTTCCTCAACGGACAGTCCCTGGGGACACGGGAGTTCGACACCAAGACGACCACCGACGGCCGGACCTACCTGGAGACCACGGAGGCGACCGGCGACGACAAGACGTTCACCACCGGCGCCTATCCCGGCAGTTACACCAGCCCCAACGGCAGCGCGGGCAAGCTGCACCTGAGCTGGCAAGTGCCGTACCAGCCCGGTGAGTTGAAGGCGGTGGCCCGGCGCGACGGCAAGGTGGTCGCCACCGACGTCCTGCGCACCGCGGGCGACCCGCACGCCGTACGCCTCACCGCCGACCGGGAGTCCCTGGCCGCCGACGGGCGTTCGCTGGTCTTCGTGACCGCCGAGATCGTCGACGCGCACGGTGTGGTGGTGCCGGACGCCGAGCACCTCATCTCCTTCGACTTGGCCGGGGGTTCGCTGGCCGGCCTCGACAACGGCCGTGAGGAGAGCGCCGAGCGCTATCAGGCGAGCACCCGAACCGCCTTCCACGGCAAGGCGCTCGCCGTCGTCCGCTCCGGCACGAAACCGGGGGGCCTCAAGGTGACCGCACGGGTGGACGGCCTGCGCAAGGACACCGTCACCGTGCACGCCACCCCCGCCCGTGCCGTGGCGAGCACCCCCGCACCCGACTTCGGCCCGGACTACCCGGCCCCGCCGGACTACCCCCACGCGGACGCCAGTTACTCGGGCCGTGCGGACACCCTCCCGGCCGCCATGCTCGACGGCGACGCGGCCACCGGCTGGTCCAACGCCTTCGCCAAGTCGGCCACGGCTCTGCTGCCGGCGTTCAGCGGGGCCCGGACGCGGGACTGGGTGTCGGTGGACTACGGCCGTACCCGCGCCTTCGACCAGGTGGCGGCCTCCTTCATCGTGGACGCGACCCACGCCCTCCCCGCGTCGATCGAGGTGGCGGTCTGGGACGGCAAGGCCTACCAGCCCGTGGACGGTACGTCGGTGGACTGGGCCACCGCCTCGGACGCCCCGACCGTCATCACGTTCACCGCGGCACGCGGCTCCCGGATCCGGCTCACCCTGACCAGCGCCCACCCGGGGGAGGCCGCGGGCGCGGTGCGGATCAGCCGGCTCGACATCTGAGGGCCCGGGCGGTCCGGACGGTGCCAGGCGGCCGCCACCGCTTCTGTCCGGACCGCCCGGAACTCCGCGCGGGGCACGGCCGGCCGAGAACGGACATGGCGCCATGGCCCCGGAGGTACCGCCAAGAGACCGCTCTGACCTGCTGGCATTTACCGTCGAGTACCCGCGCGCTACCGTGAAGGGCATGCCAGCTCTCAACGTGGAGTTCAGCGACCGCGAGCTAGCCGACCTCAGGCAGATGGCCAAGGAGCGCGGTACGTCCATGAAGGCCCTCGTCCGTGAGGCGGCCGCCGCCGACATCGCCCGGCACCGGGCCCTGCAGGAGGGGGCGGAGGAGTTCCGCCGCTTCTTCGCGGCCCATGCCGCCGAGTTCGCGGCCGCGTTCCCCGACGACGAACCGCCCACCCGGGGCGAGGCCGCCTGAGCCATGCCGCCGGTCATCCATATCGACGTGCCCTGGCTGCTCCAGCGCCATGAGGAAGTGCTGCCGGACCAGCCCGCCGTGAACGACTTCTCCGTGCTGGTCGCCGCCGTCGCCCGGCACCGTGTCGATCCGCCCCGGCTCGGCGTGGACTCCGACCCGGCCTGGCGGGCGGCCGCCCTGCTGCACACCCTCGCCCTGCTCAAGCCGCTGCCCTCGGCCAACGCCCGGTTCGCCTGCGCGACCGCCGTGGCCTACATGTTCGTCAGCGGCGCCGGCATCGACCCGCCGTACGGCGCCCTCGTCGATCTCGCCCGCGACCTGATGACCGGCAAGGCCGATGTCTACGCGGCGGCGGACCGGCTCCGTTCCTGGCAGCTCTGACACCCGCCCGGACAAGCGGGGAAAGCCGCCCCCGCCCTCGGAGGCCGCCGGCCGAGGGCGGGAGGAACGGGGCCGGCGGCCTGTTTCGCGCAGAAGAGCCGCCGTTCTGCGCGGGGCCTTGCGAGGAGGGCCGGGCACCAGTGGACTACCCCGGCGGGCGGGCCGGGAGCGTGCGCGCGGGACCGGAGTGGGCGCGCGGTTCACACGGGGTGTGCGCAAAGTGAATACGGCCGTGACCGGACAATGGCCTCAACGTCTTTCTGACTTTCTGTCAATGCTGTCGATGTTGTACGGGCGCCTTGTTGCTTGTGTGAGACTTGTGCAAGGGTGAATCACCTGCGCGGGGGAATGGCCGGGACCTATTCGGCAGTTGGGGTAAGAGACCGACACCGCGTCGGCGAATTCCCGCTCCCCGTCAGCGCACCGAAGAGGTACGCGCCCCCGCACCAAAGGAATCCGCTCAGTGCCCACCCCCCACCCGCCTCGACCCCCCTATCCGCCGCCGGGCGGTGGTGCAGGGGAGTCCGACGAGTCTCTCGCCGCCCCGCTGCGAGCAGGCTCCGACATCGAGGCATCCCGGTCCGCCGCACTGCTCATGGCCCGGCACTGGCGCCCCGTACAGGAGTACGCGGTCATCTGCCTGGCCGTCACCGGACCGGTCGCCCACATGGTCGCGGCCGCCGCCTTCCACCAGGTCCTCGACCGGGTGGCCCTCGGCGAGAACGCCGACGCACTGCGGCCCCGACTGCTGGTCTCCGTGCGCGACACGGTCGCCAGCTGGTCCGCGGAGGACCGAATAGCCGAGGTTCTGACCGACCTCGGGAAACCGGCCGGCGGCCGCGGTATGCGCGCCGCGAAGACCATGACCCCGGAAAACCGCGCCCTCGCGGAGCGTTCATTCACGGGCCTTCCGGCGCTTGCCCAGAGTCTCCTGTGGCACACCGAGGTCGAGGCCGAACCCATAACCGTACCGGCCGGTCTGTTGGGCATGGACACGGCAACCGCATCGGCCGCTCTCGAAGACGCCCGGGAGAAATTCCGGGAGGGCTGTGTCCGCGCCCACCGGGATCTCGCACCCTCCCAGGAGTGCCGCTACTACAACCGGCTGCTGGACGTTCCGATCCGCCGGGGCGGCGCCCTGCTGCCGGACGTCCAGGAGCATCTCGCCCAGTGCCCCTACTGCCGGGCCGCCGCCGAACAACTCGGCCATGTCGAGGGCGGGCTGGGCGTACTGCTCGCCGAAGCCGTGCTCGGCTGGGGAGCCCGCCGCTACCTCGACACCCGCCCGGGCCGCAAGGGCGCCGAAGCCCCCCACACCCGAGCCGCCAACCGGCGTTCCGGCGGCGGAGGGCGCCGCCGCGCCACCGCCCGGACCCGGATCCTGGCCCGCATCCCCGTCGCGGTACGCCGCCCGCCCGGATCCTGGTCGTCGAAGACGCTGCTCACCAGTGTCGGCGTCGCCGGGGCAGGGCTGCTGACCTCCGTACTCGCGATCAGCGCGATGTCGGGCGGCGGCGACGGCAGCGACGCGGTCGCGACGGCGGGCCAGATCCCCGGCGACCCCGAGGCGACGCCCACCCCCGACGCGACACCCACCTCCGGCACGGCCCGGCTGCCCGCCGCCGACCACGCGACCCGGCTGCGCAACCAGGCCGCCCAGCTCTGCCTGGACATCAACGGCGCGCCGAAGGCCGGGGCGAGTGTCGTCCTGGAGGTGTGCTCGACGTCCTGGACCCAGCAGTGGACGTACGAGAGCGACGGCGAGGTGCGCAGCGTGGCCGACCACGATCTGTGCCTGGACTCGCACGCGGACGGCGGGGTGGTCATCCTCGGCACCTGCGCCGCGGCCGACGCCGAGCGCGGCCGGGACGTGCGCTACGACCTCACCGTCCAGGGCGAGTTGCTGCCCCGCTGGGACGAGACCCTCGCCCTCGCCACGGCCGGCGAGGAGGAGGGGGCGGACGTCGTCGTCAAGGTCCGTGATCACACCAGCGGCCAGCACTGGCTGACCGACTCGCCGACCCCGTCCCAGAGCCATGGCTCGCTCTCCATCGCCGGGACGGGCGGGCCTTCGGCACAGCCGGCGGAGCTGTCCGGGAACTAGCGAAAGACCCCCGGGGAGGCCCTAGTTCACGACATCCCGGGGTGCGCCGCCCGCCAGGAAGTCCAGCACGTTCTGGACGGCGGCCAGCGCGATCCGGATCAGGGTCTCCCGGGTGACGCCCCCGACGTGCGGTGACAGCACCACGTTGGGGGCGCGCAGCAACCGCAGGTCCGCGGTGGGCGGTTCGGGGTCGAAGACGTCGAGGCCCGCCCCCGCCAGGGTGCCCTTCTCCAGTGCGTCGGCCAGGGCCTCCTGGTCGACGAGCGCACCCCGGGCCGTGTTGACCACGAACGCGGTCGGCTTCAGCAGGGCGAGCCGGCCGGCGTCCAGCAGCTGCCGGGTCCCGTCGGTGAGCGGACAGTGCAGGGTCACATAGTCCGCGGCGGTCAGCAGCTCCTCCAGCGGGACGTACCGGGCGTCGCCGTACCGCGCCTCGGTCTCCTCGGACGCCCGGCTGCGCTGCGTGTACAGCACGGTCATGTCGAACGCGGCGGCACGCCGGGCGACCTGCTGCCCGATCCGGCCGAGCCCCACGATGCCCAGCGTCTTGCCGGACAGCTCCGTGAGCGACCGCTGCAGCCGGGGGAGTGCCCAGTCGCCCTCGGCCAACGCCCGGTGCGCGGGGACCAGTTGCTTGGCGAGGGCCAGCATCAGCGCGAAGGTCTGTTCCGCCACGTTCTGCGCCTCGGCGCCGCTGGAGCCGATCGTGCACACGGAGACGCCCCTCGCGCGCGCCGCGTCGGAGTCGACGTAGTCGAAGCCGTGGCTCGCGCACTGCACCAGCTCCAACTCCGGCGCGGCGGCGAGGTGTTCGGCGGTCACCGGGGCGAGCGCGGTGATCACGACCCGGGCCGCGCGCAGTGCCGCCGGATCCTCGCCGGCCGACTCCACGACGGTCACCTGCGCGTCGGCGGGGAAGAGGGAGGCCATCCCGGCACCGGCCGCGCGGCCGCCGACGTGCGGCGGGATCACGGCGAGGACGTTCTTCGGGGCGCTCACGCGGGCTCCTCGACGAGGTCGGCCGCGGTGATCGCGGCAGGGGTGCGGTGCCCGGACAGGGCGAGGGTGAGGTCGAACTCGGCGAGGAGCGAGCGGATCACATGGTCCACGCCGGCCTGTCCGTCGAGGCCGAGTCCGTAGACGTACGGCCGTCCCAGCAGGACCGTCCGGGCGCCCAGGGCGAGGGCCTTGAACACGTCGTCGCCGGTGCGCACCCCGCTGTCGAACAGCACGGTCAGCCGGTCGCCCACCGCCGCGGCGACCCGGGGCAGCGCGTCGGCCGCCGCCACCGAACCGGCCACCTGCCGGCCGCCGTGGTTGGACACCACGACCCCGTCCATCCCGGCGTCGGCGGCCAGCCGGCCGTCGTCCGGGTGCAGCACGCCCTTGAGGACGATCGGCCCGTCCCAGTGCTCCCGCAGGAAGGCCAGGTCCGGCCAGGTGTGCGTCGGGTCCCCGAACAGGCCGAGGAAGTGCAGCACGGCCGCGTTCGGGTCCTCGTGCACCGGCTTGGCCAGCCCTGCCTGGAACGCCGGGTCGGTGAAGTAGTTGGCGGTGCCCACCCCGTGCAGGAACGGCAGATACGCCTGGTCGAGATCGCGCGGCCGCCAGGACACCAGCGGCGTGTCGAGGGTGACGACGAGCACCGAGAACCCGGCGGCCCCGGCCCGCCCGAGGAAGCTCCTGGTCACCTCGCGGTCCCTGCCCCAGTACAGCTGGAACCACCGCTCGGTGTCCCCCATCGCCTCCGCCACCTGCTCCATCGGCGTGCTGGAGGCGGAGGACAGGATGTACGGCACGCCGTGCGCGGCGGCGGCCCGGGCGGCTGCCGACTCGGCGTCCGGATGCATGATCGACAGCACGCCGACGGGCGCCAGTGCCAGCGGCGCCGGCAGCGCGCGGCCCAGCACCTCCACCGCCAGGTCCCGCTCGCCCACGTCCCGCAGCATCCGCGGCACTATGCGGCGCCGCTCCAGGGCGGCCCGGTTGGCCCGCATGGTGCTGCCGTCACCGGCACCGCCCGCCACATAGCCGACCGGGCCGGGCCCGAGCCGCCGCTCGGTGAGCTCCTCCAGGCGGGTCAGATCGGTGGGCAGCCGCGGCACCGCGCCCGTCATCCCGTTGAGATAGATCTCGTACTGGAAGTCCGCCCAGTGCTTGGCCATCCGCCCCGCCTCTCCACGTCGAGTACGCGTCGTGGCGACCATACTCGCCGGTATGTACGGGGCCGTACACCGCCCTTCGCGTCAGCGCGCGGCGGTAGCCGCAGGCCCGAGGGCCGCGAGGGCTGTGGGGAGGACGGCCGGTGTCAGTCCTGATCGGCGTCCGGTCCCTGGGCCCGGACCTTCTCCACGTGCTCCAGTGACTCGCGCAGTTCGGTCAGCCAGTCGTCGGTGTGCTTCTGGACCAGCCGCACACACCAGGCCAGCGCCTCACTGCGGCTCCGTGCCACGCCCCCGGCGATCAGGGTGTCCAGCACCTGGCGCTCGGGCTGGCGCAGCCGGGTCATCACCGGCGCGGCCACATGCGTGAACAGCGCCCGCTGTCCCGCGCACTCCACGCCCCAGGACACCTTCCGCCGGAACTGGTGCTCCGCCTCCCGGGCCACGTCGATCCGGGTCTCCCGGGTGCGCTCCCGGAACTCCTGGATCCGGCCCTGTACGGCGGCCTCCCGCTCGGCGTCCGAGACGCCCTCCGCGAGCTTGGGCCCGGGAACGCGTCCGACGACGGTGATCTCCTCGCGATCGACCGTGACCTCGACCAGTTCCTCGAAGAGGTCGTCGGGGAGCCGGCCGGCGAACCAGCCACGCAGCTTCTCTCGTTGCTCTTGAGTAATCATGTAATGACGATTACTCCGTTGCAGTCCAAAGGCAAGGGCTTGCCGCGGAGTCCGCCGAGAGCGGAAGCGGAATGTTTCAGGACGATTAACGAGGTGATGAGATCGAGCCATCTGGCCGCTTCGAGCGATCAAGAACCGCTCCGTTGAGCGGTCGACGCGTTCGATTTCCGTGACTTCACGCCACTGATTCAATACGCAAGGTTACTGAAAGCTGTGGGTTCGATGTGTGTTTCGACGGCGGAGTCGGCAGAGTGGCGCCCGCCGCCCCGGCACCCACCGGGCCGTGGGCGGCACCCGTCGAATCGAGCGGAAGGATGCACACAATGCGAACCACCGCGCGCTGGGCAGCGACCCTCGGCCTCACGGCCGCCGCCGTCTGCGGACCCCTGACCGGGGCCGCCGTCGCCACCCCGAGCTCGCTCTACGCCCCCTCGGCCCTGGTGCTCACCACCGGCCACGGCGCCGACGCGGCCACCGCCACGCCCGAACGCGCCGTCACCCTCACCTGCGCCCCGAGCGCCTCCGGCACCCACCCGGCCGCCGCCCAGGCCTGTGCCGAACTGCGCGGCGCCGGCGGCGACCTCGACGCCCTCACGCCCAGAGCCGACGTGTGGTGCACCAAGCTCTACGACCCCGTCGTGGTCACCGTCGAGGGCGTCTGGCAGGGCAAGCGCGTCTCCTACGAGCGCAGCTTCGGCAACGCCTGTATGAGGGACGCCTACGGCGCGAGCGTCTTCGCGTTCTGAGACCCGGGATCGCGCGGTTCTCGTGACTGCCGGACAGGTCCGCAACTGGGGAGTGCGGCCCATGGCGCGGGAACCCGTGATCTCGCAGCGGGGGCCGGACGGGCGGAGTGGGGCCGCCCGCCGACCCCTGCCATCACCGCCGCTCCCCGGCGCTCCCGTCCCGGGGAAACCCGGGGAGCGGCGGAAAACGCCCCGATAACCCCGAGGCCCTGAGCAGCCGGGGAATCCGGGGCCCTTCGCACACCAGCCGCAGCCGCCCGCCCCGCTCCTTGGCCCGCGCCTCGGCCCGGCACAGCACCCGTAGTCCCGAGCAGTCGAGAAAGTCCAGCCGCCGCAGATCGACGAGCACATCGGGCTCGGCCCCGGCGGTGGCGGCGAGCAGATGCTCGGCGAGCAACTCCCCGGTGGCGATGTCCACTTCGCCGAAGACCTCGACGACGATGTACGACCCGCAGCGATGGGTGCGCGCACACGAGTTGGCGGCGGGCAGCCCAGGGTCAACGGCTTCCGGCGTCATCTTGGCTCCACCTGGCATGGGGCGCGTACGGGCCCGGTTGTTACCCGCTGGGAGCGCCCGCCATCCCTGGCACGCGCGGCGCAAGATCAGGTTCACTCGACAGGGTGAATGTTGCCCAAATGGCTTGACTTGAAGCGCCCCCGTCGAAGGCGCGGGGCTGTTTCGACTCGCGGCTACCGCCGCGTGGGCGCGACCAGCCCCCGCCCACCCGCAGACCACAACGGCGAGAGGTCACCGTCTCCCTGCTGACGGTGACCTCTCAGTCCCTGCGGCTCTCAGGCGACTACATGTGCACGACCGGCGCCGCGCCGGCGTCCTGCTCCGGCACGCCCGGCCGGAACAGCAGGAACGCGATCACCGCGCCCGCCGCGAACAACCCGGCCGACCACCAGAACGCGGTGGTGTAGCTCTCGATCGTCGCCTGCGCCTGCACCAGCTTGCTGGTCGCGTCCCGCCCGGCCAGGTAGTCGGTCGCCGCGCTCGCGGCCAGCGTGTTGAGCAGCGCCGTGCCGATGGAACCGCCCACCTGCTGCATCGCGTTGACCGTCGCGGAGGCGACACCCGCCTCGTCGGCCGTCACCCCGCCCGTGGCGAGCTGCATGGTCACCGGCATGACCAGGCCGAGACCGAAGCCGACGATGATCACCTGGGGGAGCACCGCGCTCGTGTAGCTGGAGCCGATGCCGATGCCGGTGAGCCAGGCCATGCCGGCCGCGGCGATCGCGAAGCCCAGCGGCACGAGCACCTTCGGACCGACCCGCGGCAGCAGGACCGTGGTGCCGAGCTGCGCGGCGACCATCAGCGCGGCGACCATCGGCAGGAACGACACACCGGTCTTGGTCGGGCTGAAGCCCAGGTTCAGCTGGAGGTAGTAGGTGAGGAAGAGGAACACGCCGAACATGCCGCCGGCGGAGATCAGGACGGCGAGGAAGGACGCGCCCCGGCTGCGGTCCAGCAGGATGCCGAGCGGCAGCAGCGGGTGCGAGGTCTTGGTCTGCCACCAGGCGAAGGCGGCCAGGAGCAGGCCGCCCGCGATCAGGAAGCCCCAGGTCAGCGGCGAACCCCAGTCGTGCGTCTCGGCGTTGGAGAAGCCGTAGACCAGGGCGAACAGACCGGAGGCGACCAGCACCGTGCCCGGCACGTCCAGCTTGGAGTTCTCGGCGTCACGGTGGTTGTGCAGCAGCGCCATGCCGCCCGCGAAGGCGACGACGGCGATCGCGACGTTCACATACAGGGTCCAGCGCCAGTCGAAGGCGTCGGTCAGGACACCGCCGAGCAGCAGACCGACCGCGCCGCCGGCACCCGCGATGGCGCCGTAGACACTGAACGCCCGCGCACGCTCCTTGGCGTCCGTGAACGTGGTGTTGAGCAGGGAGAGCGCGGCCGGTGCGAGCAGCGCGCCGAAGGCACCCTGCAGGGCGCGCGCGGTGACCAGCATGCCGAAGCCGTTCGCGGCGCCGCCCAGCGCCGAGACGGCGGCGAAGCCGACGACGCCGACGAGGAAGGCGGTCTTGCGGCCGAACAGGTCCGCTATCCGGCCGCCGAGCAGCAGCAGGGACGCGAAGGCGAGGGCGTACGCGGTGACGATCCACTGCCGGTTGCCGTCGGAGAACCCGAGGTCGGCCTGGGCGGACGGGAGGGCGATGTTCACGATGGTGGCGTCGAGCACCACCATGAGCTGGGCGACGGCGACGACCGCGAGGATCCACCACCGCTTCGAGGAGGAGTCGGCCGGCGGTGCCGTCACGGCACCGACGCGCACGTCGTCGGTCAGGGTCTTCTCGGACATGGGGGAACCACTCCAGGGAAGTCGTTCGGGATTTATCAAGTAGCCGCTCCGGAGCGGCGGTTCCGATGGAGCCGCGAACGAAACGGTTTCGTACACATCGGAGCGTAGACCACTTCGAGCGAAACGGCAACGTTTCGCTGGGGGAGGGGGTGGGGCGCGGGGGTGCCTGTGTCATTGATGTATTCCTTGACGGGAATATAACTGTGCGGGCATATTGGATCCATGTCCGAAGACGCGCTCTGGAGCGCCCTGGCCGACCCCCACCGAAGGGCCATAGTCGGCCTTCTCCTGACGCGCCCCCGGCCCGTCGGAGAGATCGTGGACGCTTGCGGCCTCAGCCAGCCGAGCACCTCCAAGCACCTCAAGGTGCTGCGGGAGGCCGGTCTGGTCCGGGTGCGGCAGGACGCCCAGCGCCGTGTCTACGCCCTCGACCCGGCCCCGATCGCCGAGCTCGACGCCTGGCTGGCCCCCTACCGCCGGCTGTGGAACCGCAGCCTGGACGTCCTGGGGCGCCGACTCGACGAGACGGCGGACGACCCGGAAGAACCCCCTTCGAAGCCCAAGGACTGATCCCCATGCCCGCCGACCTCACCGGCACCTACGTCACCCTCGACGACGGCCGCCCGGCCGTCCGCTTCAGCCGTCTCTACGGTCATCCGATCGACCGCGTCTGGCACTTCGTCACGGACCCCGACGAACTCGCCGGGTGGTTTCCCTCCCGCGCCGAGATCGACCTGCGCCCCGGCGGCGCGATCAAGTTCACCGGCGACCCGAACATGCCCGAGTCGTACGGCACCGTCCTGACCGTCGACCCGCCCAGCAGCCTCGCCTTCGACTGGGGCGGCGACGAGATCCGCTTCGACCTCGCACCGGACGGTGCGGACCGCACCCGCTTCACCCTCACCCATGTCCTGAGCGAGCAGAACACCGCCGCCCGCAACAGCGCGGGCTGGGAGGTCTGCCTCGCCGCCCTCGACGCCAAGGCCCGCGGCGAACGCTTCGAGGGCCCCCACGCCGGGGTCGGCGCGCCCTGGAAGGAGTACTACCAGGGCTACCTCGACGCCGGCCTGCCCTCCGGCGCACCCGTCCCGGGCCTCGACACCTGAGACCGACCGCTCACGCCAGCTGCCGCCGCACCAGCTCGTGCAGCCGTCCGCCGGTGTCGGCGAGCAGCTGGGCCGGCGGGCCCTGCTGGGCGACCTTGCCGTCCTCCATCACGACGACCCGGTCGGCGTCCATGACCGTCGACAGCCGGTGGGCGATGACGATCCGGGTGGCGTTCAGCTTGCGGGTGCTCTCGATGACCGTGCGCTGGGTGTCGTTGTCGAGCGCACTCGTCGCCTCGTCGAAGAACAGGATGCGCGGGCGGCGGATCAGCGCCTGCGCGATCATGAGCCGCTGCCGCTGACCGCCCGAGATCGCGCCGCTCCCGGCGACGATCGTGTGCAGCCCCATCGGCATCCGCTTGATGTCCTCCGCGAGGCCGGCCATCTCGGCCGCCGCCATCGCCTCTTCGGGGGTGTACGGCTCGGTGCCGCAGATGACGTCCAGGATCGAGCCGTTGAACGGCTGCGCGTGCTGGAGCACCACCCCGCACTGGCGCCGGACCGCCGACTGGTCCAGGGCGCCCAGGTCCTGGCCGTCGTACAGCACGCTCCCCGACACCGGCTTGTCGAAGCCGATCAGCAGCCGCAGCAGGGTGGACTTGCCGCAGCCGCTCGGGCCGACGATCGCCACGAACTCGCCCGGCCGGATCTCGAAGGAGACGTCGTCGAGGACGAGGGGGCCGTCGTCCGCGTAGCGGAAGGAGAGGCGGCGGGCCTCGACCGCTCCGGAGAGCGGGCCGGGGCGGGTGCTGGCCGTGCGCACCTCGGGCGCGGCCTCCAGGACCGGCTTGATCTCCTCGAAGAGCGGCAGCGCGGCCACCGCCGACACGAAGGAACCGGTCAGTGACGTGACCGCGGTGAGCAGCATCGTCACCGACGTGTTGAAGGTGAGGAAGGCCGCCGCGTCCATCGCGCCCTTCGCCGGGCCCGCGAGCAGCATGAACATCAGCAGGGTGCAGACCGGCAGGTAGACCGAACCCAGCACCGTGGTGAGGTTCTTGATCCGGCCCACCTTCTGCTGGAGCTCCCGGCTGTGCGCGAACTCGCCCGCCCAGGCCGCGTACGCGTAGTTCTCGGCCGCCGCCACCCGCAGTTTCGGCAGGCCCCGCAGAGTCTGGAAGGCCTGGTTGTTCAGCTTGTTGCCGAGCACAACCAGCTTGCGCTGCCAGCGCACCTGCCACAGTCCGAGCCCCAGGAACAGCGCGGCGATGACGACGAGCATGCCGAGCGCCGCGAACGCCATCGGGACGCTGTACCAGAACAGCAGGCCCAGGTTCATCGCCCCGACGGTCACCGACTGGGCGACCACCGGGCCGACGCCCGCGAGCAGCCGGCGGATCGCGCTGATGCCCATCGCCGCGCTCGCCAGCTCACCGGTCGAGCGCTGGGTGAAGAACTTCGTCGGCAGCCGCAGCAGCCGGTCCCAGACGGCCGGTTGCAGGGTCGCCTCGATACGGCCCTCCAGACGCAGGATGGTCAGATTCTCCAGGAGCGTGAACGCGGCCGACACCAACGCGCTGATCATCACCGCCAGGCAGACCTGCACGATCAGGTTCGTCTGGGCCTTCGGCACGTACTCGCCCAGCACCTTGCCGGTCGCGATCGGCACCAGCGAGCCGATCGCGACGGTCACCAGCCCGGCAAGCAGCAGACTGCCCAGGTCACCTCGGGTGCCCTGCAGACTGAACCGGAGCAGGCCCAGCGGGCTGAGCGCCTTGTCGGGCAGCGGCCGGTAGAACATCACCGCGCGCGGCTCGAACTCCTCCGCGTTCGCCTTCTCGATCGGCGTCTCCCGGCCGGTCGCCGGATGGACGGCCACATAGCCGCCGCGCCGCCACAGCAGCGCGACGGGAGCACCGGACAGGGCACGGTGCCCGACCAGCGGGCCGACGTTGTCCCGCCACCAGTGGCCGTCGAGCCGTACCGCCCGGGTGCGCACCCGGGAGGCCAGCGCCACCAGCTCGATCGGGTCGATGCGGTCACTCCCGGCTGGTCCCGCGCCGCTCTGCGCGGGCTCGGCGAGGGTGATGCCCGCCGCCTGGGCGACCAGCCTGCAGGCCGCGTAGGAGGCGTCGGCGTCGGCGGCCGTGGTGCGCTTGGCCGCCTTGCCGATGGAGGCGAGGAGGGTCCGGTCGGCCTGGGCACGGACCGCCTCACC
This sequence comes from Streptomyces sp. NPDC048277, assembly GCF_040652235.1. Classification (NCBI taxonomy): domain Bacteria; kingdom Bacillati; phylum Actinomycetota; class Actinomycetes; order Kitasatosporales; family Streptomycetaceae; genus Streptomyces; species Streptomyces sp. NPDC048277. Next base: position 315,259 of record NZ_JBEZLQ010000008.1, read on the forward strand.
GGCCTTGATGCCGGCCGCCGTACGGGTCTCGTGGGTGCGCTCCAGCTGCTCGATCCACCGGTCCAGCGTGGTGAGCAGCCGGTACTCCTGGTCGACCATGCTCTGCCAGACGCCGGGGTCCATCAGCAGGTCGGCGGCCGCCTCCGCGCCGTACAGCGAGCCGTACTGGACGCTGCCCGGCGGCACCTGCATCCAGAAGACCTCGTCGTCGGTCGGGGCCGCGGCGCGCTCGCCGGCGGTCATCGGCGCCTGGAAGAGGATGGACAGGCCACGGCCGACACCGAGCGCGAGCGCGTACTCCAGGGGGCTCGTCGTCGGCGGGACGTACTGGGGGTTGCCGTACTCGTCGTAGGACCAGGTCTGGGTGGCGGCCGGCTGGTACAGCTCGCGCAGGCCGATGCGGTGGACCACGCAGTCGCGCAACGGGCGTGCCACCAGGGTGTGTTGGGGACCCGCCACCGGACCGAGGAGCAGGGAACCCGCTTCCAGCCGGCCCAGGTGGTGCCAGTGGCCCTGCTGTTCGGCGTCCACCGCGAACAGGTCCAGGGCGCCGGACGCCACCAGCCACAGCACCTGCGGGCCTTCGAGGTCGAGGCGGGTGAAGCCGGTGCAGTCGATCCGGGTGCCCAGCGAGCCGAGGGCGCCGAGAACGAGGTCGCCTCCGTCTACGGTCGTCATCTCATCGCTCCCTGACCAGCGCGGCGTACGCCCCGCCATGTGCCACCAACTCGTCGTGCCGGCCGCGCTCCACGACCGTCCCGTGCTGGAGCACGACGATCTCGTCGCTGTCGCGGACCGTGCTCAGCCGGTGCGCGATCACCACGCAGGCACAGCCGCGCCGGCGCAGGTTGTCCATGACGGTCAGCTCGGTCTCCGCGTCCAGGGCGCTGGTCACCTCGTCGAGGACCAGGATGCTCGGCCGGCGCACCAACGCCCGCGCGATCTCCAGGCGTTGGCGCTGGCCGCCGGAGAAGTTGCGGCCGTCCTGCTCGACCTTGCTGTGGATGCCACCGGGCCGGCGCGTCACCACGTCGTACAGGGCCGCGTCCCGCAGCGCCTCCACCACGGCCTCGTCCGGGATCGAGGGGTCCCACAGCGCCACGTTGTCGCGCACCGAGCCCTCGAAGAGGAAGACGTCCTGGTCGACGAAGGAGACGGAGGCGGCCAGCGCGCCGCGCGGGATGTCCTCCAGGCGCTGTCCGTCGATGCGGATCACGCCCTCCCAGGGGGCGTACAGACCCGAGATCAGCCGGGAGACCGTGGACTTGCCGCTGCCCGAGCCGCCCACCAGCGCCACCTGCCGTCCCGGACCGACCGTCAGGTCGAAGCCGGTGAGCAGCGGCTTGTCCAGCGGGCTGTAGCCGAAGGAGATGTTCTCCAGCTCCACATGGCCCTGCAGCCGCCGGGTCGACTCGCCCGCGCCGGGGCGGGCGTAGATCGGGTCCGCCTGGAAGTTCTCCACGTCCTTGAGACGGGCCACGTCGGCCGCGAAGTCCTGGATCCGGCCCGCGACCCCGTTGAGCCGGGTCAGCGGGGCGGTGAAACGGGTGACCAGGGACTGGAAGGCGACAAGGAGACCGACCGAGATACCCCCTTCGACCGCCCGCATACCGCCGATCCACAGGATCAGCGCGCTGTTGAGGGTCGCGAGCGTCGGCGCCACCACGCCCAGCCAGGCGCTCGGCACCCCGAGCCGCTGCTGCTCCTCCAGGGTGGCCGCGTGCTGCCCTGCCCACCTGCGGAAGTAGCCGTCCTCGCCACCGGTCGCCTTCATCGTCTCGATCAACTGCAGGCCGGTGTAGGAGGTGTTGGTGAGCCGGGCGGTGTCCGCGCGCAGCTTGGCCGTCCGGGTCGCGCGCAGCCGTACGACGAACCGCATCGCCACGATGTTCAGCAGCGCCACACCGATCCCGAGGAAGGTGAGCTGCTGGTCGTAGGTGTAGAGGAGAACGGCGTAGAGCACGACGACCACCGCGTCCACGCCGGCCGCCGCGAGGTCGCGGGCCAGGGTCTCGGCGACCTGGTCGTTGGACTGGAGGCGCTGGACCAGGTCGGCCGGGCTGCGCTGGGAGAAGAAGGTGACCGGCAGCCGCAGCAGATGGCGCAGGAAGCGGGCGCTGGACAGGGTGGAGGAGACGATCCGGCCGTGCAGCAGGTTCGCCTGCTGCAGCCAGGTCAGCACCAGGGTGAGCAGGACACAGGTGCCCATCGCGGCGAACAGCACGGTGAGCAGGGAGGTCTGGCCGCCGATGAGGAACAGGTCGATGTACTGGCGGCTGAGCGCGGGCAGCGCCGCGCCCACGACCACCAGCAGCAGGCTGGCCAGCACCGCCGCCGGCATGGTGCCCGCCGTGCCGCGCAGCCGGGCCGGCATGGCACCGAGGATGCCGGGGCGCCGGCCGCCCTTCTCGAAACCGTCACCCGGCTCCAGGACCAGCACGACACCGGTGAAGCTGCCGTCGAACTCCTCCATGGGCACGAACCGGCGGCCCTTGGCGGGATCGTTGATGTAGACGCCCCGGCGGCCGAAGCGGCGGCCCATGCCGTCGTAGACGACGTAGTGGTTGAACTCCCAGAACAGGATGGCCGGGGCCTGGACGTCGGCGAGGGCCGCCAGGTCCATCTGCATGCCCTTGGCCGTGAGGCCGTAACTGCGGGCCGCTTTCAGGAGGTTGCTCGCACGGGAGCCGTCCCGGGAGACCCCGCAGGCGATGCGCAGCTCCTCCAGCGGGACATGCCGGCCGTAGTGGCCGAGGACCATGGAGAGGGAGGCGGCGCCGCACTCGACGGCCTCCATCTGGAGCACGGTGGGTGTGCGGACCGTGCCCCCGCGGCCCTTGGGGACCGGCCGCTTGGGCGGGGCGGCGCGCCGGCGGCCGCGGGTTTCCTGGGCGGTGGTCACGGGAGCAGCCAATCGACGGGTCGCTGGTCGGCCAGCCGGATCGCACCCGAGGCCAGGGTCATGGAGTCGAGCCTGAACGGCGGCCCGTCGGCCGAGGACCACTTGTAGCCGCTCTTCGTCCTCCTCGACGTGTCCAGCCGGACCAGTACGGCCACCGGGCGCCCCTTCTTGCTGAACTGCTCGCCCAGCTGGCTGTCCCCGAGGAACGCGGCGATGGACTGGGCCGACTGCGCGGAGCGGTCCACCGACTTCACATGGCCGCGCAGCACGCCGTACTCCTGGGTCGACACCGACGACACGGTCAGGTCGACCTGGGCGTCGGCCGGTATGGAGGAGGCGTTCTCGGCGGGGACGTAGACCGTCGCGTACAGCGGGTCCGAGGTGTGGGCGATCTTCTCCACGGCGGCGACGTTCGCGCCGGTCTGGATGATCTGCCCGATGGTCGCGGCGAGCGCGCTGATCCGCCCGGCGGCGACCGTGCGCACGACCGAGTCGCCCTGGCTGGTGCGGACCTTCAGGACGGGGGAGTTCGCCGGCAGCCGTTCGCCCTGCTCGGCGAGGACCGCCGTGACCTGCCCGGCGACCGGGCTCTGCAGGATGTAACTGCCCTGCCCGTGGGTGAGGATGGCCTGCGCGCTCACCGTGGACGCGACCGAACCGGTCACCGCCCACACCGAGGCCGCCGCCATCACGACGACCGAGACGGACAGCGCGAGCCAGCCCTGCGGACGGGCGAACCGCACGGGGAGATCGAGCTCCTCCGGCGACTGGAGCTTGGCGAGGGCCTGTTGGCGGAACTGCACGGAACTTCCCTCACCTAGGGGAGAGACACGGGTGTTTCAGAACGCCCGAGAGCCCCGGGGCCGGGATCCGGCTCCGGGACTCAGCGGCAACGAGGTGCGATCAGAGACCGGCGACCAGGTTGGTGACCGGCTGGGTGTTCAGGCCGGTGACACCCTCGACGGTGCCGACAACCGTGTTGACCAGGCCGGAAACCGGGGCAACGCCGTCCACCAGGCCGGTGACGGTGCCGAGAGCGTTCACGGACAGGCCGCCGGAGACGTTGTCGAGCTCGGCGTCGGAGATCTCGACGGTCTCAACCTGGGGGGTGGAGTTCATGATGGAACTTCCCTTCATATGGATATTCACAAGGGGGAGAACGGCCCCCCTACGGCCCTTCGGGACGAAACTACGGCCCTGTGGGGACGAGCGGATGGCCGCAACCGCGGGCGCCGGACGCCCGTTTCCGGGAGCCCTTCGCGGCCCCTGCGGTGCGATGGATCAAAGCACGGCCGCGGTCCGCGCATCCAATCAACCAGGCGTTTCACCTGGGCACTTGAGCCTCGGAAGGGCTCATCCGTGCAGGCGTGCGCACGCCTTGTCGCCCACTCCTTCACAAGCCGCACGACTTCGCCGCAGCGGCGAGGGTTGCCCTCCCGGTGGCGAATCCGGCACTCCGCGCCAAAGGCGCGGCAGGGGGCGTGCGGTTGTGCAGATCCGCCGCTTCCGGTGACTTGGTTGGGTATTGGATGTGCAGATTCCCTGAAGCAAGGATTCCGGTCCGTGATCGCAACGGACCGTTACTGATCGATTGCGAACCGTGTCGGTTCAGGGGTGCGGACCCTCATCCCAGGAGCGCGTAGACCGTGCTCGCCCGGGCCGCGAGCGCGCCCGAACCCCCGTCGCGCATGGTGATGTCGGCGAACACCGTCCGGCGGCCCACTGTGGTCAGCACCGCTTCGATCAGGACATCCGAACCGGTCACCGCGCGCTGGAAGGACGTCGACTGCTGGACCGTCGTCATCGGTACGAAGGCGCCCCGGGCCGCCGAGACCGCGATCACCGTCGCCGTGTCGGCGGCCGCCATCAGGGCCTGCCCCGACAGCCCGCCGCCCTCCCGTGACAACCGCTCCGACCAGGGCAGACGCAGTGTCGCCCGGTCCTCGCCCACCGCCTCGACCACCAGCCCGAGCTCAAGCACCCAGGGGGCGAAGTTGGCGGAGAGGATCTTGTCGGCTTCGGCGGTGGTCATCGTCATATGGGCGATTGTTCCCGGGCCCGCGGCGCGCCACGCGCAGCCGCGCCGCGACACGCGAGGTCGTGGCCGATTTCTGGCCAGTCCAAGGAAGTTGGGAACCGGAATTGAACGCACCACGTGACCCGCCCGTACCTATGACCATCCAGGCGCCGCTCACGAACGACTGCCCTACTACGGCAGATACTCCGTCCCTTGGAGGTCGAGAAGTTTGAGTCACAAGCGAATTCCGAAGCGCAATGCCGCGATTGCGGCGGGCGGTGTGGTGGCGCTCGGAGCTGCGGCCTTTCTGCTGCCGAACGCCAACGCGTCCCAGGACGGCAATACCGATGCCAGTGCCGCCGCTCCCAAGACCCTGAAGGCCACGGCGGCCTCGGATCTTGCGTCACAGCTCCAGGACCTGCTCGGCCAGGCCTTCGCCGGGTCCTACTACGACAGCGGCAAGCAGGAGCTCGTCGTCAATGTCATCAACGGCGACAACAACGTGATCGTCCAGGCGCAGAAGGCCGGCGCGGTCGTCCGCCAGGTCGCCAACAGCACCAAGGACCTCCAGGCCGCCGCCGCCACGCTGAAGACGAAGGCGACCATCCCGGGCACCGCCTGGGCCATCGACCCGAAGACCAACAAGGTCGTGGTCAGCGCCGACAGCACCGTCACCGGCACCAAGTGGGACACGCTGGAGTCGACGGTGAAGAGCCTCGGCTCGAACATGGCGACCCTCAAGAAGACCTCCGGCAGCTTCAAGACCTTCGTCTCCGGCGGCGACGCGATCTTCTCCCAGGTGGCCCAGGGCAGCGTCCGCTGCTCCCTCGGCTTCAACGTCACCGCCTCGGACGGCAGCCCCGCCTTCCTGACGGCCGGTCACTGCGGGGTCGCGGCCAAGGACTGGTCCGACTCGGAGACCGGCCAGCCGATCGCCACCGTGGACCAGGCCCAGTTCCCCGGCAACGGCGACTTCTCGCTCGTCAAGTACAACGACGCCACCACCCAGGCGCCGAGCGAGGTCAACATAGGCAACGGCCAGACCGTCGCCATCAACCAGGCCGAGGACGCGACCGTCGGCACCACGGTGTTCCGGATGGGCTCCACCACCGGTCTGCACGACGGCCAGGTCACCGGGCTCGACGCCACCGTCAACTTCGCCAGCGAGACCGTCCCCGGCGGCACCGACACCGTCACCGGTCTCATCCAGACCAACGTGTGTGCCGAGGCCGGCGACAGCGGCGGCTCGCTGTTCACCCAGGACGGCGGCGCGGTCGGCATGACCTCCGGCGGCAGCGGTGACTGCACCGCCGGCGGCGAGACCTTCTTCCAGCCGGTGACCACCGCGCTGCAGGCGACCGGCGCGACCCTCGGCAACGGCGGCGCGGGCGCGGGCGCCGGCGACGCCAGTGCCACGGCCGACCCGTCCGCCACCGCCAGCGACCCGGCCGCGGGCGGCGACCAGATCGGCGGCGGCACGGCCGACCCGTCCGCGACGGCTGCCGACCCCTCCGCGACGGCGGCCGACCCGTCCGCGACGGCAGGCGACCAGAGCGGGGCCGGCACCGGTGACGCGACCGGTACCGGCGACCAGACCGGCACGGGCACGGGAGACCAGTCCGCCACCGGTGCGAACGCGAACGGCTCGTCGTCCCACCACAAGAACCGCTGATCGGCCCTACCAGCGGTTCCGGCCGACGGTGGATGGCCCGGCCCTCCGGCGGGAGGGCCGGGCCAGTCGCATCCCGCGGGGTTCAGCCGTCCGGCTGAGCCCGCAGCAACAGCACCGCCACATCGTCGACACGCTCCTGCGCCGCCGCACTGTGCCGCACGAGCGTGTCGGCCAGCTTGTCCAGGGGCTGGTCGCCGTTCTCCGCGAGCAGTTCCCCGAGATCGACCAACGCGTCCTCGATGTCCACGCCGGGGGATTCGACCAGCCCGTCGGTGTAGAGGGCGAGCACCGAACCCGGCGTCAGCGCGACCTCGGTGGTCGGATACGTCGCCTCCGCGTCGATGCCCAGCAGCGGACCGCCGGCCAGGTCCAGCACCCGTACCCGCCCGTCCGGACGCCTCAGCAGCGGCGGCGGATGCCCCGCCCGGGCCATCACCGCCCGCCCCCGCTCCGGATCCAGCCGCAGATACAGACAGCTCGCGAACAGATCCGCGCCGAAGTCGATCAGCAGCCGGTTGGTGCTGCGCATCACCTCCTCCGGCGCCTGCCCGACGGTCGTGAAGGCCCGTACACCGGTACGGATCTGCCCCATCAGCCCGGCCGCCGTCACGTTGTGTCCCTGCACGTCCCCGATCACCGCCGCGGCGAGCGGCCGGGTCGGCACCAGGTCGTAGAAGTCGCCGCCGATCTCCATGCCGTGCATGGCCGGCAGATAGCGCGCGGCCGCCTCGATGCCGGCCGGCGGGGCCAGCGTGTGCGGCAGCAGGGCCGCCTGCAGACCGTGCGCCAGCTGGTTCTTCGCGTCGTAGAGCAGGGCCCGTTCCAGCGCCTGCGCGATGAGTCCGCCGAGGCTGGTCAGCACGGCGCGTTCGTCGGCGGGGAAGGCATGCGGTTCGGCGTAGGCGAGGACACAGGTGCCCACCGGCCGACCCGACGCGATCAGCGGCAGATACGCCCAGGCGGCGAACCCGTCCGGGGTGTCGCTCCGGCCCGGGTACAGCCGGTCCAGCTGCTGCCGGGACTCGAAGAACGCGGGCACACCGGTGTTCAGCACATGGGTGCCGGGCGTCCGTTCGGCCAGCGGAAGACCGTCGAACCGCTCCACGGCCTGCGGATCCTCGTACCCGCGATGCCCCAGCACATGCAGGCGCCCGCCGCGCGACCCGAGCACCACCAGGGCCTGGCTGCCGACGGCCGGGGCGACGTCGTCCGCCACGAGCTGCACCACGTCCTGCACCCCGGCGGCCTCCGTCAGCGCCCCGGACAGGCTCAGCACCTGCGAGATGGTGACCAGCCGGGGGACGGGCGCCGTGTCGGCGCGCGGCAGCGCGCCCACCATCTCGGCGACCGCCCGCGCCCGGCTGATCCGCGTGGTCAGCCCCGTCGTGCTCGGATACATCCGGAACGACAGCCAGTCGCCCGGCGGCTTCAGCGCCACGAACGATGTCACATGCTGGCTGATCAGCGCCGCCCGGTAGCGGTCCTCGTACATCGGGTCGTTCAGCCACGGCACCGAGACCCACGGCTGGGTGCCCAGCAGATCGCCGGCCTTGACCCCGAGCAGCTCGGCCGCCGCCGCGTTGGCGAACGCGACCCGCCCGTGCAGATCGAGCGAGACCAGCCCGTACGGCAGCCGCGCCACCATCCGCGAAGCCTCCACCGTGCCCAGCGTGCCGGCCACCTCCGACGCCGGCGCCGCCACCAGGTCCGGCTCGGCGCCCAGCGCACGGTTCTCCCGGGCGGCCCGCTCCAGCCGCACTGCCAGCCGCCGGCACGCCGACGTCAGCGCCTCCCGCTCCCGATCGGACAGCACTGTCGGATGCGACCCCGGCCAGGTCACGTACACCGCCCCGTACACGGTGTCCGCCGTGGCCACGGGCAGCGCGGCCAGCGCGAACGGATACGGCAGCACCACCGCGATCCGCGGATACCGGCGCGCCATGTCCTCCTCGCCGCCCACCCACACCAGCCGGCGCCCACGCACCGCCTCGGCGACCGGGATCGGCGCGCTCAGCCCGACCCGCTCCCAGGGCGCCGCGAAGGCCCGGGGCAGCCCCGCCGTCACGGCCATCTCCAGGACCGGCTCGCCGGCCGCCATCAGATAGACCCCACCGGAGTGCGCGTGGACCTTCTCCATCATCGAGGCCAGCGCGAGCGACAACACCGGCCGGCCGGCCCGGACGTCGTCGGCCGCCGGCACCGGAGGGGCCCCCATCGCGTCGGACACGCCCGACCACCTCCTCGTCCGGCCGCGCGTCGCGCCCTCGGGACCAAGGCTCCCTCGCGGCGGCGACCGGCGCACGGCGAGAGCGGCACGAGCCCCCACACCGGGCGCCCTCCGGGTACCCCGTTCGCCCCCGCACATGCCCCCGCAGTCGAAGCGCGCGACAGCGTGCGGGCACCTGGCGTGCGCCCCCGCGCAACCTGATGGCCGGAACTTCGCGCCCACGAACGGTGCCGGACGCCAACAATGGGGCACGCATTCCACACCTTGAACCGAAGAACCGAAGGACGGCTGGCTGAGGGGGCGGCGGTGATCCGGGTACTTCTGGTGCACGACGCGTGTCTGGTGAGATCGGTCCTGGCGGAGTGGTTACGCCGGGAACCGGGGCTCCATGTGTACGACACACCGTGGCACAACGCCCGGGGGCGGGTCCGGGCGGTACGGCCGGACGTGTGCGCGGCGGACCTCGACAGCTCCGGCACCCACGGTGTGCCACCGCTGGCGGACCTGCGTCCGGCGGACCCCGGCACGCCGCCGCCGAGACTGGTCGTGCTTGCCGGTGCGAACAGACCCGGGCTGCTGAAACGGGCGGCCGAGGCGGGGGCGCTGGGCTACGTCGACAAGGAGGGCGCGCCGGAACGGCTGGTGCGGGCGATCCGGAACTCGGCGGCCACGCGCTCCCCGGCACGCGCGCCGACGTGGTCCTCGGCGCCCGCCGCCGTGACGTCCCGCAGCCCCGGGCACACCTCGCCCAGTTCCCCCGCGAGCGCCTCGTCGGCGGCGAGCAGGGCTTCCTGCCCGCGGGCCAGCGGACGCAGGCTCGCCGCGAACAGGCCCAGGCCCGCGAGCAGCGGGGGCAGGACGACCAGCAGCAGCGGTGGCGCGAGGGCACACAGCCCGGCGAGGGCACCGGCCACCGTGAACACGAACGAGCGGGACACCATCACCAGTCCGGCGAGGGTGTCCCGGGCGATCTCCACCTGCTGGGTCAGCCCGGACAGCGTTCCCCGGTCCGCCTTCCGCACCCCGCGCGCGACCACCCCGGCCACCAGCCGGTCCCGCACCGGCTCGACCAGGTCGGCGACCACCCCGTACACCCGCCGCGTCCCGTACGCACCGGCCACCACCCCGCCCCCCGGCCGCCGCGAGCCACAGCAGCCCCGTCCGGGCGTCCCCGGCCAGGAATCCCGCGTCGAGCGCGCGGGCCGGGGCGTACCCGAGGAGGAAGGTCTGCCCGGTCTCCAGCAGCGACCAGCACGCGAGGCGCGCCAGTACGGCTCGGCGGGGCCGGAGCACGTGGCGGATCACGGTGACACTCCCTCGTCCGCCCACGCCCCGAACACCGCCCGGTACTCCGGATCCCGCCACAGCTCCGCATGCGTCCCCACCGCCCGCACCCGCCCCCCGTCCAGCCAGGCGACCGCGTCCGCGCGCGCCGCCGTCGTCGCGCGGTGGACGATGACCAGGCGGGTCGGTCCGGGGCCCGGAGCCAGCAGGGACTCGGCGATGTGGTGTTCGGTCACCGTGTCCGGGCTGGACAGGGCGTCGTCCAGGATCAGCAGCCGGCCGGGGTGGCCGACAGCGCCAGCAGACATCCGGCGGTTCCGGTGGCGAGGTCCATGGAGAGCCGCATCATCTGGTGCCCGGGGAAGGCGAGTTGGCCCTGGTAGGCCATGGCGAACCAGCCGAGCCCGTCGACCTGGGCGGCGAGCCGCTCGGGGTCGGCGCCGGTGCGGGCGAGGTGCAGGATCATCCCGGCACGGCCCTGGAACAAGCCCGGTTGGGCGTAGAAGCGTGAGGTGGCGGCGGTCAGGACGGCGACGCGGGCGCGCTCGAAGGCGCCGGTCCCGTCGGTTCCGTGCACCAGCCAGTCGTCGAGGACCAGCCCGATCCCCGCACTGCCGTCGCCGAGGTACGGCAGCGTGCGCCGGCCGTCGTCGACCTCCAGGCCGCCGCCCTTCCGCACCACACAACGGTCCAGGTCCCGGCGCAGCGCCTCGCCGGCCGCCGCCAACAGCCGTGCCTCGCCGCTCCGTTCGTAGCGCCGCAGCAGGAACAGCGCGGGCCCGGTCGCACCCCGCAGCAGCCCGGCCCGGCGCCCGGGCGTGTCCGGGAGCGGTTCGGTGAGCCGTCGTACGAGGATCTCGGCGGCCTCCGCGGCCCGCTCCCGCAGCTCCGGCTCACCGGTCGAGTCGGCCAGGGAGTCCAGGACCAGGCCCAGCCCCGCCAGTCCGCCGTGCAGGTCGGAGGAGAGACCGCGCCAGTTCTCCCGGAGGATGCCGTCGGCCAGGTCCAGGGCGCGTTGCCGGTGGCCGAGTCCGGCCAGGACGTGGGCGACGCCCGCGAGACCGTCGTAGAGGCCGAGCGGGGTGCCGGGCGGCGGCGGTGCGGTGCGGTCGAGGAGCCAGCGTTCGCCCTCCTCGTACCGTCCGGCACCGGCCTGGTCCAGGGCGTACAGCACCCCGGCCGCGCCGTGCGCGAGGCCGAGGCCGCCGCCGAACTGGGCGATGTCGCCGGGGAAGAGACGGTCGTCGCGCTCGGGGGTGGCGGACGCGAGGATCGCCTTGACCATCGAGTCCCGGCTGTGCGGCCAGTCCGCCGGTACGACGGGCCGCGCGGCCGGGGTGCCCCGGGTGATCTCCGCGACCGCCTCGTCCAGGAAGGCGCGCGGCACGTCCGGGAACTGACCGGCGATCACGTCCGCGAGGTGGGCCGCCTTGCCCCGGTCGACGACGAACAGCGTGGTCACCGGCAGGAAGAGGGCGAGCCGCAGACAGGCCAGCGCATAGCGGTCGACCTCGACGCCTCTGCGGTCGGGCGGGGCGAAGAAGCCCGGGTGGGCGACGATCTGACGGCCGTTCTCCTCGGCCGGGGCGGCCGCCTCGAAGTCGATGAGGAACACCGTCTCCTCGTCCGGCGCCACCATGATGTTGAAGACATGCAGGTCGTTGAAGACGATCCCGCGCGCGTGCACCGCCGCGACCGCCTCCGCCACCTTGCGGTGGATACGCAGCGCCCACTCCGTGTAGGCGCGCACGGCCCCGGGATCCGGGTCCGGGGTCAGCAGCGGATGCCGTTCGGCGAAGAAGGCGTTGAGCGGGCGCCCGTCCAGGAAGTCCGTCACCAGGAACCGGTGCTCGCCGAGCGTGAACCAGTCCCGCACCCCGGGCACCACCCCGGTGCCGGCCACCGCCTCCAGGGCCGCCTTCTCCCGGGCGAGCCGGGCGACGGCGTCGGCGCCGTCGGCCGCGAGCCCCGCGTGCGGCCGCCCCTCCTTGAGCACCACCCGCCGCCCGTCCCGGGTGTCGGTCCCGGCGTACACCCCGCCGCCGTTGGAGAAGTGCAGCGCCTTCTCGATCCGGTACGGCAGCTCGCCCACCGTCGTGGCGTCCCGTGCTGCCAGCTGCGGCCGCAGGAACTCCGGCAGTGTCACCCATTCGGGGACCTGGAAGGAGGGCGCCCGCCGGTCCGGCACCAGCCGCCCCGCGCCGTCCCGTACCGCCGTCACCAGCGAACCGCGCTCGTCCACCACGTAGGAGCGCGCGAAGGCGCCGTAACGGACGTACAGCGGACCGTCGTTCCAGCGCAGGTCGGTCAGGATGTACGGCCCCTCGAAACCTTCCAGGAGCGCGCCCAGTCCGCGCAGCACCTCCTGCAACCGGTCCTCGTCGGCCGGGTAGAGCGTGACGAACTTGCCGCTGGTGTCGCGGCCCGCGTGCTTGGCGTTGCGCAGGTGCAGCAGATGCGGTCCCGGCACGAACTTGAACGGGATGCGACGCGGCACGCAGTAGTCCCACACGACCGCCGCGATCCGCTCCGCGTTCGCCCGGGTCGCCGAGGAGTGGACCTTCCAGCCCTGGGCCGGCGACGGCAGCGGTGCCCCGTCCGTGCCGAGCGGAGTCATCGTCAGCCAGTCGCCGGACCGCGTCGTGTGCCAGCCCTCCGGCACCGTGCGACGCGCCGTCGCGAACAGCGGCTCCGCCTTCGGTCCGGCGGCCCCGAGCCGGTCGGGCGTGTCGTAGAACTGCCCGTCGGCGAGCGCGTACACCTCGTACCGTCTGTCCATCCGCCGCCCCCTCCGTGGCCCGGCCACCGACACTTGCAGGCGCCGTACGGTCGCGGACAGTCATGTCTGTCATGAGATCGCCGTGCGGAACGCACGGGTCAAGACATGTTCGGTTCCTTTCGAGCGCACCGGCCGCCGACCTCCACGGAACGGTCACAGGGGCTGCGCAGACGCCCCATAAGCGCTGTAATGGCGGCGTGGTCAGTGAGGGCGCTGCGGTACGCGGAACGAGAACGGATCGCGCCGAAATCGCCCTCGAAACGCTCACGGGCGATCCCGGCGCACCCGATCGACTCCGTCGTGTCCTCGAACAGGCGCTGGTGTTCGCGGGCGCGGCGTTCGCCGGTGTGTACACGCCCGGGGACGACGGGACCGTGCTCTGCCTCGCCGAGTCGGCGGGCCTGCCCCGCACCCTGTACGGGCTGCGGGACTCCTATCCGGCCGTGGGCCGGTCACCGGCCGCCGAGGCGTACGGCACCGGGCGCTCCGTCTGGCTCGGCCCCGACGAGCTGGCCGACTGCCCGGAGGCGCGGCGGACCCCCGCCCAGGAGTTCTCGCTGGGCGTGCTGCCGGTGCCCGGCGGCGCCGGACTCCTGATCGCCGTGAGCGAGCGGGACGACGGGTTCGGCCCCGAGGACCGCGCCTGTCTGCGCCTGGTCGCCGACGCGACGGCCCTGCCCGCCCCGGTCCCCACCCCCTCCGACACCGGTGAGCTGCCCGCCGACGCGTTCAGCCTCGCCATGGACACCGGCCGGATCGAGGTCGGCACCGGCATCCTGGACCTCTTCGGCATGGGCCGGGACGAGTTCGACGGCAAGGTCGAGACGCTGCTGGGCCGTACCGTGCCCGAGGACGTGCCCGCGCTGATGTCCGTCGTCGAGGCCGACCACATGTCCATCGGCGAGCGCGAGCTGGAGTTCCGGATCCTGCAGCCCTCGGGCGCACCCAGATGGCTGCGGCTGCGCGGCCGTCTGGTGCCCGGGGGCGAGGGCCGCCCGGCCCGGCTGGCCGGCACCGTCGCCGACGCCTCCACGCTCCGCTCGGACGTCACCGACGTGGCCCGCGTGCAGCGGCTCGCCGCCGCCCTGGCCACCGCCCTCACGGTCAAGGACGTCAGCCAGGCCGTCGTCACCGCCCTGCGCGGGCCGTTGAAGGCCGACCGGATCGCGCTGGCGGAACTGGAGGGCGACCGCCTCGTCGTCACCGTCCTGGACCCGCCCGACTCCGAGTCCTGGCCCGAGCTGTGGCGCAGCGAATGGCGCACCGAATGGCCCGACGCGCCCGTACGTTCCATGCCCACCCTCGCGGCCGCCCTGCGTGAGGGCCGCGCCCAGATCTGGCCCGCCCGGGCCGCCCTGGAACCCGCCCTCGCCGAGGTGGGCCCCGGCGGCCTCGCCATCCTCCCGCTGCCCGCCGGCGGCCGGATGGCCGGCGCCTGTCTGATCGGCTGGGACAGTCCGCACGACTTCGCCCCCGATGAACGCGCCCTGCTCACCGCCTCCGCGGGTCTCGCCGGCGAGGCCCTGATGCGCGCCCACGCCTTCGACGCCGAGCACGAACTCGTCGGCATGCTCCAGCGCGCCCTGCTGCCCCGCCGGCTGCCCACGCTGCCCGGCGCGGTCGCCGTCGCCCGCTATCTGCCCACCACCGCGGGCCTGGAGGTCGGCGGCGACTGGTACGACGTGATCCCGCTGCCCGAGAACCACGTCGCCCTCGTCATCGGCGACGTCCAGGGCCACAGCGCGGCCGCCGCCACCCTGATGGGCCAGATGCGCACCGCGCTGCGTGCCTACGCGGCCGAGGGGCACACCCCCGACGTGGTCGTCTCGCACGCCAACCGTCTCCTCATGGACATGGAGGGCGAGCTCTTCGCCACCTGCTGCTACGTCGACGTGGACATGGAGGACGGCACCGCCTGGTGCGTCCGCGCCGGGCATCTGCCGCCGGTCCTGCGTCACCCGGACGGCGCCACGGAGATCACCGAGACCGAGGGCGGCCCCCCGCTGGGCGTCCTCGGCCAGGCCGACTTCCCGATGACCCAGCTCAGCCTCCGCCCCGGCACCCTGCTGGCGCTGACCACCGACGGCCTGGTGGAGTCCCCGGACGCCGACATCGACGACGGCATGGCACGCTTCGCCCACGACCTCGCCGTCTCCGACCCCGCGCACCTGGGCCTGGTCGCCGACGCCCTGCTCGGCAACGCCCACCGCGCCGACGACGTCGCCCTGCTGCTGATGCGCTACGACGGCATGGCCGTACGGCCGCTGCGCGAGAGCTGGACGGTGTGGCGGGTCCCGGAGGCCGCCCGGCACGCCCGCCGCTTCAGCAAGCGCACCCTGCGCTCCTGGGACGTCACCGACGACGCCATGGACACCGCGCTGCTGGTCGTCTCCGAACTCGTCACCAACGCCCTCATTCACACGGGCGGCCCGGTCCGGCTCGATCTGACCCTGGTCGACCACCGGCTGCGGATCGCCGTCGCCGACGCCTCGCCGCGCAGCCCGGTGAAACCCCCCAACATCGGCTGGGAGGCCACGGGCGGACGAGGCATCCTCCTCGTCGAGGCGATGTCGGCCGCCTGGGGGACCGTGCCGGTCAGCGGCGGCAAGCAGGTGTGGGCGGACCTGGTCCTCGACGGGGAGCAGGGGTGAGCGCCACACGGGTGCACGTGCGGGTGTCTCGGCGGGCGGGGCGGGCCGGGGCTTCTTAGTGTCTTGACGTGGCACACACCTTCGAAGAGCTGGTGGCGAAGCACCGCGCGGCCGACGCGGCGCACGACAAGGTCCTGGAGCTGCGCGACGCCTACGGGCCGCCGGCCCAGCAGCAGGAACCGGGCGGCGCCCAGTCGGAGACCTACGAGACCGCCCTGCGCGCCTGGCGCGACCTGGCCCGCGACGAGCTGACCGCGGTGAACGAGTACGCCCGCGACGAGCGCCGTCCCCGGTCCGAGGTCGAGGCGGAGGTGGAGCGCGCGGCGGCACTGCCGGAGGACTTCTGAACCGCGTCCGTACGAGCGCCGAAATCATCGGACAAAACGGGCGGGATGCCGGTACGGGGCACCTCGTGGTCACATGCCGTCCGCACCAGGGCCATACTGGCGTAACCAATCGCGAGAACAGAAGAACGTCTAAATCAGATGTTCACCTATAAGGTGTAGTGAATGAAGGCTTTGGTGCTCTCCGGCGGTGCCGGAACCCGGCTGCGGCCGATTACCCATACATCGGCGAAACAGCTTGTGCCGGTGGCAAACAAACCCGTGCTGTTCTACGGGCTCGAATCCCTTGCCGCCGCGGGCGTCACCGAGGTCGGGATGATCGTCGGCGACACCGCCGCGGAGATCGAGGAGGCGGTCGGCGACGGGGCGAAGTTCGGCCTGAACGTCACCTACATCCCCCAGGAGCACCCGCTGGGCCTCGCCCACGCGGTGCTCATCGCGCGGGATTTCCTGGGCGACGACGACTTCGTCATGTACCTCGGCGACAACTTCATCGTCGGCGGTATCAGCGGACTGGTCGACGAGTTCCGCGAGACCCGCCCGGACGCCCAGATCCTCCTCACCCATGTGCCCAACCCGCGGGCCTTCGGCGTCGCCGAGCTCGACGCCGACGGCCAGGTGGTCGGCCTGGAGGAGAAGCCCCAGGAGCCGAAGAGCGACCTCGCCCTGGTCGGCGTCTACCTCTTCACGCCCGCCATCCACGACGCCGTGCGCGCCATCAAGCCGTCCTGGCGCGGCGAGCTGGAGATCACCCACGCCATCCAGCACCTCATCGACCAGCGTGCCGACGTGCGCTCCACGGTGATCAAGGGCTACTGGAAGGACACCGGCAACGTCGTCGACATGCTGGAGGTCAACCGGACCGTCCTGGAGAGCCAGGAGCCGCGCATCGACGGCGAGGTCGACGAGGCCAGCCAGATCGTCGGCCGGGTGGTCGTCGAGTCCGGCGCGCGTGTCACGGGTTCCCGGATCGTCGGCCCGGTGGTGATCGGTTCCGGTACCGTCGTCAGCGACTCGTACGTGGGCCCCTTCACGTCGATCGCCGAGAACTGCCGGATCACGGACAGTGAGCTGGAGTTCTCGATTGTGCTGCGGGACTCCTCCATCGACGGGGTGGGCAGGATCGAGTCCTCGCTGATCGGCCGGCACGTCGAGGTGACCCCCGCGCCCGGTACCCCCAGCGCCCACCGCCTCGTTCTCGGAGACCACAGCAAGGTGCAGATCCGTTCATGAATCTCCTCGTCACCGGCGCCGCCGGCTTCATCGGCTCCACGTACGTCCGCGGCCTGCTCGCCGCCGACGGCCCCGACGCGCCGCACATCACCGTGCTGGACAAGCTCACCTACGCGGGCACGCTGACGAACCTGCCCGAGTCGCACGAGCGCCTGACGTTCGTCCAGGGCGACATCTGCGACGCCGAGCTCGTCGACAAGCTCATGGCCGAGGCCGACCAGGTCGTGCACTTCGCCGCCGAGTCGCACGTCGACCGCTCCATCGACGGGGCCGGCGCGTTCGTCCGCACCAACGTGGTCGGCACCCAGACCCTGCTCGACGCGGCCCTGCGCCACCACGTGGGCCCGTTCGTACACGTCTCCACCGACGAGGTCTACGGCTCCATCGAGACCGGCTCCTGGCCCGAGACCCACCCGCTCCAGCCGAACTCGCCGTACTCCGCCTCCAAGGCCTCCTCGGACCTGCTGGCGCTGGCCTTCCACCGCACCCACGGGATGGACGTCCGCGTCACCCGCTGCTCCAACAACTACGGGCCGCACCAGTTCCCCGAGAAGGTCATCCCGCTCTTCGTGAGCAACCTCCTCGACGGCAAGAACGTGCCCCTGTACGGCGACGGCAGCAACGTCCGCGACTGGCTGCACGTCGAGGACCACTGCCAGGGCATCGACCTGGTCCGCACCGGCGGCCGGGCCGGCGAGGTCTACAACATCGGCGGCGGCACCGAGCTCAGCAACAAGGAGCTCACCGGCCTGCTGCTTGAGGCCTGCGGCGCCGACTGGGACCGGGTGGACCGGGTCGCCGACCGCAAGGGCCACGACCAGCGCTACTCGGTCGACTGGAGCAAGATCCACGACGAGCTGGGCTACACCCCCAAGCACGACTTCACCTCCGGCCTCGCCGACACCGTCGCCTGGTACCGCGACAACCGCGACTGGTGGGAGCCGCTGAAGGAGCGCGCCGCCCTGGAGTCGCGCAAGGAGCAGGGGAAGCACTGATGAAGTGGCTCGTCGCCGGAGCGGGCGGGATGCTCGGCCATGACGTGACCGAGGAGCTCACCCGCCGGGGTGAGGAGGTCGTGGCCCTCGGCCGCGCCGACCTCGACATCGCCGGCGCCGACTCGGTGGAGTCGGCACTGGCCGGGCACCGGCCCGACCTGGTGGTCAACTGTGCCGCGTACACGGCCGTGGACGACGCCGAGACCGACGAGGAGCGGGCCCTGCTGATCAACGGCGAGGGCCCGCGCCTGCTGGCCCGCGCCGCCGCCCGGCACGGCGCCCGTCTCGTGCACGTCTCCACGGACTACGTCTTCGACGGCGAGGCCCGCACCAGCCCGTACCCCGAGGACCACCCCACCGCCCCGCGCACCGCCTACGGCCGCACCAAGCTGGCCGGCGAGCACGCGGTCCTGACGGAACTCCCGGGCGCGAGCGCGGTCGTCCGCACGGCCTGGCTGTACGGCACCCACGGTAAGAATTTCGTGCGAACCATGATCGAGCTGGAGTCCCGGCGGGACACCCTCGACGTCGTCGACGACCAGCGCGGACAGCCCACCTGGAGCGCCGACCTGGCCGCCCGGATCGCCGACCTCGGCCCCCGGCTGGGCCGGGACGAGAGCGCCCACGGGGTCTTCCACGGCACCAACTCCGGCGCCGCCACCTGGTGCGAGCTGGCCCGGGAGGTCTTCCGCCTGCTCGGCGCCGACCCGGAGCGGGTGCGCCCCACCACCAGCGAGGCGTTCGTCCGCCCGGCACCCCGCCCCGCGTACAGCGCCCTCGGGCACGACCGGTGGTCCCAGGTCGGCCTGGCACCGCTGCGGGACTGGCGGGAGGCCCTGCACGAGGCGCTGCCGCTCATCCGCAAGGAGATGCCCGCATAGGGCACTCCGCACCGACCGCACAGGGCGGCCGACGGCTCATCGGGCACGTCGGCCGCCCTCGGCTTATCCCCGATATACCGGAGCCTGCCGATCCCTTTGCACTTGTCGCCGTGTTCGCCCCTTGTGGATTGCCCCGCGTCACTACGATGATGCTTTGAATGTCTTGTGAGCCGGGTAGGGAAAGGATTTGTTCCGCGATGTCGATGCGAGCGACCGTGAAGTCCGTACTGGGTGAGAAGAATGTGCGGATCCTGCGACGGCTGAAGCGGCGCATCTCCAGTCAGCCGGCCAAGCCGTCGGGTCCGGCCAAGCCGACCGGACTCGACGCGATCTCCGGGGATCTCAACAAACTCGCGCAGCACTTCAAGACGGACAAGTGGGGAATACATCGCTACACCCAGCACTACCAGCGCCATCTCGGGCACCTGAAGAACGAGTCGTTCAACCTGCTGGAAATCGGCATCGGCGGCTACAACAGGCCAGGCCAGGGCGGTGCTTCACTGCGCATGTGGAAGCAGTTCTTCCCGAAGGCGCAGATTTTCGGAATGGACATCCAGGACAAGTCATTCGTCGACGAGGAACGCGTCACGACGTTCATCGGCGACCAGTCCGACCCCTCGTCCCTGAACTCCATCGCCGACAAGATCGGTGATCTGGACGTCATCATCGACGACGGAAGTCACCGCAGTCCGCATGTCCTCACGACGTTCGCCACGCTCTTCCCCCGTCTCAAGGACGGTGGCATCTACATCGTCGAGGACACCCAGTCGTCGTACTGGCCCGAATGGCAGGGCAGCGAGGACCTCGACGCCGCGCACACCAGTATGGGGATGCTCAAGCGGCTGGTGGACGGGCTGAATTACGAAGAATTCGTGACCGAGAACTACCAGCCGACGTACACCGACCTCAATATCGTCGGCGTGCACTTCTACCACAACCTGGCGATCATCGAAAAGGGCCGGAATGCCGAGGGCAGCAACAAGCGGAGCGCGCTGAAGCAGCGCTACGCGAAGTCCTGACGCCGCTCACCGAGGAGCCGGGCCCGGGTCTCCGGGCCCGGCTCCTCGGTCGTGGTCAGCCGCGCAGCTGCTCGTAGTACGCCACGCACTCCGCGTACGTGGGGAGCAGCCCGGACGCCGCCGCCTCCGCCAGGGACGGGGCCTCGGCGTCCTTCTCCGAAAGGACCGGCTCGAAGCCCTCGGGCCACTCGATGCCGAGCTCGGGGTCGAGCGGGTTGATGCCGTGCTCGCGGCCCGGCGCGTACCCGGACGAGCACAGGTACACCACCGTGGCGTCGTCGGTCAGCGCCATGAACGCGTGCCCGAGGCCCTCCGACAGGAACACGGCGTGCCGGTTCTCGTCGTCGAGCCGCACCGCCTCCCACCGGCCGAAGGTGGGGGAGCCCACCCGGATGTCCACGATGACGTCCAGCACGGCCCCGCGTACGCACTTGACGTACTTGGACTGGCTCGGCGGCACGTCGGCGAAGTGGATGCCGCGCAGCACCCCCCGCCGGGAGACCGAGCAGTTGGCCTGCGCCAGATCGAGGTCGTAGCCGAGGGCCTCACGGAACTCACCGGCCCTGAACCACTCGTGGAAGCTGCCCCGGTCGTCTGGGAAGACCTTGGGCTCCTGGACCCAGGCGCCTTCGATGCTCAGCGGTCGCACGGTCTTACTTGCCTTCCTGTCGTGCGGGCTTGCCCCTGCCCAGGGCCCTGACCAGTGCACGGCGCACCGGCAACGGGAGCTTACGGGCCAGTCGGCGGGCCGCGCTCGGCTTCGCCTTCGGGGCGGGCTCGGGTGTCGCCGCGGGCTTCTTCTTCACGGCCGGCTTGGCGACCTTCAGGCCCTCGGGGGAGTTGCGGACGAGGAGCGGCAGCGTGAAGAAGCGCGGCTCGGTGACGTCCGCGAGCAGGCTCAGGGCGAGCCGCCAGTTGCCCTCCTGCAGCGAGCGCACCGGCAGCGGGGCGTCCAGCACCGCTCCGCCGCCCTCGGCGGGCGACAGCGTGGCGGGCACCTCCAGCACCTCGGCGGCGGGCTTCGGGCCGGTCAGCCGGATCGACGCCTTGACGTCACCGGCGACGTGGAACGGCAGCACCGCGCGCAGCCGGTCGCCGGCGACCGTGAAGTCCGCGGGCTTGAACGCGTCGAAACCGAGGCGCTTGCTCGCCATGTCGACGTCCAGGGCGAAGTTGTCCTTGACCGTCCAGTACGGCAGCACGCGCCGGCCGCCGACGACACCCGGGAACGGCATCGCGGGGAACGGCTCCTTGGAGGCCGGGAACAGCCGGTGCTCCCGCGTCCAGCCGCCGATGGTCAGCCGGACGAACGCGTCCCACAGCCCGGACGGCAGCGGGGCGCCGCTGGCGGCGTTGGCCGGGTCCACGGTCGCCGTCGCCCGCACGACCAGGCGGACGCGGTCCGGCCGGCCCTCGACGGGCACGGTCTCGCGGGTGATCTTCACGGGCTGGAAGAACTGGGCGTGCGTCTCGCGCTCGCGCACCACCAGGTCGACGTTGGCCTTGCCGAAGCGGGCGGCGGTGCCGAGTTCCAGCCGGGTGACGGCGTCCGCGGCGTCCGCCGCCGGGCCGTCGGGCGGGGTGACGGCGGTGTCGGCCGGGTAGGTCTTCGGCGCGCCGTCCGCGGAGTACTCCGCACTGAAGTCGATCTTCAGGGCGCCGCCGTCCCAGACGACGCTGTCCATGGCCGTAGAGGGCGCGATGGACGCCTCCCACTCGGCGACGGCCAGCACGTCCTCGTAGCGGCCGGCGGCGGCCAGTTCGGCGACGACCCGCTGGGCCGGGCCGAGCAGGGCGAACACCGAGGGGCCCATGCGCTCGGCGATCACCTTGTGGATCTCGTCGAAGAGCTCCCTGCGGTAGTCGTCCGGCAGCTTGAGGAACCGCTTGCCGCGCAGCCGCTCGGTCATCTCGTTGTTCAGCCAGCGGTGGAACATCCGGTCCCGCTTGGCACCGGGCTCGGTGTAGCGCTCGACGACGTCGAGGGCCTCGCGGAGGTTGGCGAAGTAGCCGACCGGGTCGAAGCGCTGGAAGCCGGCGTTGGAGGCGTCCTCGCGCTTGAGGTGGTAGTAGCAGACGTAGTCGCTGAGCACGGAGATGTTTGACGCGCGCAGATACGCCTCGGCGACGAAGACGTGGTCCTCCAGGCGCCGCCTGCCCTCGGGGAAGCGCAGCCCGATGTCGTCCAGGAAGGACCGGCGCAGCATCTTGTGCGGGGTGAGGCTGCTCATCAGGGGGGCGTTCTCGACGGTGGCCCGCGGGTGGTTGCGGCGGAACAGCTCCACCGGCACCGGGCGGCCCTTGCCGGCCATCTTGCCGATGATCAGGTCGGCCTCGTTCTCGACGCCGTAGTTGTACATCCGCTCAAGCGCTTCGTCGCCCAGGAAGTCGTCGTTGTCGACGAACATCACGAACTCGCCCTTGGATGCGGCGATGCCCACGTTGCGGGGCTTGCCGGACCAGCCGGAGGGCTCCTGGTGGATGACGTGGATGTGCGGGTGCTCGGCGGCGAGGGCGTCGAGCCGGGCCGGGGTCTCGTCGCTGGAGCCGTCGTCCACGAAGATCACTTCGTACTCGTCGCGTGGCAGCGACTGCCGGAGCATCGAGGCGACGCAGTCCTCGATATAGGGCCCCGGGTTGTAAACAGGGACGACAACACTGACCTTGACCGGCATCCGGCTTCCTAGCCCCCTGGATAAGCCGCCAGAGTTTTCCTGGACGGCACGTACATGTGGCCGAATGCTAACCCGGTCTCGACCCATGGCGTTTCTCACGCCTTGGTCAAGACCGGGTCGCGAAGGGTCAGGCGCGGGTCAAACGTGCTGGTCAGACGGGAGGCGAGTCGCCTGGTCCGGCGTGGTCCGTGCCCGCGGCTCAGCCGTGGGTCTTGGTCAGCTGCTCCAGGACCTCCGCCGTGGTGCCCGACTCGCCGAGCCGCGGGAAGATCCGCTCGACGCTGCCGCGGTGCGCCTCGGGGTCGGCGTCGGCCATGGCGTCCGTGGCGAGTGTCACGTGGTAGCCGTGGGCGTAGGCGTCGCGGGCGGTGGACTCCACGCCGATGCTGGTGGCGATGCCGGTCAGCACGATCTGGGTGATGCCGCGGCGGCGCAGCTGGACGTCCAGGTCGGTGCCGTGGAAGGCGCTCCAGTTGTGCTTGGTGACGTGGATGTCGCCGTCGTGGCCGGACAGCTCGTCGACGACGGCGTCCCAGCCCTCCGGGAAGGCCAGGCCGCGGGCCTGGCGCTCGGTACGGCCCGGTACGGCGTCGGCGAAGTCGGCCGCGAAGGAGACCCGGACCAGGACTACGGGCAGGTTCCGGGCGCGGAAGGCGTCGGCCAGCCCGGCCGTTCGGGCCACCACCTCGGCGCCGGAGTACGGCTGCGTGGGCATGCCCACGATGCCCTGCTGGAGGTCGATGACGACGAGCGCGGTACGGGGGTCGAGGGTGCTCAGAGACATGGGGTGGATCAGGCCTTTCGGGGGGTGGGTGTGAGCCGGGCCAGGGAGCGGTCCGGCAGGGTGATCGCCAGCAGCAGTGCCGAGCCGGCGAGCATGAACAGGGCCAGGCCGTGCAGCCCGCCCGTGTCGGCGCGGTGCGGGTAGAACGCCGCGGTCGCGGCGGAGGCGCCCAGCGCGCCGAGGTACATGAAGGTGCGCAGCAGCCCGGCGGCGGAGCCGATGCGCGCCGGGTCGGCCTGCCGGTACAGCGCGGTCTGCGCGGCGAGCCCGAGCAGCCCCTGCGGTACGCCCAGCAGCGCGCCGACGGCGAGCAGCATCCAGACCGGGCTGCCGGCGTCGACCGCCAGCAGCGCCGCACAGCCCGCGATCTGCAGCGCGGAGCCGGCGAGCAGCTTGCCGCGGACGGCCTCGCGGCGCCCGGTGAGCGTGGAGACGGTGAGTGCGGCGACCGACAGCGGCAGCAGCGCCAGTCCGGCGGTGGAGGCGCTGAGCCCGCGGCCCTGCTCCAGCCACTGCGTGTAGCCGTACATGAAGGCGTACGAGGTGGTGTACGCCAGGAACTGGCGCAGGTAGGTGAAGATCAGCGGGACGTTGCCGCCGAGGACCCGCAGATCGACGAACGGGTCCGGGACCCGCAGCTCCCGCGCCGCGAAGGCGGCGGCCGCGGCGAGGGTCAGGACCGGCAGGTACCAGCGGTCGGGCCGGGGCGCCATCAGGAACAGCATCAGGGAGACCAGCAGACCGGCGAACAGCGCCATGCCCGGGAGGTCCATGCCCTGGCTCCGTCCCGAGGCCGCGGTCCGGGGCAGCCGTCTGACGCCGAGGGCCAGACAGGCCGCGGACAGCGGCACGTTGACGGTGAACACCATGTGCCAGCCGCCGGCGCCGATCAGTGCCCCGCCGAGCGTGGGACCGACCACGGCCACGGTCTGGGCGGAGACGGCGAGCGCGGTCAGCACTCCGGCCGGGCTGTCCTGTCCGGTGCGCTCGGCCTCGCTCCGGGTCAGCCGCATCGCCGCCGGATACGCCGCCGACGTACCGAGCCCGAGCAGCACCCGGGCCGCGATCAGCACGCCCAGCGAGGGCGCCAGCGCGCCCATCAGCCCGGCGACGCCCACCAGTCCCGTACCGGCGAGGTAGAGGCGGCGCGGCCCGTACATGTCCACGAGCCGCCCGATCACCGGCTGCCCCACGGCGGTCGCCAGGTACAGCGCGGTGACCAGCCACACCGTCTCGGCGGGCGGGGCCCCGAAGGCGACGCCGATGGGCACCAGGGCCACGGCGATCATCGAGGAGTTGATCGGGTTGAGCACGGAGCCCAGGACCATCGGCGCGATCAGCCGCCGGTCGAATCCGGCGGGGGCCGGGCGGGCGTCCTCGGGGGCGGGGGCGGTCTGCCGCGGTATCACGCCTGCGACAGCCGTTCGAGCAGCTCGATCGCGGTGAGGATGGTCTGCCGCTCCTCCTCGGTGTACCGCTCCTGGAAGGCGCGGGACAGCCATTCGTCGCGTGCCTGCCGGTTGCCCTCGACGCGGGCCTGGCCGGCCTCGGTCAGGGTGACCAGCTGGCGGCGGCCGTCGGTCGGGTCGGGGCTGCGGCGGATCAGCCCGTGCTGGTCGAGCGCGGCCAGTGTGGCGGCCATCGACTGCGGCCGCACCCCTTCGGCGGAGGCCAGTGCGCTGGCCGTGGCCGCGCCGTGCTTCGACACCAGGGTGAGCGCCGACTCCTGCGACGGGGTGAGGTCCGCGTCCTGGGCGACCTCCCGGATACGGCGGCGCAGCCTGCTGAACATCACACGCAGGTCGCGTGCGACACGGGTCGCGGAATCGGTGATCTCTGCCATGCGCCACACCATAGAACCGTCAGTAGAGACTGTCCAGTCATAACTGTTAAGTTCCAACTGAAGATCTCACGGGAGGACGGCGGCTGGCTAGGCTGGCCGGGTGCGCCTCCTCCTGACCTCCGACACGCACCTGCCCGCGCGGGCCAAGCGGCTCCCGGACCAGCTCCTCGCCGAACTCCCGCGCGCCGACGTCGTGCTCCACGCCGGTGACTGGGTCGACGAGGCCACCCTCGACCTGCTGGAGAGCCGCAGCCGCCGGCTGATCGCGGTGTACGGCAACAACGACGGCCCCGGTCTGCGCGCCCGCCTCCCCGAGGTGGCCTACGCCGACCTGGGCGGCCTGCGCTTCGGGGTGATCCACGAGACCGGTCCCGCCCAGGGCCGCGAGGCCCGCTGCGCCGCCCGCTTCCCCGACCTGGACGTCCTGGTCTTCGGACACAGCCACATCCCTTGGGACACCACGGCCCCGGGCGGCCTGCGGCTGCTCAACCCCGGCTCGCCCACCGACCGGCGGCGCCAGCCGCACTGCACGTACCTCACGGCGACCGTCGCCGACGGTGCCCTCGCGGAGGTGACGCTGCACCGGCTGCCGCCGCGCTGACGCGGACGGACTCGGGCTGCATGCCTAGTCGTCTGCCGGGGACTGTTTCGTCGGCGGGTGCGGGTGGTTTGTGGCTGGTCGCGCCCGCGCGGCGGAGCCGCATATCAGATACAGCCCCGCGCCCCTAGGGGGGTGCGGTCACCGGTGTCGGTTGGTTCGCCTTCTTCGCTGCAGTCGTGCCAGCACCCATGCGAGCAGGGCCACCGCCAACAAGGCGGCCGCCCGTTTGGCCACCGGTACCCCCGCCGTGCGCAGTAGATCGAGTGGCTCCGTGTCCTCCTCGTCGAGGGTCGGTTCGTCCTGTGGGGGCTCCGTCAGTCGGTCCGCCAGGCATGCCGCGAACTGGGTCACCAGGCGGTCGCCCACCTCCGCCAGGACCCCGCGGCCGAACTGCGCGGGGCGGCCGGTCACCGTGAGGTCGGTGCGGACCGACACCGCCGTGCCGCCGTCGCGTTCGGCGAGGGTGCCGGTGACCGTCGCCCTGGCCGTGCCCTGCCCGCGGGTCTCCCGGCCGCTCGCCAGCAGCACGATCCGGTGCGCCGACTCGTCCTGTTCCTCGAAGACCGTGGTGCCCCGGTAGGTCACGGTGACCGGGCCGACCTTGACCTTCACCGAGCCGGTCACGGTCTTGCCGTCGTAGTCCTCCACGACCGCGCCCGGCAGACACGGCGCGACCCGTTCGATGTCGAGGAGCGCGCGCCAGGCGTCGTCGACCGGGACGGGGACGGTGAACTCGTGGTGCAGTTCCATGACTCACTCCTTCTGGAACTCATGGCACTCAGCGGGCGGCGGGTGCGTGGATGGCACCGCTGGTCATCGTCAGGGGCGTGCCGCTGCCGCCCCAGCGCAGCGCGACGATCTCGGCGGCGACGGACACGGCGACCTCCTCGGGCGTACGGGCGCCGAGGTCGAGGCCCAGCGGTGAGCGCAGTCGGGCCAGTTCGGCCTCGGTGAGACCGGCCTCGGCGAGCCTGGCGCGCCGTTCGTCGTGGGTACGGCGGCTGCCCATCGCCCCGATGTAGGCGGCCGGCCGGCGCAGCGCCTCCTCCAGCAACGGCACGTCGAACTTCGGGTCGTGGGTGAGGACGCAGATGACCGTGCGGTCGTCGGTGTCCGTGCCGCTCAGATAGCGGTGCGGCCAGTCGACGACCACTTCGACGGCCGCCGGGAACCGCTTGGGCGTGGCGAAGACCGGGCGGGCGTCGCACACGGTGACCCGGTAGCCGAGGAAGTCGCCGATCCGGGCCACCGCGGCCGCGTAGTCGATCGCGCCGAAGACCAGCATGCGGGGCGGGGGCGCGAACGACTGGAGGAAGACGGTCACCGCGTCCTCGCGGCGCTCCCCGCGCGGGCCGTAGTGCCTCAGGACCGAGGCGCCGAGCGCCAGTTCGCCGCGTGCGTCGGCGGTGACGGCGACGTCGAGGCCGTCCGTGCCGAGCGTGCCCGCCGCCCGGTCCGGCCAGACCGCGAGGGTGGCACCGCGCGGCGCGGGCCCGTCCACCACCGTGGCCACGGTCACCGGCTCGCCCGCCGCGACCGACGCGGCGACCGCGCCGAACGCCGGGTCCGACGCGGCGGTCACCGGCCGCACCAGCAGGGTGATCTCGCCGCCGCAGGTCAGCCCCACCGCGAACGCGTCCTCGTCGCTGTAGCCGAAGGTCTGGAGCTGAGGCTCGCCGCTCGCCACGACCTCCTGCGCCAACTCGAAGACCGCGCCCTCCACGCAGCCGCCCGACACACTGCCCACGACCTCGTCGTCCGGCCCCACGGCCATGGCCGCGCCGGGCCCGCGCGGCGCGCTGCGGCTGACCGCGACCACCGTGGCCAGCCCGAACGGGATGCCCGCCGCGTGCCAGCCGGCCAGCGCCGGCAGAATCTCACGCACGCTCGGCTCCTCTCCCGTCGGACGCCGCGGACGCCCCGCGCACCACCGCCGCGAGCCGCTCCAGCGCCGCCAGGCTGTGCCCCTCGACGAAGGCGTCGACGCTGGGGAGGGCCGCCGCCATCCCGGCCGCCAGCGGCGCGTAACCGGGCCGCGCCTTGCGCGGGTTCGCCCAGACCACCTGGTGCGCCAGGGCGTGCAGCCGGCGCATCTGCTGTCCGAGCAGCTCCGGATCGCCGCGCTCCCAGCCGTCCGAGAGCAGCACGACGATCGCGCCGCGCGCCATTCCGCGCTGTCCCCAGCGGTTCAGGAACTCCCGCAGCAGTTCGCCGAGCCGGGTGCCGCCGCGCCAGTCGGGCACGGCGGCCGCGACGGACTCCATCGCCAGGTCGGGGTCCCGGTGCGACAGTTCGCGGGTCACCCGGGTGAGCCGGGTGCCGACGGTGAACACCTCGGTGCGGCCCGCGCGCACCGCCGCGTGCGCGAACCGCAGCAGCGCGTCGGCGTACGGCCCCATCGAGCCGCTCACATCGACGAGCAGCACCACCCGGCGGGGCCGCGCCACGCGCGCGTGCCGCCGCAGCAGGGCGGGTTCCCCGCCGCGCCGCAGCAACTCCCGTACCGTACGGCGCGGATCGACGTCCCCGCGCCGGGCGGGCCGCCGCCGGGCCGACTGCCGGGTCTGCCCCTCCAGCGCGAACGCGGTGAGCAGACGGCGCAGTTGGGCCCGTTCGGCCGGGTCCAGCTCGGTGACGTCGCGGTGCCGCAGCACCTCGGCGGAGCTGGCGAGCGTGGGCGTGGGCGGACCGGACGGCTCGCTCTCGGGGTGTGCAGGGGGTGCCGCTGCCGCCTCCCGTGCGACGAGCCGCACCCGGGGCGGGGGAGCGGTGCGCACCGGCCGTGCGGGAGTGGCCGCGGACCGTTCGAAGTACGCGGTGAACACCCGGTCGTAGCGCTCCAGGTCGTCGTGGCCGCCGCAGAGCGTCGCCCGCCCCGCCGCGTACACGTCCGAGCGTACGTCCGGCCGCAGGGCGGCCACGGCGCGCAGGAACGCGTCACCGCGTCCGGTGCTCGCGTCCACGCCCGCCGCCCGCAACGCCCGTACGAAACCGAGCAGTACGGCATCCGCCGGCACCCCGGCCGCCACCGGTTCCGTCGCGCCCATGCCCGGTCACCCGCCCCGGGACGCCAGGATCGCCGCGAGATCGAGCCCCCGCGCCCGGTCCGCGTCCTCCCGGTACTTGAGCACCGACCCCAGCGTGGCCACGGCCAGCTCCGCGTCCGCCTCGCTCGCGCCCAGCGCGTCCAGGGCCTCGGCCCAGTCGATCGTCTCGGCCACGCCCGGCGGCTTGAGCAGGTCCGCGCCGCGCAGCGCCTGCACCAGCGCGGTGACCTGTTCGGCCAGCCGCGCCGACACCTGCGGCAACCGGGTGCGCACGATGGCCAGTTCGCGGGCGAAGGAGGGATGGTCGAACCAGTGGTAGAGGCAGCGCCGTTTCAGCGCGTCGTGCACCTCCCGGGTCCGGTTCGAGGTGAGGACGACCACCGGCGGCACCTTCGCCCGCAGTGTGCCGAGTTCGGGGATCGTGACCGAGTACTCGGAGAGCAGCTCCAGCAGGAACGCCTCGAACTCGTCGTCCGCCCGGTCGATCTCGTCGATCAGCAGGACCGAGGGGTGCCGCTGGAGGGCCAGCAGCAGCGGGCGGGCGATCAGGAAGCGGCGGTCGTACAGCTCGCTCTCCAGCCGGTCCGCGTCCGTGACCCCGGCGGCCTCGGCGGCTCTCAGGTGCAGCAGCTGGCGCGGGAAGTCCCAGTCGTACAGGGCCTGGGAGGCGTCGATGCCCTCATGGCACTGCAGCCGGATCAGCGGCGCGCCCAGCGCCTCGGCCAGGGCGGACGCGAGCGCGGTCTTGCCCACGCCCGCGTCGCCCTCGCAGAACAGCGGCCGGTGCAGTCTCAGGGCCAGGAAGCAGGTGACGGCCAGCCCCTCGTCGACGAGATACCCCGTCTCCTCCAGGCGGGCCCGCACCTGCTCCGGGTCGTGCATGCGGGTGATCGGCGCTCACCCCATTCCGGCGGCCGTCAGCACCGCCCGCCGGGTCAGTACCCGCGCGAGGTGCTCCCGGTACTCGGGCGAGGCCGACAGGTCCTGGGACGGCCGGGTGCCCTCGGCCGCCGCCTCCGCGGCCCGGGCCACGGACTCGGGGCCGTCGGCACCGGCGAGTGCCGCCTCGGCGGCCGTGGCCCGCAGCGGGGTCGAGCCCATGTTGGTGAGCCCGATCCGCGCCTCGGCGATGTGCCCGTCGTCGCGCCGGACCAGCGCCGCCACGCCGACGATCGCCCAGGCTTGCGCGACCCGCTGGAACTTCTCGTAGTGGAAGCCCCAGCCGTCCTTCTTCGGCACCCGTACCTCCACCAGGAGTTCGTCGGGTGCCAGCGCGGAGGTGAGGTAGTCGAGGAAGAACGCGCGGGCCGGGATCGTGCGCCGGCCGCCCGGACCTACGGCGACCAGCTCGCCGTCCAGCGCCAGCAGCACCGCGGGCAGGTCCCCGGCCGGGTCGGCGTGCGCCAGCGAGCCGCCCAGGGTGCCCCGGTGCCGTACCGCGGGGTCGGCGACCGTGGCCGTCGCCGCGGCCAGCAGGCCCGCGTGCCGGCGGACCAGCGGGTCGCGGATGATGTCGTGGTGCGTGGTCAGCGCCCCGATGGCGAGCGCGTCGCCGTCCTCGCGGACCCCGCGCAGCTCCGGGATCCGCCCGACGTCCACGACCAGTTCGGGGAAGGCGAGCCGCAGCCGCAGCAACGGCAGCAGGCTCTGCCCGCCGGCCAGCACCTTCGCCTCCTCGCCCGCGTCGGCGAGCGTGCGCACCGCCTCCTCGACGCTGCCCGGACGGGCGTACTCGAATGCCGGGGGAATCATGCCGACGCCTCCTTCACCGCTCGCCACACCCGCTCCGGGGTGCAGGGCATCCGCACGTCCTGCACGCCCAGCGGCCGCAGCGCGTCCACCACGGCGTTGACCACGGCCGGAGTCGACGCGATCGTGCCGGCCTCGCCGACTCCCTTGACGCCCATGGCGTTCGAGACGGCCGGGGTCTCCGTCCGGTCGGTGACGAAGTCCGGCAGGTCCGCCGCCGAGGGCACCAGATAGTCGGCCATGGTCCCGGAGACGAGGTTGCCCTCGTCGTCGTAGACGGCCTCCTCGTAGAGGGCCTGCGCGATGCCCTGCGCGAGGCCGCCGTGCACCTGGCCCTCGACGATCATCGGGTTGACGACCCGGCCGACGTCGTCGACGCAGACGTACGACCTGATCCGGGTCCGCCCGGTCTCCGTGTCCACCTCGACCGCGCACAGGTGGGTGCCGTGCGGGTAGGAGAAGTTCTCCGGGTCGACCACGGTCTCGGCGTTGATGGAGGGTTCGACGCCGTCGGGCAGGTCGTGGTTGGTGAACGTCTCGAAGGCGATCTCCTGGATGGTCTTCCGCGCCTCCGGCGAGCCCTTCACCGAGAACACGCCGTCCGTGAACTCCAGGTCCTGCTCGCTCGCCTCCAGCAGATGCGCGGCGACCTTCCGGGCCTTGGCGACCACCTTCGTCGCCGCCCGGTGCACGGCCTCGCCGCCGACCGCCAGCGACCGCGAGCCGTAGGTGTCCATGCCCTGCGGGGCCGCCAGGGTGTCGCCGTGCACCACCTCGACGTCGTCGAACGGCACCCCGAGCACGTCGGCCGCGATCTGGCTCCAGCAGGTCACATGGCCCTGCCCGTGCGGACTGGTGCCGGTGACCACCTCGACCTTGCCGGTGGGCAGCATGCGGATGGCCGCCGCCTCCCAGCCGCCGGCCCCGTACCTGAGGTCCCGCAGCACCCGGCTGGGCGCCAGGCCGCACATCTCGGTGAAGGTCGACACCCCGATGCCGAGGCGTACGGGGTCGCCGCGTTCGTTGCGCTTCTGCTGCTCGGCGCGCATCTCGTCGTACCCGAACAGGGCGAGCGCCTTGTCGGTGGCCGCCTCGTAGTTGCCGCTGTCGTAGGTCAGCCCGGCGATCGTGGTGTACGGGAACTCCTCGTGCCGGATCCAGTTCCGGCGCCGCAACTCCACCGGGTCCAGGCCGAGTTCGGCGGCCAGCTCATTCATGATCCGCTCGATGGCGAAGGTCGCCTCCGGGCGCCCCGCCCCGCGGTAGGCGTCGGTGGGCGTGCGGGTCGTGAAGACACCCGTGCAGGTGAAATCGTACGAGTCCATCTTGTAGATCCCCGGGTACATGAACGCGCCGAGGATCGGGATGCCCGGGGTGACCAGCATCAGGTAGGCGCCCATGTCGGCGAGCAGGTCCACCTTGAGGCCGAGCAGCTTCCCCTCGCGGGTGGCGGCGATCTCGACGTCCTGGATCATGCCGCGGCCGTGGTGGGTGGCCAGGTAGCCCTCGGAGCGGGACTCGGTCCACTTCACCGGTCGGCCCAGCTTCCGGGCGACCGCGAGGGCGAGGGCCTCCTCGCCGTAGACCTGGAGCTTGGAGCCGAAGCCGCCGCCCACGTCCGGGGCGATCACCCGGAGCTTCTGCTCGGGGATCCCGGTGACCATGGCCAGCATGATCCGCAGGATGTGCGGGATCTGGGTCGCCGAGTAGACCGTGTACTCGCCGGAGGCGGCGATCGGGGTGACCACGACGGCACGGGGTTCCATGGCGTTGGGGATCAGCCGCTGCTGGTGGTAGCGGCGTTTGACCGTGACCTCGGCGCGCCGCCGTACCGACTCGAAGCTCTCGCCGGTGGCGAGCGGCCAGGTGTAGCAGCGGTTGGTGCCCTTGCCGGAGTGGACCAGCGGGGCGTCCTCGGTGAGCGCGGCCTCCAGGTCGAGGACCGGGGGCAGCGGGTCGTAGTCGACCTCGATCGCCTCCAGCGCGTCGGCGGCCGCGTACCGGTCCCGGGCCACGACGACGGCCACCGGGTCGCCGGCGTGGCGGACCTCGTCCACGGCGACCGGCGGGTGGTCGGGGAGCACGATGTCCTCGGTCACCGGCCAGGCGCAGGGCAGCGAACCCAGGCCCTCGGCGAGGTCGGCGCCGGTGAACGCGGCCACGACGCCGGGGCGTTCCAGGGCGGCGGAGACGTCGACACGGGTGATGCGGGCGTGGGCCATCGGGCTGCGCAGAATCGCCAGCTGGAGCAGCCCGGCGACCTGGATGTTGTCGGTCCAGTTGGTCTGGCCGGTGATCAGCCGGGCGTCCTCCTTGCGCAGCCGGGCGCGGCCGACCTCGTGTTCGACGGCCTGATCGGTCATGCCGGGGCCTCCTCGGGTACGGGTTGCCCGGAGGCGGCCAGCACCGCGCGGACGATGTTCTGGTAGCCGGTGCACCGGCACAGATTGCCCTCCAGGGCCTCCCGGGCCTCGTCGGAGGTGGGGTGCGGGTTCTCCCGCAGCAGATCCCGCGCGGCCATGATCATTCCGGGGGTGCAGTAGCCGCACTGCAGAGCGTGCCGCTCGTGGAACGCGTGCTGCAGCGCCGTCCACTCCCCGTTCTCGGCCAGCCCCTGGACGGTGGTGACCGTGCCGCCGTCCGCCTGTACGGCGAGGACCGAGCAGCTCTTGACGGTCGCCCCGTCCAGGTCGACCGTGCACGCGCCGCAGTTCGAGGTGTCGCAGCCGATCGGGGTGCCGGTCAGGCCGAGACGGTCGCGCAGGTAGTGGGCCAGCAGCAGACGGGGCTCCACCTCGTCCTCGTAGGGCGTGCCGTCCACGTGCACCTTGATGTGGGTCATGTGCCCTCCAGACCGTGCGGGCAGGAGTCAGGGAAAACGGGCAAAAGGAGTCACGGTGGCGTGATGTAGGTCACTCTATGACCGGGTCCTGGAGGCGGCGAGTGCTGCGGCGGCGGTTTCGTCGAGCATTAATCCCTTGCCGCCGGGCGGGTCGCCCTGCTGCACTGCTCCCGACCCGATGTCACCGAGAGAGGACCACCGATGCGCGCTGCGTGCATGTCCACCCAGGAAGGAATCCCATCCATGCCGAAGGACATCACGCCCAGTGCATTCGACCCATCTGCTCAATCTCGGAATCCTCGCCCACGTCGACGCGGGTAAGACCAGTCTGACCGAACGGCTGCTGCACACCGCCGGGGTCACCGACGAGCTCGGCAGCGTCGACGACGGCAGCACCCGGACCGACACCCTCGCCCTCGAACGGCAGCGCGGCATCACCATCAAGTCCGCCGTCGTGTCGTTCCCCCTCGACGGGGTGACCGTCAACCTCATCGACACCCCGGGCCACCCGGACTTCATCGCCGAGGTGGAGCGGGTCCTCGGTGTCCTCGACGGTGCCGTCCTGGTCGTGTCGGCCGTGGAGGGCGTCCAGGCGCAGACCCGCGTCCTGATGCGGACCCTGCGGCGGCTGGGCATCCCCACGCTGATCTTCGTCAACAAGATCGACCGGCGGGGCGCCCAGGACGAGGCCGTACTCGCCCAGCTGGCCCGCAGGCTCGCCGTACCGCTCGTCCCGATGGGCCGGGCCGCCGCGCCCGGCACCCGCGCCGCCCGCTTCGTGCCCGGCCTCGGCCCGGCCGCGCTGGACACGCTCGCCGACCACGACGACGCGCTGCTCGCCGCCTACCTCGACGGCGGGGTCCCCGACGGCCGACTGCGCGCCGCCCTCGCCGACCAGACCCGGCGGGCCGTCGTCCATCCGGTGTACTTCGGCTCCGCGATCACGGGCGCCGGCGTCCCCGAGCTGATCACGGGGCTGGAGCGGCTGCTCCCCGCGGCCGACGGCGACTCGGACGGACCGCTGTCCGCCAGGGTCTTCAAGGTCGAACGGGGCCCGGCGGGGGAGAAGATCGCCTACGCGCGGCTCTTCTCCGGCAGCCTGCGGGTCCGCGATCGGATCCCGGTCGGTGACGGTGGCCACGAGGCGGATCGCGCCGCGGAATCCCGAGAGGGGGGCCGGCCGCAGGGCGCCCGGGGGCAGGACCGGAGTGCAGGCGACGGCGCGGCGGGTCGGGATGTCGGTGCGTGCGAGAGCGGTCGGGCGGCGTCGGCTCCGGGTGGGCGGGACCGGGCTGTGGGTGGCGGCGGGTGGGGCCCCGACGTCGCTGCTCGCGCGGATGGCCGAGTGCCGGGCGTGGGCGGGCGGGACCGAGTTGCCGGTGACGGTGCGGTGGGGCGGGGTGTCGGTGCGCCGGGGGAGGGTCGAGTGCCTGGCCCGGCCGGGCGGGACCGGGCTGTGGGTGGCGGCGGGTGGGGCCCCGACGTCGCTGCTCGCGCGGATGGCCGAGTGCCGGGCGGGGGCGGGCGGGACCGAGTTGCCGGTGACGGTGCGGTGGGTCGGGGTGTCGGTGCGCCGGGGGAGGGTCGAGTGCCTGGCCCGGGCGGGCGGGACCGGGCTGTGGGTGGCGGCGGGTGGGGCCCCGACGTCGCTGCTCGCGCGGATGGCCGAGTGCCGGGCGGGGGTGGGCGGGACCGAGTTGCCGGTGACGGTGCGGTGGGTCGGGGTGTCGGTGCGCCGGGGGAGGGTCGAGTGCCTGGCTCGGCCGGGCAGGACCGGGTTGTGGGCGACGGTGAGGGGGGCCGTGCCGTCGCTGCTCGCATGGAGGGCCGAGTGCCGGGCGTGGGCGGGCGGGACCGGGCTGCGGGCGATGCGTGGGGTTGCGTCGGCGCTGTTCGTGAGGACGGTCGAGCGGTGGGGCCATGCGAGGGGGACCGCCTCGTGTGCGTCGGCGAGGGGAGCCGTGCCGTGGAGGGCCGCGACGAGACCCGGGCCGCCGATCGCCGCGCGGGCGGCCGCAGGCCCGAGGGGCGCGTCACCGCGCTCAGCGTTTTCGAGCGGGGTACGGACCTTCCGCGGGACAGTGCCGGCGCCGGCCGGATCGTCAAGGTGTGGGGGCTCGACGGCATTCGCATCGGCGACGCGCTCGGGCTGCCGGGGTGGGTGTACGAGCACCACTTCGCGCCCCCGAGCCTGGAGACCGTCGTCGTCCCCGGGCCCGGCACCGGCCGGCGCTCCCTGCACCTCGCCCTCACCCAGCTCGCCGAGCAGGACCCGCTGATCGACGTCCGGCACGACGAGGTACGGCAGGAGACCTCCGTCTCCCTCTACGGCGAGGTGCAGAAGGAGGTCATCCAGGCGACCCTCGCCGACGAGTACGGCCTCGACGTCACCTTCCGGGAGACCACGACCATCTGTGTCGAGCGGGTGACCGGCACGGGGGCCGCCGTCGAGTTCAACAAGAAGGACGGCAACCCCTTCCTGGCGACCGTAGGCCTGCGGGTGGAGCCGGCACCGGCCGGCGCGGGCGTCGGCTTCCGGATGGAGGTGGAGCTGGGCTCGATGCCGTACGCCTTCTTCAAGGCCGTCGAGGACACCGTGCGCGAGACCCTCGGCCAGGGGCTGCACGGCTGGCGGATCCCCGACTGCACGGTCACCATGACCCACTCCGGCTACTCGCCCCGGCAGAGCCACGCCCACCAGCGCTTCGACAAGAGCATGTCGAGCACCGGCCACGACTTCCGGGGCCTGACCCCGCTCGTGCTGGTCGAGGCGCTGCGGCGGGCCGGCACCCGGGTGCACGAGCCGATGCACCGGTTCCGGCTGGAGGCCCCGGCGGACACCCTGGGCGCGCTGCTGCCGGTGCTCGCCCGGCTCGGCGCGGTGCCCCGGCGGACCGGGACGCAGGGGCCGCTCGCCGTCCTGGAGGGCGCGGTCCCCGCCGCCCGGGTGCACGAACTGGAGCAGCGGCTGCCGGGGCTGACCCGCGGTGAGGGCGAGTTGGAGAGCGCCTTCGATCACCACGCGCCCGTGTCGCGCGGTGCGGTCCCCGACCGGGCCCGTACCGATCACAATCCGCTCAATCGCAGGGAGTACCTGTTGAAGGTGACAGGTCGAGTGGGCGGTTGAGCACCAAGTGTCAGGCAGGTATTCAACTTACTCATGAGTCAGAAGTATTGACGGTGTCCGGAAATCACCGGACTGTAATGAACATGACGAGTATCCGGGCGCGTTTGGTCGTTGTCCTGGTTGTCCTCTGCGGATTCCTCGCGGTGGCGGGCGCCCCGTCCGCCTCCGCTGCCACCCCGTCCGACTCCCTCTGGTTCGACGGCACCTCCCTCACCGTGCAGAACGGCCGTTTCGTCGACGGCCAGGGCCGTGAGGTCGTGCTGCGCGGCTACAACGTCTCCGGCGAGACCAAGCTGGAGGAGAACAGCGGCCTGCCCTTCGCCTCGGTCGCCGACGCGAAGAAGTCCGCCACCGCGCTGCGCGCCCTCGGCGGCGGCAACGCCGTACGCTTCCTGCTCTCCTGGGCGCACGCCGAACCCGTGCAGGGCCAGGTGAGCACCACCTACCTGGCCGCCGTGACCGCGCAGATGCAGGCGTTCCTCGACGCCGGCATCCGGGTCTTCCCCGACTTCCACCAGGACCTGTACTCCCGCTACCTGTTCAACTCCGGCAGCTGGTACACCGGTGACGGCGCCCCCGCGTGGGCCGTGGCGCTGGGGGACTACCCGGCCGAGTCCTGCGGCATCTGCCTGTTCTGGGGCCAGAACATCACCCAGAACGCGGCCGTCCAGGACGCCCAGTACGACTTCTGGCACAACAACTACGGCCTCCAGGACTACTTCCTGGCCACCGCCCAGACCACCATGACCTACCTGGCCGGGCACCTGACGTCCGACGAGTTCGCGGGCGTCGTCGGCTTCGACCCGTACAACGAGCCGTACGCCGGCTCCTACGACTCCGGCGAGACCTCCCGCACCTGGGAGCAGAACCGGCTGTGGCCCTTCTACCAGAAGTTCCGGGCCCGGATGGACGCGGCCGGCTGGAGCAGCAAGCCCGCCCTCATCGAGCCCAACCTCTACTGGAACGGCAACGTCACCAACCAGGAGGGCGGCCTGCTGGACGTGGGCACGCTCGGCTCGCGCTATGTCTTCAACACCCACTACTACGACCAGAAGGCCATCTCGGGCATCCTGATGTGGGGCAACGCCTCCGACGGCCAGTACTCCACCGACTTCGGCACCATCCGCGACCGTGCCTCGGCGACCGGCACCACCGCGGTCGTCAGCGAGTTCGGGCACCCGCTGTCCGGTTCCACCTCCGGCAAGGCGCCCACCGTCGACAAGGCCATGTACCAGGCCCTCGACTCCCGTCTCCCCGGCTCGACCTGGTGGTCCACCCCGGCGTCCTCCGGCCCGGTCCTCTCCGGCACCCAGTGGCAGTGGGACATCTACAACGGCCGCCACCACGAGCTGATGAACGACAACGCCAGCAAGGTCCTCACCTCCGGTGACGCCTGGAACGACGAGGACCTCTCGGCCGTGAACATGGACGACTCCGGCACGGTGACGCTCCGCCAGGACGCCCGGTTGCTCGACCGCATCTACCCGGGCGCCACCTCCGGCTCCACCCTCGCCTTCACCTACGAGGACCGCTCCCGGGACGGCTCCACGACCCTGACCTGGAACCCGGTCCCCAGCTCGCTGCCGAACGTGGCCGCGCTGGTCGGCTCCGGTCAGTACGCCGTCCAGGTCTGGCGCTCCAGCAGTGCCACCGCACCCACCGAACTCCACCTTCCGGCCTCCTTCCCGACCGCGTCCACCACCGTCGTCTCCGACCTGGGCACGGCGTACGCACCCCCGTCGTACACGTCCTCGACCCCGGTCGGCGTGGCGGCCGAGCCGGGCGGGACGGGCAGCCGCCGGCTGCTGCTCACCGACTCGGACTCCGGCGTGCTGCACTTCGCGCTGGTGACCAACGGGGCGACCTCGCCCAGCTCCACCCTGCTGGCCGCGGCCAAGTCGGAACTGGCCGCCTGGGTGGCGTCGAAGTTCTGAGAGTGCTGAGCGTTCTGGGCAACGCTTCGGCCTCCGGGGTGCCAGGCACCCCGGAGGCCGAAGTACGTGATGGTCCGTCAACTACTCGTCGCACCCGTCCAGTCGGCCTGCACATGGCCGAGCCGGACGCGCTGCGGGTGGTCGCCGACCGGGACCGAGAGCACCTTCTGGCCCGTCGCGAAGTCGATGGCCGTCACCTGGTCGGCGCCCGCCTCGGAGATGATGCAGTCCTTGCCGTCACCGCTCACCGTCGCCCAGTACGGGGTGGACGCGGTGACGAGCGGGCCCTCCTGGAGGGTGGCCCGGTCGACGACGGTGGCGTAGTTGTCCATCGTCCCGGCGACGCACAGCTTGGTGCCGTCCGGCTTCATCGAGATGCCGTGGTGGCGGGAGTCGAGGAGCCAGGTGGTGCGGTCCGTGCTGGTCGCCGGGTTCACCGGCAGCGTCTTCACCCGGGTGATCTTGTCGCTGGCGATGTCGTACTCCAGGAAGCCGTTGAAGAACGACACCTGGAAGTACATCTTCGACCAGTCGGGGGTGAAGGCCGCGGGCCGTACCGCGTCGGAGAAGTCGGTCAGGCCGATCGCGTCCAGCCGGTCCCGCATGTCGATGATCTTGACCTGCTTGTAGGTGGTGGCGTCGGCCACGGTGATGTGGCGGTCGCCCTTGGTCCAGTCCCAGATCGGGTCGTCGAGCGAGGTGGTGACCTCGCCGATCGCCATGTTCCAGATGTACTTGCCGTCGGGGCTGAAGACGTTCTCGTGCGGCTTGTCACCGGTGGCGAACTCGCCCAGTTCCGTACCGGTGTTGATGTCCAGCACCTGCACCTTGTTCGCGGTCGACGCCGAGACCGCGAC
Organism: Streptomyces sp. NPDC048277; assembly: GCF_040652235.1. NCBI lineage: Bacteria > Bacillati > Actinomycetota > Actinomycetes > Kitasatosporales > Streptomycetaceae > Streptomyces > Streptomyces sp. NPDC048277. Next base: position 354,722 of record NZ_JBEZLQ010000008.1, read on the forward strand.
CTTGGTGCCGTCGGGGGAGACGGCCATGTGGTCGGCACGGTAACCGGCCACCGGGAAACGCCAGTTGATCTTGTCGGTGGCCAGGTCGATGGAGACGACGTCGGCGAAGCTCGGCCGGGAGACGACCACGGACTTGCCGTCCGGCGTGGAGTACATGTCGTCGGCGTACTGGTCGTGGCCCTGTCCGACCTCGTTGCGGATCGACGTGTAGTAGATCCACTTGATCGGGTCGGCGTTGATCTCCGCGATCCGCGCGTCCTTGTCCGGGATCACGTTGATCTGACCGACCTTGGCGAAGTCCCCCGAGGACTTCAGCACCGTGGCCGTGCCGTCCCAGTTGTTGCCGACGAACAGCACCTCGCGCAGCGAGGCGTCGGCCGAGTTGGCGGCGGTCGCGGGCGCGGCGACGGTCAGGACGAGGGCGGCGGCTACGGAGCAAAGGTGCCTGGTTCTGAAGGCAGGCATGACTGCTCTCTCCTCTGATGAGTGTGGGGGCGCGCGTGCAGTCACGGGTCGCGGAATCTGAACACGGGCGCGTTCAAAACGAACTTACTGAAAAGTAAGGAGAGGGCGGCTTACTCCACAAGAGGCGTACACGACAAAATTGGCCAACGGGTGGACGACGGAGGGGGCAGTCGTGGTGGGCAGGATCAAGGCACCGACGGGTCGTTACGGCGGACGGTCCGCCGAAGAACGCAAGGCCGAGCGGCGTCGGCGCTTCCTGGAGGCGGCGCTCGGGCTCTTCGGCGGCACACCGGGATTTCGCGCCACGACCGTCGCGGCGCTCAGTCAGGCCGCGGGGCTGTCGACCCGTCAGTTCTACGAGGAGTTCCAGACCTTGGAGGATGTGCTCGCCGCGCTGCACCTGGAGGTCAACGGGTGGGCCGAGCGGGCGGTGGTGGAGGCCTTCGCCGAGGCCGAGCCGCTGCCGTTGGTCGAGCGGGTGACGGTGCTGTTCCGGGCCTACGCCCGTGATGTCACCTCCGACCCCCGGCGTATCCGTATCGCCTTCGTCGAGATCATCGGGGTCAGTCCCCGGCTGGAGGAGCAGCGGCTGGCCCGGCGGGCGCGGTGGGTGGAGCTGATATGCACCGAGGCGAACGCGGCCGTGGCGCGTGGGGACGCGGCGCCGCGTGACTACCGGCTGGCCGCGACGGCGTTCATCGGCAGCGTGAACGGGTTGCTGCACGACTGGAGCGCGGGGTGGGTGGACGCGAGCCTCGACGAGGTCGTCGAGGAGCTGGTGAGGTTGCTGGTGGGGATCCTGCGGCCGGAGGGCTGGACGCCCGGGGGCCCGGGTCGGTGATGGGGCTGCCGGGGTGAGGCGGCCGGCACGCACTCCCCGCACCCCTGGAGGGGCGCGTACCGTTCGGCGTCATCCCGCCACTGCGGCAGTCCGAGGCCGGCGGGATCACATCGGACCGGCCAGTTCGCCCAGGGCCCCGACCACCGGGGCCACGCCGTCCTCGGCCCGGATCCGGTCGCCCAACTCGCCTGCCCGGCGGGCGAATCGGGTTTCCCGGGTCGCCCGGCGCAGCGCTCCGGCCAGCGCGTCCACGCTCAGCCCCCGCAACGGCACCGCCGCCGGAGCCACCCCCAGCGCCACCAGCCTCGCCGCCCAGAACCCCTCGTCGAACTGGATCGGGACCGGCACCGCTGGCACCCCGGCCCGCAGCCCCGCCGCCGTGGTGCCCGCACCCGCGTGGTGGACCACGGCCGCCATCCGTGGGAACAGGACCGAGTGCGGCAGTTCGCCGACGGTCAGCATGTCGTCGCCGTCGGCGGTCAGGCCGCCCCAGCCTCGCTGGATCACCCCGCGCAGTCCGGCCTTCCGCAGCGCCGCCACGACCTGGCCGCTCAGCCGGTCCGCGTCGGGCACGGTGGCGCTGCCGAGGCCGACGAACACCGGCGGCGGTCCGGCGTCGAGGAACGCCCTTACGGTGTCGGGGAGTCGGGTTTCGCCGTCGTACGGCCACCAGTAGCCGCACACCCCCAGGCCCTGCCGCCAGTCGCGGGGGCGGGGGACCACCAGCGGGCTGAAACCGTGCTGGACGGGCCACAGTTGGCGCTCCCTGGCCCGGCGTGCGGCGCCGGAGCGCTGCGGAGGCAGGCCCAGGCGGGTGCGCAGCGCGGGGACGGCGGAGGCGAAGACCTGCTCCACGGCCAGGTTCACGCCGTGCCCGGCGAGCCGGTTCCCGGCGGCGCCCCAGGTGCCGCCGCCGAGCACGGGAGGCGCGAACTCCCCGGTGGCGGCCAGTGGCTGGAGGTAGACGCCCATGCTGGGCAGGCGCAGACCCTCGGCGATGGTGTGCCCGACCGGGGCCAGCGAACCGGACAGCAGAAGTGCGTCGCTCATCCGCGCGGCCGCGATCAGGTCGTCCGTCATCCGCCCGACCAGCCGCCGGGCCATCTCCACCACCCGCAGCAGCTTCCCCGCTCCGCTGGCGCTGCGGTGCAGCCCGCGCCCCCGCGTGGACTCCAACTCGGCCCGGGGATCGACCGGGAGGGGGTGGAAGGCGACCCCGGACCCCTCGACGAGCCCCGCGAAGCAGCCGTGGGTGACCAGGGTGACCTCGTGTCCGGCCCGGCTCAGCCCGTGCCCGAGCCCGGTGTAGGGGGCCACATCGCCCCGCGAACCCGCCGTCATGATCGCTACGCGCACGAGCAGCAGTATGGCGCCGCCGTGGCCGTCACGGGGTGAACGATCCGCAATCGGCGCAGAGTTCACCCCTGTCACATCCGTTGACTTCACCCTCCGGCGGCTCTACGGTCGGCGCGCGATACGTTCGGAACATCGAAGGCTGTTCGGGATTACGAACGCACGCGAGCCGTACCCCTCGTGGACCCCCGTGGAGGAGCCGCATGTACCCCCCGCCCAGATCGACCGGCAACGGTCCCGTACGGCATCTGTGGACCGCCGCCGTACGCACCCTCGCCCTGGCCCTGACGGCCGCCGCCGCGCTCCTCTTCGTTACGCCCGGGCCGGCCCGGGCGGCGACGGTCTCCCAGGTCTCGGTGCCCACCGCCCCGATGGGCTGGGCCTCCTGGAACAGCTTCGCGGCGAAGATCGACTACGACGTCATCAAGGCGCAGGTCGACGCGTTCGTCGCGGCCGGTCTCCCGGACGCCGGATACAAGTACATCAACATCGACGAGGGCTGGTGGCAGGGCACCCGCGACAGCGACGGCAACATCACCGTCGACACCAGTGAATGGCCCGGCGGCATGAGCGCCATCGCCGACTACATCCACAGCAAGGGCCTGAAGGCCGGCATCTACACCGACGCCGGCTACAACGGCTGCGGCTACTACTACCCGACCGGCCGCCCCGCCGCCGCCAACACGGGCAGCGAGGGGCACTACGCCCAGGACATGCTCCAGTTCTCGAAGTGGGGCTTCGACTTCGTGAAGGTCGACTGGTGCGGCGGCGACGCCGAGGGCCTGGACGCGGCCACCGCCTACAAGTCGATCAGCTCGGCCATCGCCACGGCCGCCGCCACCACCGGCCGCCCGCTGACCCTGTCCATCTGCAACTGGGGCTACCAGAACACCTGGAACTGGGCGACGGGCCTCGCTCCCATGTGGCGGACCAGCACGGACATCTACTACTACGGCGGTACGGCGTCCCAGTCGGCGGTGCTGTCCAACTTCGACCAGACCCTGCACCCGGCCGCCCAGCACACCGGCTACTACAACGACCCCGACATGCTGACGGTCGGCATGAGCGGCCTCACCGCCGCCCAGAACCGCACCCACATGGCGCTGTGGGCGATCTCCGGCGCCCCCCTGCTCGCCGGCAACGACCTCACCTCGATGACCAGTGAGACCGCCGCCATCCTCAAGAACTCCGACGTGATCGCCGTCGACCAGGACGCGCGCGGCCTGCAGGGCGTCAAGGTCGCCGAGGACACCACCGGACTCCAGGTCTACAGCAAGGTCCTCGCCGGTACCGGCAACCGTGCGGTCGTGCTGCTCAACCGCACCTCCGCCGCCGCGAACATCACCGCCCGCTGGTCCGACCTCGGCCTGACCAGCGCCTCCGCGACGGTCCGCGACCTGTGGGCGCAGTCGAACCTCGGGTCGTACGGCACCGGTTACACCACCAGCGTCCCGGCCGGCGGCTCCGTGATGCTCAGGATCAGCGGCGGCACGGAGGCGTCGAGCACCGGCTACAGCGCCACCTCCACCGGCAAGTACACCGGTGTGAGCGCGTCGAGCACCGGCCTGGACGTCGTCGACGTCGCCTACACCAACACCGGCTCCACCGCCGTCACCGGCACCCTCCAGGTGAACGGCCAGACCGCCACGACGGTCTCCTTCCCGCCGACCGGGTCCTCGCAGGGCACGGTCTCGGTACAGGTCGACCTGAGCAAGGGATCGGGCAACTCCCTCACCTTCACGGGCAGTTCGCTCCCGACGCTCGGTTCGATCACGGTCAGCCCGATCCCCGGGACCAACGGCACGCTCCTCGTGGGCGGGCAGTCCGGCCGCTGCGCCGACGTCTACAACAACACCATCACCAACGGCACCCAGGCCGAGATCTGGGACTGCAACGGCGGCCAGAACCAGGCCTGGACGTACACCTCCCGCAAGGAGTTCGTGGTGTACGGCAACAAGTGCCTGGACGCCTACAACCAGGGCACCACCAACGGCACCAAGGTCGTGATCTGGGACTGCAACGGCCAGAACAACCAGAAGTGGAACGTCAACTCCGACGGGACGATCACGAACGTCAACGCCGGACTGTGCCTGGACGTGTACAACGCGGCGACGAGCAACGGGACCTCACTGGTGCTGTGGGCCTGCAACGGCGGGACCAACCAGCAGTGGAGCCGGAGTTGACGCGGTAGTTCTCCGGGCGAGGGTGGGCTGTGGCCGGTCGCGCACACGCGGCGGCGGCCGCGGATCGGTCACAGCCCACCCGCGCCTCTTCAGAGCCTGTTTCCGATCCCCGGACAGACGTCACATGGCTGGAGCACAAGAGGGCCTGCCGAGGTAGATGTCCCTTGGCAGGCCCTGGAACTTGCTGCGCCGTTCACCGGCGCGGTTGCTTCCCGGAGCTCTGGAAAGCCGACCGGAATCGTTCCCGTATCTCCGGACGCAGGACCAAGGCGGGTGCCCTGGGGCGACTACTAGGGGCAGGACACCCGTCCGGGTTCGCTCATACCCTCAGCGGCTCGGACCCTTCTTGGCGTTGGCCTGGGCCGCAGCCTTCACCGGGTCGAAGGCAGGCCTACCGGCGGCCCCAGCGTTGGTCTGTGAACCGCTTGCGGTGTTGTTCGAGGCGGTTGCTGGCTGATACCGATTGGCGGCTCGCGCCACGGCCGCCATGGACTGGGGGCCGGTTGTGGCCCGGCTGGTCTCGCCGCGGACGTTGCGCGTGGGCTGGTTGAAATCCCGATACCCTTGCGACAATTCGACCAAGCCTCGTGCCGCCTGTCCCAATTTGCTCTGGGGTGCCGGAATCCTTGGCTGCTTACCTTGTTCAGGCATCGTTACCCGTTCTCCTGCTCTGTCGGTAGTCGGCGTGCTCCGCCCGTCGCTACGGATGAGCCGAAGAAAGAGTTCATTCACCGATGGCACGATGGCGGGCGTCCGGACCGTAGAAGCGGGCGCTACGGGGCCGCTGTCCTTGACGCGTGTTTCGCTGTCCCGAGCGCGCTGCCGCGGGTCCTCCGGTCCTCGCTCCGAGCCATGCGTGGGGCAGTCGAACCGTGGCTCGTGGTGACCGAGGACCACCACCGACACGAGGCGCCGGACGGTGAAGCGAACGATCCGTACGACGGCGGTGACGACTGGGACGAGGAGTAGGTCTGCTCTGGTCAGACACCCCATGTCGTTTGGTGTCAAGCGGCATGGAGTTGGGCGTGGTGCGACCAAGCGGTCGCTTCGTCGTAGTGGGTGCGGGTTTTGAGGCAGCCGTGGAGGATGCCGACGAGACGGTTGCCGAGCTGACGGAGGGCGGGGTTGTAGCCGGCCTCGCGTGCTCGTTGCTTGTCGTAGTAGTGGCGGGCACCAGGTGAGGCGCGCAGGGCGGCGAACGCCTGGCGCTGGAGGGCGTCGGCGAGGCGGTTGTTGCGGACGTAGCGGGCCTGGACTGTGTGGCTCTTGCCCGAGGCGCGGGTGACCGGGCTGGTGCCGGCGTAGTTCTTGCGGGCTTTCGCGGATGTGTAGCGGGTGGGGTCGTCTCCGAACTCGGCGAGCACCCGGGCGCCGGTGATCTCCGCGATGCCGGGCATCGAGAGGTAGATCTCAGCGTCCGGGTGCGCAAGAAAATGGGCTTTCACCTGCACTTCCATCGCGTCTATCTGTTCGTTCAGTGCGATGATCAGGCGTGCGTGCGTGGGCGGTTGCGGTGGCCGCATAGGCGGCGGTGGCCGGCGCGGGTAGTCCCAGCTGGCGCTCGCGCAGGGTGCTCTGGATGGTGGCCGCCTTCGCGTCGCGGTGGTGGCGGCGGTGGCGGACCAGGACCGCGGTGATCTGGGCGCGCGTCAGCTTCGCCCCGGCTGCCGGGGTGGGTGCCTTGATTAGCAGTTCCAGGGCGTCCGTACTGGTCAGCTCCAGGTCTGAGGAGGCGGACAGGGCTGCGGGGAAGTACTCCCGCAGCGTGGTCCGCAGACGCTGGAAGGTGCGGGTGCGTTCCCGGATCAGGGTCTGGTGGGCACGGGCGACGACCTTGACGGCCTGCGCCTGCTCGCTGTCCCCGGCCGCCGGCCGCAGCTGGTCCCGGTCGATACGGACCATGTCGGCGAGTGCGTGCGCGTCGCCCTTGTCACTCTTGGCGCCGGAGGTGCCGTACCTCTCTTTGAAGCGGGCGACCTGCCTCGGGTTGATCGCGTAGACCTGGTAACCGGAGGCGACCAGGGCCTGAACCCACGAGCCCCGGTCGGTCTCGATCCCCACTACCACCCTGGCCGGATCGAGGTCCGTGCCGGCTTGCTTCGCGAGGAGCTAGTGCAGCTTCGCGATTCCTTCCACGCCTTCGGGCAGCCTTGCCGCGGCCAGCTTCCGGCCTGTCTCGTCCTGGACCTCGACGTCGTGGTGGTCTTCAGCCCAGTCATCGCCGATCAGCAGCAACTCGTCCTCCTGGTCAGGTACTTCGCTCCTTGCAGCCCGCGGAAGGCGGCGCGCGGCCTAATGGATCCAGTGCTCACGCCACCAGGGCGGGCACACCACCCCATCAGCGGTCTGGCCTCCCGGCCGACCAGCAGGGGCACGGTCTGACCACAGAGGTCGAGTGCTTCCGGCAGCGAAAGTGCTCACCTGATGGCGGCTACGGCACCGAGTCTCACCGACCCGGCACGTCCCATTAGGCAGCGTCGTCGCAGGCCGTGGCGGCGGACTTGTCCTGCCAGGCCGCGAGGTCGTCCTGAAGGCTGCGGATCTTGACCAGCTGGCGTTCGATCGCGTCGCGCCCCAGGGCCAGGTGCCCAGGCAGCTTGTCCTGGCAGGTCACCTCATAGATCAGGGTGGCGCCCTTGACGGGGTCGCCGAGCTGGGTGTGGTTGGCGGTGTCGACCCAGTCCAGGGTGGCGTGGGCCGGCGTGCCGTCGTAGGCGGGGATACGCTCGGCCGCGGTCGACAAGGAGCTGGCGTCGAGGAAGTCGGTGCGGAAGACCCCGGGCTCCACGATCATGCTCTGGATCCCGAACGGCTCCAATTCCACCGCGAGCGCCTCACTGACACCGGCCACGGCGAACTTCGACGCGCTGTACATGCTCACCCCAGGTTCGCCCTCGAAGCCGGAACGGGAGCCGATGTTCACGACCTTTCCGCCTCCGGCCGCCCTCATTCCCGGCAGGACCGCGCGGGTGACGTTGATCAGCCCGAAGACGTTGAGATCGAACAGGGACCGCGCCTCGGCATCGGTGATCTCCTCCAGCGCCCCGAGCAGACCGCGCCCCGCGTTGTTGACGAGGACGTCGATCGTGCCGAAGCGCTCCACAGCCGTCTCGACCGCGGCGGTGATGTCCTCGCTGCGGGTGACGTCGAGGGCGACACCGAGGACTCGGTCGTGCTGGCACAGCTCGTCCGGCAGCTTCTGCGGGTCACGGGCGGCGACCACGACGTTGTCGCCGCCGTTCAGTGCCGCCCGCGCGATCTCCAGTCCCAGCCCGCGGGAGCCGCCGGTGATGAACCACGTTGCCATGAAGGTATCTCCATCCGTTCGCTTCGCCCGGACACCCCTTGCGGTGGCGGGCTCCGGCATCCACTGAACCAGCTCTGAGCAGGCAAAAGAGGCCGCAGAGGGGCCCGCCTGATCGGGGGACAAAGTGGGCCACCCTCCCGCCGCCGAATCCTCCAGGCCTGCGCGATGCTGGATGGGTGGACCGTGAGCACCCGACCAGCACACCGATGGCGGAATTCCTCCGCTCCGCCCGTACCCGCCTCACCCCGCGGGAGGCCGGGCTGGACGCACCCGACCTGGGGCGGCGCCGGGTATCCGGCCTGCGCCGGGAGGAACTGGCCCGGCTGGCCGGGGTGAGTGTGGACTACTACACGCGCCTCGAACAGGGCCGCAGCCGCAGCGCCTCCACAGAGGTCCTCGACGCGCTCGCCACGGCCCTGCACCTGGACGACGCCGAGCGCAGCCACCTGCACACCCTCGCCCGGCCCCGACCGGCCCGCCGCCGTCGCCCGCGACCTCAGCGCGTCCACCCCGCCACCTGGGACTTGCTGGACACCCTCCAGCAGGCCGACCGCCCCGCCTTCGTCCTCGGGCGGCGCCTCGACGTGCTGGCCCACAACCCACTCGCCGGACGCCTGATCACCGACTTCCGCGTCCTTCCCGCGGCCGAGCGGAACCAGGCCCGCTACGTCTTCCTCGACCCGCACGCGCGCGAGCTGTACCGGGACTGGCCCCGCGTCGCCGCGGACACCGCCGCCATGCTCCGCCTCGACGCGGGCCGTCACCCGGACGACCCGGCCCTGAGCACCCTGGTCGGAGAGCTGTCCGTACACAGCGAGGAGTTCCGCCGCTTCTGGTCGGACAACAAGGTCCACCAGCGCACGACCGGTACCAAGGACTACCACCACCCGCTCGTCGGCGACCTCACCGTCACCTACCAGGCCCTCACCCCCGGAGACGACCCGGACCAGATCCTCTTCGTCTACGGCACCGAACCCGGCAGCCCGTCCGAGACCTCCCTGCGCCTGCTGGCCCAATGGAGCAGGACGGCAGCCGATACCGGCAGCGTCACAGCGCAAGCCCCAGGAGCGCACGACTGATACGAGCCCGCTCCGGTCGTCAAAGAAGCACGAGACGGATCCGACGCAGACCGGTCTTCCCCCCACGACAAGCGCTATCGCTCGGCCCGGGGCTTTGCGCTTCGGGACAGCGAGAGGTCAGCGGCTGCTGCCGCCCGGGGGCGAGCAGGCTGGTCAGTTCGGAGATCGCCTCCGGGGAGGGCTTGAAGTAGCGGCGGACATTCTCCGGCTTCTTGTGCCGGGACTTCGCCATCAGCATCAGCAGCGAGGCGCCTTGGACACCGAGCTCGGTCAGCCCCGAATGGCGGTACTCGTGCAGGTCCCAGCCGGTCCCTGGCCCGCGTACGGCGGTGTGCTCATCGAGGAGGGCGCGGGCCTGCCCGTAGGAGAGGCGGGCCAGGCCGGTGTCCGGGCACACGTCGCGCGGGCTGACGACCTTCCCCGGGCCGGGCCGCCGGTGGGTGACGAACACCGGGCTCCGGGTACGGCCCTTGAGCAGGCGGGGCAGGAGCCGGGCGGTACCCGCGTCCCAGTAGACGGTCTCCAGCACGAAGTCCTCACGGGCCTGCCCGCGACGGCGGGCCTTGCTCCGGGCCCCCTTGGCCTTCACCGGGCAGCGCCGGGCGGTGAGGTCCAGGTCCTCGATGTTCACCCCGAGGATCTCCTCCGCGGGGGCGCAGGTCTCGTAGAGCATCCGCCACAGCGTCTTCTCCCGCAGGTGGACCTCGCGCCGGGCGATGAGCCGGTCCCCGGCCGTCTTCGAGCGGGCCGGGGTCTCGGAGTCCGGCACCGCCAGCCGCTTCGTCCAGGCCGGGACCGCCGGGCCGTCGTACCCGTACTCCGCGCACCAGCCAAGCCACGACAGCACCGACGCCCGGCGGGCGTTCCCGGTGTTGACCGCCGCGGTGCCCCACAGCAGTTCCAGAGCCTCGCCGATGTCGTCGTCCGCGACCGACCCCAGCGGGCGGCCCTCCCCGATCCGCTCGGCGGTCTTGCCGACACCCGTCGAGTAGCTGCGGACCGTGTTCGGGTTGCGGAGCGAGTCGAGGAAGGCGTCCGCCGCCGCACGGACGGTCAACGCCTTCCCGGCCGGCAGTTGCACGACGGTGGGTACAGCTTCCCCCTTGCCACGGATAACAGGGCCGCTTCACGTACGGCCCAGAGAACTACACTCCAGGTGACGACCCAAGCTTCCGCAGATAATAGGGCGTTATTCGTGGAACGACTTCAGACAGGTCCGGCCGTCGACGCTCCGTCAGTCACCCACCAGGGCCGACAGATCCTTAGCGCACGATCTGACATGGATGTTCCTCAACCCCCTCTACCGCGCGGTCACTGAGCCTTTGCCAACTTGGCTGGAGGCGGCGTGAGTTGGTGCAGGGACCGGGTGTGAGGAGAGGTGAAGCTCCTGGTAGATGGGCTGTCGACCAAGAGCAACCTGTCCGTCCGGAGCTTCATGTGCTTGTCTACCCATCGGGCAACGATCTGTCCAGCTCGGCCCTTCGGTACCTGTCCCACTGGCTGACTGCCCGGCGCCGTGAGCTTGGCATCCGGTGGCGTCGGCTTCCGGCGGACCGGCAAGGCCCTGCTGGTGCTGGCCCACCTGCGGTGCGGGCACACCTACGCCCAGCTCGCCGTCGGCTTCGGCGTCGGGGGGCGGGACGGCAGTTCCTGGTCCCGGGCGGTCGTCCGGGACCAGCGCCGCGCGGTTGGGGAACACGGGCCGGACAGAGCAGGTGGGCTCGGATGTTCCTGAACCCCCGGCGGACCCGGGCCGGGGTGAGACGTTCGGGCTTGGTCGGCTTCTCCCAGGGTCGGCGGAGGTCGGCGGCCAGCGGCCGGGCGAGGCGGAGTTGGGTGTGGGCAACGACTACGAGCCAGGTCCACCGGTCTGCGGCCTCGGGAGTGCGGATCTTCGGGGTGGTCCAGCCGCGAATCTGTTTTCCGAACCTGAAGGTGTGCTCAAGGTCGAATCTCCTGAGGAACACCTGCCACCACAGATCCACGTCTGCCGGAGTGGCGCCGGTCTTGGAGGACCACAGCCAAACCGGCGGTGCTTCTCGTTCCTTGGAGAGATGCTCGACCTTCAACCGGACCAAGGTGCCCTCGACGACGGGGAGTTCGCCGTCGTGCTCCAGCCAGGCCGAGCGGTGGGTCAACCGCGGGTGGACCCGGTCCCACGCCTGGGCCTCGGCCTTGCCGTAGTTGGTGCTGTCGGTGTCGGTGGTGATCGCCGCCTCGGGCCAGGTCTCGGGTTTGGCGAAGCGGAATTCCTTGCCCTGCTTCGGCGGTCGCCCGCCCTGGGGACAGGCCAGGGCGTACTCCTTGGGCGAGGGCTTCGGCAGCCGCATCACCCGGTCACTGCGGATCCGCCCGACCAACTCGACAGGAAGATCCCGCAGGACCCAGGCCAGGCGGGTGACGTCGTAACCCGCGTCCATGACGATCGTGATGTCCGGGTCGCCGGGCGCCCACTGGCCGGCTGAGATGAGCCGCTCGGCCACGGCCCGGAGTTGGGTGGCGGTGACGGCGGTCGCGTCGTCTTCGGGTCCGAGCCGGACCACGTCCAGGATCGACGTCCACGAGGTGGCTCCCGGTTCGAGGACGGCGACGAAGGAGTACGGCCATCCCGGGATGAACTGGGAGGCGGACTTCGCCCGGCCGTAGACGTGGCAGAACAGCCGGTCTGCCGAGCACGGCGCGTCCGAGCGCAGCCACGGCGACACGTCGACCGCCAGGACCAGGCGCCCGCCCTCGAACCGGGGCAACGACAGCCCGGCGAGCAAGGTCCGCAGCCTTTCGACGTCGATCCGACCCCGGTTGAGAGCCCCGTACAGCGCGCCGTGCCCACGCCGGTGTTCGGGCACCATCGTCAGGTCCACCGGCGAGGTGACCGGCCCGTCGACACACAACAGCGCGTCGGCCAGTTCGAACATTTCGTCACGCCGGGCGGTCAGACACTCGTAGAAATCTGCACGGAAGCGTGACGCTTCCGCCAACGCTTCCCGCCGGACATCTGGGCACACCACACTCATGACAACGGCCTTCGACTGGTTCTCCTCGTGACGGAGCACAGGATCAGACGAAGGCCACCCTCATGTCCGGCGAATGCCCAGGTGAGTGACCTCGTTCGGGACACCGTTCGAGGCCAGAGGAAAAAGAACAAGCTCAGAGCCTGTTTTCGATCCCTGGCCGGTCGGTTGGTGGCTGTCTGCCTGTCACTCGGGGTTTTGAACCCCGCAGGCGGCTATTGCGTCGTGAGGGCTGGAGATTCACATACCTGAGGAGCTTTCGTGCCGCTCGAACATCTGCCCGAGAATGTCGGTGATCTTTCCCCGCAGCAACGTGTGGTGCTGGAAGAGACCGGTGACTGGCGTCACCTGGCGTCTCCGTCGCCGAACAGCCTGAGAGGTGACGATCATCATCTGCATCAAGTGTGGAACGACTCCGTCCAGGCCGGTGAAAATAACCTTGGTCGTGATGATGACTATATTCGCAGTTATTTTCACGGTCATGCGGAGTGGCGGGCCTCCCAATGGGGCGGGGACCCTCAGGAGCATTTCAGGCTCGTAGCCCGCGTGCATGGGGCCGGTCTGGCTTTCGGTAGGATGCTGAGGACATACGGATCTGTGGATGCTGTTTTGCAGGCCAGGCTTGACAATATTCATCGGTCACATGGAGACACCCAGCCGGCGCAGTACCCGCAGAATCAGGCGGCGGCACGGCTCAGGGAGAAACTGCCGGCGTACTCACAGCGTGATCCGGGCGTGCGGCAGTCATCGGCGTACTCAGGTCAGGCTCAGGCGTGGGGAACGGCTAATGCGCAGTCCCGTGAGTCCCGCCCTCCGGCGCGTTAGTTCTTGAGTCATTCGTGGCGTGACAGGCGGTAGGTTCCAGCATTATTTGGCCTGCTCAGAATTCGAGCGGGGGATTTGCGTTGCTGGGTCGGCCGGTCGGCGACTGCCGTTTCCGGCTTCGCCGACCGGGCTGCCGACGCGGCCGGAGCGAACGATCCGCACGACGGCGGTGACGACTGGGACGAGGAATGGGACCGTTCCGGTCAGGCCGCTTTCACTGTTTCGCCCGGTCGCGGGCGGGCTGCGGTGGGATGGACGGTCGGGCGGGTGAGTCGGCGGGTCATGAGCCGGATCGCCGCGAGGTTGATCATCGCCTCGGAGCTTTCGGGCAGCCGTTCGTGGTCCCGGACCAGGCGCCGGGCGTGCATGACCCACGCCGTTGGGTCGGCCGCGTGGCGAGGTGTCTGCCGTGGCAGCTCCTTTTCCTCGCGGCCTCCCGCCGAACCGGACTTGACGCTTTCGCTATCATCCGG